>DASYBQ010000202.1:0-5178 GCA_036500625.1 Pseudonocardia sp. | reverse complement strand
GGTCACCGTCACCGCGACCCCCGACGAGTCCTCGGCGGTGGTCCGGGTGGGCGGCGCCGAGTTCGTCACCGACCGGGCGGCGGGCTGCTCGGCCGGCGCGCGGGCGGTCCTCGCGGTGCGACCGCACGCGCTGCGGCTGACCAGCTCGCGCGACGGCCCCGACGTGCTGCCCGCTCGGGTCACCGGCGCACAGTGGCGCGGCCCGGCGACCCGGGTCACCATCGCCGTCGACGCGCTGCCCGACCTGCTTGTGGAGATCGACCAACCGGGCGAGACGCGTCACCAGGTCGGGGACCGGGTGGGCATGCACATCCCGCCGCGCTCCGGCAGCCTGCTGCCCTCGGACCCGGAACCCGACACCCCATCCGACACCGGCGCCCGCGCGAGCGCGCCCTTCGCGGCGGCCCCGCCGGGGAGTGCGCCATGACCAGCCACGCCGCCGCGTCGCCGGCCACCGGACGTGGGTGGCCCGCTGTCCCGGCCGCCGCCTGGGTGGCGCCGCCGCTGGTACTGGTGCTCGGCTTCGTCGGCTGGCCGATGGCGGCGGTACTCGGCGAGTCGGTGCGGGACCGGGACGGCGCGCTGAGCTTTTCCAGCTGGTCGGGTGTGCTGACCTCGGCCGAGTTCCTCGGCGCGCTCGGTCGTACCGCCCAGATCGCCCTCGGCTCGACCGCAGGCGCGCTCGTGCTCGGCTCGTTCCTTGCCCTGGTGCTGGCGTTCGTGCCGTTCCCCGGCGCCGGCCTTGCGGCCCGCCTCATCGACACCGTGCTGGCCGTGCCGTCCTTCCTGATCACCTTGGCGTTCACCTTCCTGTACGGCAGCGCCGGGGTGCTGCGGGTGGTGGTCACCTCGGTGGCCGGCCAGGGCGCCCAGGTGCCGTCGCTGCTGACCTCGCCGCTCGGCGTGATCCTCGCCGAGATCACCTTCTTCACCCCGTTCGTGGTCCGCCCGCTGCTGGCCGGACTTGCCGCGCTGCCTCGCGAGCAGTTGGAGGTGGCGGCCAGCCTCGGCGCCGGGCCGCTGAGGGTGTTGCGCAGCGTGGTATTTCCCGAGGTGACACCGGCGCTGGCCGCCGGCGGCAGCCTGGTGCTGCTGCTGACCCTCAACGAGTTCGGCATCGTGCTGTTCACCGGCGCCAAGGACGTCATCACGCTGCCGGTGTTGATCTACGTCCGGGGCGCGGTAAGCCTCGACCTACCCGGCGCCGCGGTGGTGGCCACCGCGCAGGTTGCGCTGTCGTTGCTGCTCTACGGCGGTTACCGGGTGGGTTTCGCGCGGTTGCGCGCCAGGTCCGGCCCGGAGGGAGCCAGCGATGCTGCTGTGGTCGCGTAGCGGAAGGGCGGTGGCGGTCGCGGTCTTTGCCGTGCTGCTCGTGGTGGTGGTGATCGCGCCGTTCGCGATGCTGGCGCTGGCCGCTGTCGCGGGCTCCTGGACCGGCGCGCTGCCCAGCGGCCTGACCGGTGCACACCTGGCCGAGGCGCTCGACGCGGACGGGTTGGCCAGCCTGCTGGTCAGCGTGCAGACCGCGCTACTCGCCGGCGCGGTGTCCTTGCTGATCGGCACCTGGGCCGCGCTCGCCGCCCAGGACTCCCCGGGCCCGGTGCGGCGCCTCATCCTCGGGCTGTGCCACCTGCCGATCGCGGTGCCGTCGGTGGTCATCGGGCTCGGCCTGTTGATCGCGTTCAACCGTGCGCCGGTCCTGCTCGGCGGTACCCGGTGGATCGTCATCGCCGCGCACGCGGTGCTGGTGCTGGCGTTCACCGTGAGCACGGTGACCGCCGGGCTGGACCGGCTGGACCCCGACTACGAGCTGGCCGCGCGCAGCCTGGGCGCCGGGCCGGCCCGGGTGCTGTTGCGGGTGCGGCTGCCCTTGTTGCTGCCCTCGCTGGCCGCTGCCGCCGGCCTGGCCGTTGCGCTGTCCATGGGTGAGCTCGGCGCGACGATCATGATCTACCCGCCGAGCTGGCGCACCCTGCCGGTCACGATCTTCACCGCCAGCGACCGGGGCGACAGCTTCCTGGCCAGCGCCAGCACCGTGGTGCTGCTCGCGGTCACCGCGCTGATGCTGTTCGCACTCAGCCGCGTCCGCTCCCGCGCCGCCGTGGGCTGACCGGCTTTACCCGGTGCTCGAGGAATGGTTGGCGGCACGCCGCTCGAGATCCGTTACCCGGAAGTAGGCTCTGGCACCGTGAGCCGATTCATCGACCTGCTGCTGACCAGCGCCGCCGAGTCACCGCGCGGTATGACCACCGGCGAGCCGCGTGAGCCGGTCCGCCGCACCTGGGCCCAGGTGCACGAGACGGCGCGGCGGATGGCGGCCGACCTGGTTGCCGGCGGGCTGGCACCGGGCACCTCGGTCGCGGTGCTGGCCGCCGACCCGATCCTGATCGCCCCGGCCGCGCAGGCTACCTGGCTGGCCGGCGGCAGCGTGACGATGTTGCACCAGCCGACCGCGCGCACCGACCTAGCCGAGTGGGCGCAGGACACCGTGCGGGTGCTGGGCATGATCGACGCCGGGCTGGTGCTGCTCGGGCCGCCTTTCGACGCGCTCGGCCAGGTGCTCACCGAGCGGGGCATCACCGTGCGGTCGATCGCAGCGCTCGGCGAGGACGGTCCCGAGCAGTCGCCGTTGCCGGACGTCACACACGGCGAGGACGACACCGCGCTGCTGCAGCTGACCAGCGGTTCCACCGCCGACCCCAAGGCCGTGCGGATCACCCACCGCAACCTGTACGCCAACCTCACCGCCATGGTCGAGGCATCCCAGCTGAGGGTGGACCGGGACGTCATGGTGTCCTGGCTGCCGCTGTTCCACGACATGGGCATGGTCGGGTTCCTGACCGTGCCGATGACCGTCGGCCTGGAGCTGGTCAGCGTGACCCCGACCGACTTCCTGTCCCGCCCGCTGCTCTGGGCCGAGCTGATCAGCCGCTACGGCGGCACCGTCACCGCCGCGCCGAACTTCGCCTACGCGGTGCTGGGCCGCCAGTTGGGCCGCGCCGAGGACGGTTCGCTGGACCTGTCCAGCATGCGGTTCGCGCTGAACGGCGCCGAGCCGATCGACCCGGACGCGGTGGCGGCGTTCACCGACGCCGGCGCCCGGTTCGGGCTGCGGGCCGAGTGCGTGGTCGCGGCCTACGGGATGGCCGAGACCGCGCTCGGGGTCTCTTTCGCGCCGATCGAGACGGGTCTGCGGGTGGACAGCATCGACGCCGAGGAGCTGGAGGCCAGGCGGCGCGCGGTACCCGGCCCGGTCTCCGGCGACCGGCCGGTGCGGCGGTTCCCGCTGCTAGGGCCGCCGCTGCCGGGCATCACCGCGCGGGTGGTCGACGAGTCCGGCACGGTGCTCGGCGACCGGGAGGTCGGCACGATCCAGCTGCGCGGCGAGGCGGTCACCCCCGGCTACCTGACCATGGACGGTCCGCTGGCCGGCCAGAACGAGGAGGGCTGGCTGGACACCGGTGACCAGGGCTACCTGACCGACGGCACAGTGGTGGTCTGCGGCCGGCTCAAAGACGTGATCATCATGGGCGGCCGCAACATCTACCCGACAGACATCGAGCGTGCGGCCGGCGAGGCGGACGGGGTGCGCGCCGGCAACGTGGTCGCCGTCCGGCTGGAGCAGGGCGCCGGGGTGGGCTCCTCGAAGCGGGAGTCGTTCGTGGTGGTGGTGGAGTCGCGCCGGGCGGGTGACAAGGAGGCGGAGGAGCTGATCCGCAAGGACGTCACCTCGCGGGTGGTCTCCTCGGTCGGCGTGCGGCCGGCCCGGGTGGTGGTGCTGGCGCCTGCGTCGCTGCCCAAGACACCGTCCGGCAAGCTGCGCAGGGCAGCCACCCGCGAGCTGATCAACACTCTCTGAGGCGGCCCGGTGCACAGGGCATTCAGCCAGGCCGTCGACGGGTTCCGGCTGGCCTACGACCGAGGTGGCCAAGGCCGCACGGTCCTGCTGCTGCACGGTTGGCCGGGCGACCGGTCCGACTTCGCCGAGGTGGCGCGGCGCCTGGACGCCGCGGTGCTGCTGCCCGACCTGCGCGGGTTCGGCGAGTCCGACAAACTCGCCGGCGGTGACTACTCCGCCGCCGGCCAGGCCCGCTCGGTGCTCGGGCTGCTGGACGAGCTGGGCGTCTCTGCCGCGGTGCTCGTCGGCTACGACATCGGCAGCCGCATCGCGCAGGCCGTCGCGCGGTCGCGGCCGGACCGGGTGCGTGCACTGGTCGTAGCGCCGCCGCTGCCCGGGGCCGGCGACCGGGTGCTGCACCCCGCTGCCCAGGCCGAGTTCTGGTACCAGTCGTTCCACCAGCTGAGCCTGGCCGAGGAACTGGTGGACGGGCGGGCCGAGGCGGTGCGCACCTACCTGCGGCACTTCTGGACCCACTGGTCCGGCCCAGGCTTCCAGCTCACCGACGCGCGGCTGGACCGGTTGACTCGGCACTACAGCCAGCCGGGTGCGTTCACCGCGTCGATCGGCTGGTACCGCGCCGGCTCGGGCACGGTCCGCCAGGCACTCGCCGAGACCAGCCCTCGGCGGCGCCTCACGATGCCCGCCACCGCGCTGTGGCCCGAACACGATCCGCTGTTCCCGCCCGCGTGGTCGGACCGGTTGGGGGAGTGGTTCGCCGACCTACGGCTGGAGCACCTGGCAGGCGTCGGCCACTTCTCGCCGGTCGAGGCGCCGGACCGGTTCGCGGAGGCGATCTCCCGGGCGCTGGCGGACAGCTGACCCCGGACTGTCGAGGGAGTCGGTCGGCGCCTGCCGGCTCAGCCCCGGGTGAACAGCGAGCGGCGGGGTCCGCGCACCTCGAGCAACCCGCAGCGCAGGGTGCCGGTGAGGACTGCGTTCTTCGAGCTCCGCAGTGGTGATCATGCCTCGTTCCATCGCGCGCAGCAACGGGCTGAGCACGTGCACGCTCGCTGTCCGAAACCCTCAGATCGGCGCTGTCCCCGCCAACAGACTCCGACGCCTCCGGTTCCTTCCAATACCGCACACTTTGCCGAGCCAGCACCCTCCTAGGGCCAGAGCCGCTCGGTGAACCAGCTGTCCGGGGTATGCCGGTAGCGCAGCCGCACGTGCCGGCGGTCGTGGCTGGCCTGCCAGAATTCCACACTGGACGGGGTCACCAGGTAGCGGGTCCAGCCGGGCGCGACCAGGTCGGGGTGCTGCTCGACCTGTTGGCGGGC
>DASYBQ010000201.1:0-5870 GCA_036500625.1 Pseudonocardia sp. | reverse complement strand
GCATTCGACCGGCTGTCTGTGGCGACGCCGGGGCCGGCCACGGCCAGCGGGATGCCGACGCTGCCCTCGTAAGGGACCATTTTTGTCCAGCGATCGTGGTCACCCAGCATTTCGCCGTGGTCGGCGGAGTAGATGACAAGGGTGTTGTCCAGCTCACCGCGCCGGGCGACGGTGTCGATGATCTCGCCGATCCGGGTGTCGATGTTCTCGATCTCCGCCGCGTAGTGGCGCCGAATTTCCTGGTGCCGGTCGGCCGTCGGGGCGGGCCTGCCGACCGGCACCGGCATCGCCCGGTCGTCGTCCAGCTTCCCCTCATTGTCGATACCGGCGCACGGCTGCCACGCCCACGGGTTCACCTCGACGATCGAGGCCACCGGAGACAGCCTGATGGCGCAGCTCACCCTGGTCGCCGCCGGCCTCGGCGTCTGTGTGCGGCCGACGCCCAATGCCGCGCTCACCCGCACCGATGTCAGGACCGCGCCCATCCGCCGGACCGAACTCAGCTCCGCGCTGCACGTGGCCCACCACCGCTGGCACCGCTCGCCGGCCGTCGAAGCGTTTCTGCGCTGCCTGCCGCCGTCCTGATCACGCGCCGCGTCGTAGTTGCCAGCGCCTAGCTACTTTGTGTCGCCTTCGAGTAACGATCTCACTGTGTGCGGCGTTATAACGTGTGGAGCCTCAAGATGCTGCTGTTCCCCGGGTGAAATAAGGAGTGTGCATGTGATCCACGAACCGGGCAGCGAGGGCGACGCAAGCGTGGCGTCCAGGACCAGGTTCGACGTGCCGACCTCGGCCCGGGTGTGGAACTACCTGCTCGGTGGTCATGACAACTACATCATCGACCGGACCGTCGCGGACGCGATGGCCGAGGTGAATCCGCAGGTTTTCCATGCCGCCGGGGAGTCGCGCCGTTTCGTGGCCCGCGCGGTGCGCTACCTGGCCGAGCAGGGGGTGCGCCAGTTCATCGACATCGGCGCCGGGCTGCCTACCGACCAGAACACCCACCAGATCGCCCAGGCCATCGAGCCCCGATCCAAGATCGTCTACGTGGACAACGACCCGGTCGTACTTGCCTACGCCCGCGGCTGGATGGTCGCCGCCCCGGACGGCGTCACCGCCTGTGTCGACGCCGACCTGCACGAACCCGAGAACATCATCGCCGGCGCCCGCGAGGTGCTGGACCTCACCGAACCGGTGGGGCTGTTGATAGTCGGCACGCTGTCCTACATCGCGAGCACCGACCAGGCGGTGAGCATCCTGGACCAGCTGATGGCCGCGGTGCCCGCCGGCAGCTACCTCGCGCTCGAACACAGCTCCGACACCAGCGAAAAGGCTCGCAGGTGCGCGGCCCGCTACGCCCAGTCCGGCGCCAAGCCGTACCACCCGCGCAGCCCCGAGCAGCTGGCCCAGCTACTCACCGGCCTCGAACTGGTCGAGCCCGGCCTGGTGCCCACGCCACAGTGGCGCCCGGACGAGGACAACGCCGAGGAGGCCCTTTCGGTCGACAGGTTCGCCGCGGTCGCCCACACCCGGGCGCGCGGCTGAGCCGAAGGGCGGGCAGTCTCAGCTCAGCCGTCGAGCCACTTGACCGTCTTGCGTCGGGTCATCCGGTACCAGGCGGCGGGTATGCCGCGCTCGGCCTCGTCGGCCCTGCTGGACTCCAGCCCGTGCAGCACGCCGTAGGTGAAGCCGTTGCCGCCCTCAAGGTGCGCCTGCACGGCCAGTGCACGGATCACCGGCCGGGCCACCACCGCGTCCTGGTGGGCGCCGAGCAGCGAGTGCAGCTCCTTCAGCCGGCGCCGGGTGCGCTTGGCCGGCTTGCCCACGTGCGGTTCGGCGACCTCGACCGCGTAGCGCAGCCGCTTGGCGGCCTTGCGGGCCTCGTGCAGCGCGGCGTCCCGCTCCGCGCCAACAGGGGCGTCCCGCGCGGCATCCATCCGTTTGGTGGTCCTTCGCCAGGACCGCCGCGCCTGCGCCGGCAGCTCGCGGTGCGCCGGACGCCGCGCGCGGGCGGTGTAGGGCGCGGCGAGGAGCAGCTGGTCGATCGAGTCGTGCAGGTTGAGGTAGCGCTCGCTGTCCAGCGCGGCCAACGCCGCCTCGCGGCCTTCGGCGCGGCGCCGCTGCATCGAGCGGGTCAGCTGTGCGGCGACCGGCCCCAGCACCAGCTCATCGGGCAGTGCTGCCAGCGTCTCGTCGAGCCGCTCGGCGATCACCTCGGTGTCCCTGGCCAGGCTCAGCTCTGCGCCGAGCCACTTCAGCTCGCCGGTGAGGACCCGGGTCGCTTCCCGGTCGATGACCTTGCCGTAGGCCTGCAGCGCGCTGCGCATCCGCCGCGCGGCGACCCGCATCTGGTGCACCGAGTCCGGCACGTCGCGGCGCACCTGCAGGTCGTTGGCCCGGATCGTGTCTGCCTGCGCGCGCAGGTAGTCCAGCACCGCCGCGCCGGCCGAGCCCGCCGGTGCGTTCGCGACGGCGGTGGCCATGCCGCGCTCGGCGGGAAGCTCCTCGGCAAGCACGCGCCGCAGCTTCGAGCTGGACGCCGAACGACGCGCCCCGGCCTTGAGCAGCTTCTTCTCGATCCGGTCGAGCAGCTCGGGCTCGCCGTACTCGCCGAGCTCCACCTCGATCTCCCGCCAGGAGGTCGCCCGGGTCTCGCTGCCCATGGTGTGCCCGCTGACCTCGTCCTCCACCAGCTCGGCCAGCGCGCGGCCGCGCGGGTCGGTCAACACCCACCGGCGGCGGTGGGTGTTGAGCTGTGCCACCGGGGCCAGCTCACCGCCTCTGGTGGTCAGCCTGGTCAGTGACACCAACTCCGGGGGCGGCGTACGGTGGTCCCTGGTCAACGGCAGCTGGATCTCGTTGCGGCTGTCGTTCCCGGCGGGCAGCTTCACGTGCCAGCCCTCGTCGTGCCCGCCCTCGCGGCGGCGCAGCGTCACCCGGGCACGCAGCAGGCGCAGGTCCGGCGTGTCGAAGTACACCGCCTCCAGCTGTTGCTCCTGCGGCGGCGAACCGGCCCGCAGCCCCAGCAGCTTGCCAGGGTCGGGCAGCGGCTCGGCGTCGTTCGTCTCGTACTTGCGTTCGGTCTCGCGGATCATCGTGCTCACGCCACCCATGTACCCGAACCAATCACTTCCTCAACCGCAGCCGCACCGAGTACACCGGGTCGCACACTAACCCCGTACCTCGGCGGCGGCCGGGGTGGCCGCGCTGCCGGCCGGCGCGGTGTATATCCGAGGGCGGTCCTGTTGCGGCTGGGTGGCCACCGAGGGGGTGGTGACCAGCTCCGCGATGCGGCGCTGTGCCTCCTCGGCGCGCTCGGCGGCAAGCTCGGCCCGCCGCATGTCCCGCTGTGCCTGTTCGGTCAGTTGCTTGATCTTCTTCATCTTGCCCATGCGCAAGGACTTCCCCATTCCGGCATCGCTCAACCGGGTGATTCACGTCGCGTTCACTTCGTCATAACCAGGCGCAAATGCGCCGCGGTCCATGTCGACGCCACAGTCAGTGCCTCTGACCCCGACGGCCACCTCGGTCCGGCCACCGGCAGCGCGCCGACTGGTCCCCGGACGGGCCCGCGACCTATGTTGGCTCTAGTCGCCGGCCGCACCGCCCGACCGGCTCGCTGGATGGATCCGCAAGCAGTATGGAGGAACTCATGTCGTTGGCCACCACGTCCGACCCGGTGACCGAGGTACCGAAGAAGCTGTTCATCTCCGGGCACTGGACCTCGGCCGGGGACGGCGCGGAGATGGCCGTCGACAACCCGGCCACCGGCGAAAAACTGTGCTCGGTCGCCGACGCCGGCCCCGAGGACGGCCAGCGCGCGGTGGACGCCGCCGTGGCGGCGCAGCCGGGCTGGGGCGCCACCGCGCCTCGCGAGCGCAGCGACATCCTGCGCCGGGCCTACGAGCTGATCCTGTCCCGGGTCGACGAGCTGGCCATGCTGATGACCCTGGAGATGGGCAAGCCGCTGGACGCCGCCCGGGGCGAGGTCAGCTACGCCGCGGAGTTCTTCCGCTGGTTCTCCGAGGAGGCGGTGCGCATCGGCGGCGACTACGCACTGTTGCCAAGTGGGCGTTCCCGCCAGCTCATCCTGCGCCAACCGGTCGGGCCGTGCCTGCTGATCACACCGTGGAACTTCCCGCTCGCGATGGGCACCCGCAAGATCGGCCCCGCGGTGGCGGCCGGTTGCACCATGGTGCTCAAGCCGGCGCCGCAGACCCCGCTGTGCAGCCTGGCGCTGGCCGCCGTCCTGGCCGAGGCGGGCCTGCCCGACGGGGTGCTCAATGTGATCACCACCTCGCGCGCCGGCGGCGTGGTGGAGCCGCTGCTGCGCGGCGGGCACATCCGCAAGCTGTCGTTCACCGGCTCCACCGCGGTCGGGCGCATCCTGCTGGCGCAGAGCGCGGACGCCGTGCTGCGCACCTCCCTCGAACTCGGCGGCAACGCGCCGCTGCTGGTGTTCCCGGACGCCGACCTGGACGTCGCGGTGGAAGGGGCCTTCGCGGCCAAGATGCGCAACATGGGCGAGGCCTGCACAGCGGCGAACCGGCTCTTCGTACACGACGACATCTACGACGAGTTCGCCGGGCGACTGTCCGACCGGCTGGCGGCGCTGACGGTCGGCCCTGGCACCGAGCCGGGCACCGAGGTCGGGCCGCTCATCGACGACGTCGGACGCCGCAAGGTCCGCGACCTGGTGCAAGACGCGGTCGACCAGGGCGCGGACGTCCTCACCGGCGGCACCCTGCCCGACGGCCCCGGCTTCTTCTACCCGCCCACCGTGCTCTCCGGCGTCACCCCCGGCAGCAAGATCCTGCACACCGAGGTCTTCGGCCCGGTCGCGCCCCTGATCCGCTTCCACGACGAGCAGGCCGTACTGCGCGCCGCGAACAGCACCGAGTTCGGCCTGGTCGGCTACGTGTTCACCCAGGACCTGCGCCGCGCCCTACGGGTCAGCGAAGCCCTGGAGGTAGGCATGGTCGGCCTCAACACCGGCGTGGTCTCCGACCCGGCCGCCCCCTTCGGCGGTGTCAAACAGTCCGGCCTTGGCCGCGAAGGCGGCCGAGTGGGCATCGACGAGTTCCTCGAGACCAAGTACATCGCAACACCCGCCTGAGCACCCGGCCCGCCCACGGCTGAGCCGGCCCCGCGAGGTCAGCGCGGAACAGGCCTACCAGGGAAGGGGGCCTGCGGCGTCGAAGTAGCCTCCGGTGGGGCCATCGAGGCCCACCCGCGCCATGCGCACGATGATCTCGGCGCCCTGCTCGACGCCCGCCGCACCGGGGTCAGCGTGCACACCTGCGCTACTACGAACGCGCCGGCCTGGTCGTCACCACCATCGAGCGCACCGCCGGCGGCCGGCGGCGCTACCACCAGCTCGACCTGGATTGGATCACCGTCTGTACCCGGCTGCGGGCCACCGCCATGCCTATCAAGACCATCCGGCGCTACGCCCAACTCGTATCCGCCGGACCGGGGAACGAGCCGGAACGACTTGCCCTCATGGAAGCCCACCGCGCCGACGTGACCGCCAAACTCGCCGAGCTACAGGACGACCTCGAGCTCATCGACCACAAGATCGACGTCTACCGAGGCCGGCTCGCCGCCGGCGACGCCGACCAACTATGGGCACCCAGCCGCCCGACGGGGGCCCGGGAGGGGACTCTCCCGATCGAGGCACATTGACCACCTCTGCGAGAGATGTACCCGGCGAGGGCGACGTGCACAGTGAAGAGCCAGGCAGCAACCACCGTTAGCGGTGCGCCGCTGTGGCGAACTGAGGCCCTGACCAGGAGGCCGCTGTGAGTGTCGACACCGATTTCATTCCCGCGACGTCGGAGGACAAGCCGGAACACTCGTCGATCGACGTG
>DASYBQ010000200.1:0-4242 GCA_036500625.1 Pseudonocardia sp. | reverse complement strand
GTGTCGGGGGCCGCACCGCTCGCGAGTAGGCCCTTCGTCACGCCCGGCCATCCGGCTCGCCCGAGTGGTATCACCGGTGCACATCCATCTCACAGGCTGTGCACAGCCAGCCGGCCGAGACTTCCGTTGTGCGCAAATTGGATGGGGCCAACCGGATGCCGGTGCCAGGACGCTCGTTGCGGCTGGCCGCCGCGTTGGGCGCGGTCGTGCTGCTCGCGTGTGCCTGCTCGAAGACACCGAGCGAGGCGCCCCCGCCCCCGCCGGCGGCCGAGGGCGCGCAGCCGCCGTCCGCCGCGAGCCCCGGGCAGCTGAGCATCTGGCTCACCGGCTACTCCTGGCAGGACAACACCCCGCCCGGCTCGTCGATCGTGGGCGAGCCGGTACTGCACAAGGAGGCGGGCGGGCAGGGCACCTTCGCCGACCCGATCACCGTCGCGGTACCCGGGCACCAGGGCGACATGGACTGGAAACCGGGCACCAAGTTCTACCTGCCCACCGTGCAACGCTACGTAATCGTGGAGGACTCCGGCGCGGCCAAGCAGCCGGCGGGCACCGACACCCACCTGGACATGTGGATCGACGGGCAGGACGGCACCAAGCAGGCCACCGACTCCTGCGAGAACGAGTTCACCGGCAAGGTCCCGGCCCAGGTCAACCCGCCGGACAACCTGCCGGTGCTCGCCGGGCCGATCTACAACAACCAGAAGTGCGCCATCCCGCCACAGCCGGCGGACATGGGTACCTACAAGGACACCGGCAGCGACTCCGACAGCGATTCCGACAGCGCTTCGAGCGGTGACAACTCCGGGTCCTCGGACAACTCCGACTCCGACAGCTCCGACTCAGACTCCGGTGACAGTGGACATCACCACCACAGCCACCACGGGGGCGACGACAGCTGATTCGAGGTAATTGTCGGTGCCCGCGCGGTACGGCGGTGGTCAATATCGGGGCGGGTTTCGGACGAAATTCGCGGCGGAGTGTGGCGGCAGCTGAATCATCCGTCACATCGCCCGGATCTGTTTGCCGTGGCTTTGTGCCGGCGCACCGGATTGTTCTCCCGAAGGCCATCTACTCCTCGACGGAGCCGGATAGCGGAGCCCAGCCACGGATCGGCGATCCGTGGATAACCGGAGCCTTCATCGACCCGGCGGCGGCGCGCACCATCGACCCGGGGCGGGCGGGCTTTCGCCGCGTGACCGACATGCGGCCGCCGCCACGCACGAGGAGCCGACACCATGACCCAGCAAGCAAAGATAGCGATCATCACCGGCGGGAACCGGGGCCTCGGCCGCGACAGCGCGCTGCGGCTCGCCGAGGGCGGCGTGGACGTGATCATCACCTACCGGTCCAACGAGGCCGAGGCGTGTGAGGTGGTGCGGGCCGCCGAGGCGATGGGCCGGACCGCCTCGGCGTGCCGGCTCGACACCAGCCGGGTGGCGGACATCGACAGGTTCGCCGACGAGGTCCGGGCGCTGCTCAAGCGACACTGGGACTGCGACAGCTTCGACTTCCTGGTGAACAACGCAGGCACCGGGAGCAATGCGCCGTTCGCCGAGACCACCGTCGATGCCTTCGACGAGATGGTGAACGTGCACTTCAAGGGCGTGTACTTCCTCACCCAGACGCTGCTGCCGATGCTTTCCGACGGGGGTCGCATCATCAACATCTCCACCGGCCTCACCCGTTTCACCAGCCAGGGGAAGTCGGCGTACGCGTCGGTGAAGGGCGCGGTGGAGGTACTCACCCGCTACCTGGCCCAGGAGCTCGGCCCGCGCGGGATCACCGTCAACACGGTCGCGCCCGGCCCGGTGGCCACCGACTTCAGCGGCGGCGTCGTCCGGGACAGCGAGCAGCTGCGGGAGACGCTGGGCAGCCACACCGCGCTCGGCAGGGTCGGCGTGCCGGAGGACATCGGCGGTGTGGTCGCCGCGCTGCTGTCCGGGCCGACCGGCTGGGTCACCGGGCAGCGCATCGAAGCCTCCGGCGGGATGCTGCTGTAACCGAGGGCGTGTCGCGGGCAGCTCGCGGGGAGGAGGATCGGGTCGGTGGACCGAGCACAGCTGGCGGACTTCCTGCGCAGGCGGCGGGAGTCACTGCAGCCGGAGGACGTCGGCCTGCCCAGGGGGCCGCGCCGGCGGACCACCGGGTTGCGCCGGGAGGAGGTCGCGGCGCTGTCCGGCATGTCGACCGACTACTACAGCCGGTTGGAGCAGCAGCGCGGCCCGCAGCCGTCCGAGCAGATGCTGGCCGCCATCGCCAGGGGGCTGCACCTGTCGCTGGCCGAGCGGGACCACCTGTTCCAGCTCGGCGGGCACAACGCGCCCACCCGCACCCTGCGCACCGACCACATCAGCCCCGGCCTGCTGCGGGTGCTGGACCGGCTGGACGACACGCCCGCCCAGGTGGTCACCGGGCTGGCCGAGACGCTCGCGCAGACCCGGCTCGCGGTCGCGCTGCTCGGCGAGCAGACCGGCTACACCGGGCTGGCCCGCAGCATGGCCTACCGCTGGTTCACCGACCCGTCGGCCCGCCGGATCCACCCCGAACCGGACCACCCGATGCACAGCCGGATATTTACCGCCGAGCTGCGCACGGCGTACGCCCAGCAGGGGCCGCGCTCCCGGGCGGCCACCCTGGTCGAGGCACTGTTGGCGCGCAGCCCCGAGTTCGCCGGGTACTGGCGGGAGCACGAGGTCGGCCTGACGCGGCGCGACCTCAAGCGCATCCAGCACCCCGAGGTCGGCACTCTCGAGCTGCACTGCCAGCTGCTGTCCGACCCGGAGCAGTCCCAAGCGCTGCTGGTCTTCACCGCGACACCAGGCTCGGACAGCTACCAGAAGCTGCAGCTACTCTCGGTGATCGGCCCCCGGTCACTGGACCCGACACCGCCGTAGCGGGTGGAAGGCGGCGCGGCCGGGAACTTGATGTTGGCTCCTCGGCCG
The DNA here is from genome assembly GCA_036500625.1 of Pseudonocardia sp. Classification (GTDB taxonomy): domain Bacteria; phylum Actinomycetota; class Actinomycetes; order Mycobacteriales; family Pseudonocardiaceae; genus Pseudonocardia. The sequence goes on along the minus strand of DASYBQ010000200.1, from coordinate 1,297 downwards.
AGAACGTGACACTCTTCCGCGATATGGGCAAAAGACAGCAGATTTCCAGTTCGATCACTATCGCGGCCAAGGCTGAGACGGTCTACGGCATGGTCAGCGACTTGAGCAGGATGGGCGAGTGGAGCCCGGAGGCCACCGGGGGCCAGTGGGTCGGCGGCGCCACCGGGCCGGCCGAGGGAGCCCGGTTCAAGGGCAACAACTCCTACGGCAACAAGAAGTGGACCACCGCGGTCACCGTGACCGAGGCGAGCGAGCCGACCAGGTTCAGCTTCGCCAACAAGGTCGGCCCCATGACGGTGGCGGTGTGGACCTACGAGATCAGCCCGGCCGGTGACACCGGCTGCACCGTCAGGGAGACCTGGACCGACCGCCGCAACCCGGTCGTCGACGTCCTCGGTAAGGCGATCACCGGCGTCAAGGACCGCGCGAGCCACACCAAATCAATGATCGACACGACGCTGGGGAAGCTCAAGACGTCCGCTGAGGCCGCACAATAGGTTCGCCGGGCGGGGCGGGTACCGCGGCGGGCGTGGTGCTCGCCGGCGGGCGCTCGTCGCGGACGGGGCAGTCGAAGGCCGCGCCGGAATGGCACGGTTCGACGCTGCTGTACCGCACGGCCGCCGTGCTGGCCCGCACGGTCAGCGGCCGGGTCGTAGTGCCGGTGGCCGGTGGCTTCCGGCCGGTCAGCGTCCGTAGCGGCCGGTCAGGGCGCTGAGCTCGTCGAGTTTCCGTAGCGTTTCGGACTCCGGCACGGTCTCAAGGTGGAAGGTGGCGCGGTCCGCCCCGGCCTGGGCGAACCCCTCCAGGGTGTCGAGCGTGTCCGGTGCGGCCGGGACGTTGACGGTGAGGCCGGTGCGACCTCGTTCGGTGGCCGACCGGCGCAGCTCGGCGATGTCGGCTGGTGTGACCTGGAGCGGGAACCAGCCGTCGCCGTGCGCGAGCACCCGGGCCCGCGCCGCCGCGCTGTGGCCACCGATGAAGATCGGCGGATGCGGGCGCCGCACCGGCTTCGGCCACAGGTGGATCGGGCCGAAGTCGACGTGCTCGCCGTGGAACTCGGCTCCGTCGCTGGCCCAGATCACCTTCAGGGCGGCAAGCTGCTCCTCCATCAGCCGGCCTCGGGTAGCCGGGTTCGTGCCGTGGTTGCGCATCTCCGCCTCGTTCCAGCCCGCGCCGACCGCGAGGACCACCCGGCCACCGGACAGCACGTCGAGGCTGGCGACCTGCTTGGCGGTGTGGATGACGTCCCGCTGTACCAGCAGCAGGACGGCGGTCCCCAGCAACAGACGCCGGGTCG
>DASYBQ010000199.1:0-5812 GCA_036500625.1 Pseudonocardia sp. | reverse complement strand
GCGAAGAGGTGTTGCTGGCCAGCACGTTCGGCTAGTACTGCAGGGCCTGTTCTCGCGCGAGAACTTCCGATCGGGGACCCTTCGGGCCCGCCTCCGCAAGTTCGCCTTCGGCCCAAAGAGCGCGCTTGTGCTCACCCTGGGGTGCCGCCAGCAGGGTTCGGGACCTTTGGTTGCCGACATTCACTGCGCCGGCCTTCGCCGGAACTCCTCCGGAGCCTCGCGGGGGCGACTCGCCTTACCGACCCTGCAGTACTAGTTCGCGGTGGTCGCCCATCCCGGCGGCCAGGGTGAGTACGGTGCTGTGCTGGGTCCGTGCCTGGTCGGGCTGTCCGCTCGTTCGGCGGGCCTCGCCGGGCTGTCGCGGATGTGGGCTTCGCGGGTCCGGTCGCCGATTGCATGGCACAGCGCCAAGGCCTGCTGGTGGTGCTCGGCCGCTAGCTCAGCATGGCCCTGCCTGCGGTAGACGTCGCCGAGGTGGGTCAGCGCGAGGGCTTCGCCGAGTGGGAACCCGATCTCGCGGGAGATCGCGATGGCCTGCTGGTGATGCTCGGCCGCTTGGTCGTCACGGCCCTGCCGGCAGAGAACGTCGCCGAGGTGGGTCAGCGCGAGGGCTTCGCCGAGTGGGAAACCGATCTCGCGGGATATCGTGAGGGCTTGCTGGTGGTGTTCGGCCGCCTGCTCAGCATGGCCCTGCCGGCAGTAGACGTCGCCGAGGTAGGTCAGCGCGAGGGCTTCACCGACTGGGAAACGGATCTCGCGGGAAATCGCGATGGCCTGCTGATGGTGCTCGACTGCTTGCTTATCACGGCCCTGGCGCCGGTGGATGAGCCCGAGGTGGCTCAGCGCGAGGGCCTCGCCGCGCCGGAATCCGACCTCGCGGGATATCGTGAGGGCCTGCTGGTGGTGCTCGGCTGCTTGCTCATCACGGCCCTGGCGCCAGTGCACAAACCCGAGGTGGGTCAGCGCGAAAGCCTCCCCGCTGCGGTCGCCGATCTTGCGGCAGATCTCGACGGCCCGCTGGTGGTGTTCGGCCGCCAGCTGGTAGTGGCCCTGCTGCTGGTAGACCAGCCCCAGATTGAGCAACGCGAGAGCCTCCCCGAGCGGGAACCCGATCTCGCGGGATATCGTGAGGGCCTGCTGGTGGTGCTCGACTGCCTGCGGGTAGCGGCCCTGCTCCCAGTGGATGCTGCCGAGATTGGTCAGCGCGAGGGCTTCGGTGGCCTGGTCGCCGGTGTGGTGCGCGGCGCGCCGCACGTGCGTGTAGACAGCCAGCCCCGCACGGTCGTGCTCCACGATCTCGAGGTAGCGCAGCAACACCGTGTTGGCCAGCCGGGTGGTATGGATGTGCCAGCCATGGTTAGCGGTATGCACGGTCACGGCGGTCAGGTTGACCCGCTCAATATCCAACCAGGCCCGGGCCGCCACCGGATCACCCACCGGCGGATCAGCTGTGGCCGAGGGGAAGTCCTCGGGCGGTTGGCGCTGTTCGGTGGGATGCAGGGTGTGCATGGCCGCGGCGGTGGTGTCCAGATAGTGGTCGAACAGCCGGGTCAGCGCGGCATGCCGCTCGTCTGAGAAGTCGTGGGTGGTCGCGAGGTGCGTGGCGTAGGCCCGCAGCAGATCGTGGAAGGTGTACCGGCCGGGGACGTACTGGGTGAGCAGATGCGTGCGGGTCAGCTCACCCAGCGCCTCACGCGCCTGCTCGCGGGGTAGGTCGGCCAGGCGGGCGGCGGCCGGCAGGGCGATGTGCGGGCCGGGGTGCAGCCCGAGCAGCCGAAACATCCGCGCCGCCGGGGCGCTCAAGTGGTGATACGACCAGGAGAAGACCGCCCGGACACTGGTGCTGGCCTCACCGGTGTCCAAGGCATCCAGACAGGTCCGTTCGTTGGCGAGCTCATCGGCCAGGCCCCGCAAGGTGAAACCGGGGTGGCTGCTGGCCCGGGCGGCGGTGATAGCCAACGCCAAAGGCAACCGGGCACAGTGCTCGATCAGCTGGGTGACCGTGTGCGGTTCGGCCTCGACCCAGTCGGGGCCGAGTTGCTGGGCCAGCAGCACACGGGCCTCCTGGTGGCTCAACACATCCAACGTGACCGGGCGGGCCCCCTGCTGGGCGATCAGGCCCGCCATCTGATTGCGGCTGGTGATCACAACCAGGCAGGAGGGGCTGGCCGGCAACAAAGGACGGACCTGATCCGCGTCGCGGGCATTGTCCAAGACCACCAACACCCGCCGGTCGGTGAGCATGCCGCGATACAACCCGGCCTGGGCCTGCATACCGGCGGGAATCCGCGCCGCGGCGACGCCGAAGGCATCCAAGAACCCGCGCAGCACCTCGACCGGGCACACCGGAGTGGCGGTGGGGTCGAAACCGCGCAGGTCCACATACAGCTGCCCATCAGGAAACCGGTCCGCCACGTGATGGGCCCAATGCAACGCCAGCGCGGTCTTACCGACCCCCGGGGTGCCGTGGATCGCCGCGATCCCCACCGTGCCCCCAGCTCCCCCGGCCCGCTCCAGCACGGCGGTGAGCTGACCTAGCTCCCGCGCCCGACCCACGAAATGCGGGATACGAACCGGCAACTGCCGCGGCGGCGGACCCGACACCAGCGGCGCGGACACCAGCGGCGTGGACACCGGCGGTGTGGGCGGGACCGCCGCAGGGGCGGTCAGAGCCGGATCGGTGGTCAAGATCTGCTCGTACCGCCGCCGCAGCTCCGGGCCGGGATCGATACCCAGCTCCTCGCCCAACCGCGCCCGGAGATGATGGAAGGTCTCCAGCGCCTCGGCTTGACGCCCACTGCGGTACAACGCGAGCATCAACTGCCCGACCACCCGCTCATCCAGCGGATGCGCGGCCGCCCTGGCAGCGATCTCACCCAACAACCACCCGTGCTGGCCACGGTGCAGATGCAGGTCGGTGCAGTCCAGCTCGATGGCGAACCGGTCGCGCTCCAACGCATCACGCAACGCGGTGACCCACGGCGTCTCCAGCCCGGCACACGGCTCCCCCCGCCACAACCCCCGGGCCTGCTCGAACAACTCCAACGCCCGACCCTCAACCTCCGCGGCGCGGGCCCGCGCGATCAGATCAGCGAACCGGTGCACATCCACCGCCATCGGATCAACCGTCAGGACGTACCGCCCCGTCCGGCGCACCAGGTCAACCCCGGGAATCGGACCCAGCACATGACGCAACCGCGACAAGTAGTTGTACAGCGTCTCCCGGGCACGACACGGAGCCCGATCCCCCCACACCCGCTCCACCAACTGATCCAGCGACACCGGGTGATTGGCCTCGACCAACAACACCACCAACACGCACCGCTGCCGGGCATGCCCCACATCCACCAGCCGACCCTCGACCCGCACCTCGACATCACCGAGGACCCCGAACTCGACCCCCATGCCACCCCCAGCAGACCCTGACCGCCATGTAGCGCCTTACCAGCTGATTTTAGGTCGCCTCCATCGTCCCACACACCGCGCTGGACACAGTGTCCCCATACATACCAGCAAAGGAGGAACCCAGTGGAGCCCATCTGTACGGGAACGAGGTCGCCACGACAGCCATGACCACCACCAAACAGGTGCCACCAGCTCGGGCCGCCCACGCCCACCACGCCGAACGGCGCAGCACACCGACGCCGCGCCGCGGGTTCGACTACCACATCAGTGCCACCCACCTCGTCGCCGTCGACCGCTGGCTCGAGCGCTACAGCGTGCCCCTACTGCGGATCAGCATGGGTGCGATCATCTTCGGATTCGGTGTCCTGAAGTACTTCCCAGGCCTCAGCCCAGCCCAGAACCTCGTCCTGAGCACCACCCGGGTACTGACCTTCGGACTCGTGCCGGCCGTGATTCCCAACGGTGTGGCGATGGTGCTGCTGGCCACCGTTGAGTGCGGTATCGGGCTGTGCCTGCTCACCGGCCGAGGACTACGGGTGAGCATCTACCTCACCACCCTGTGGGTCATCGGCATCCTCTCTCCACTCGCGGTACTGCCAGGACGGGTGTTCAGCGGCCCGGACCACGCACCCACTCTCGAAGGCCAGTACGTCCTCAAAGACCTCGTCCTGCTCGCCGCCGTCCTCGTCATCGCCACCACCGTCCGCCGCACACCGACGTCCCGGCGACGAAGCGAACAAACCGACCGTGACGACCAGCACGTGTCCTGAGGAACAGGTAGCCCCCGCTGTGGCGAAGCCACGATGCGCTGCCGGGTCAAGCCGCGCGGCCAGAGCCGATCCACCAGCACCCGGGCCCACGGGTCGTCACCCCGCGGGGGACACACACGACCGACTCGGACGCCAGGCTCGCCGGTGACATGGGGTTGCACTGCGCTCATGCCTCGTGCGCGGCAGTGGTCGACAGCCCCTCCCGGAACGCCGCGCGGGCACGCCAGGGCCGGCCGAGGCCGGCCGGACTGACGTTCTCGGCGTGATGACGCCACCGAGTCTGCACGCCGCTGCCGGACACGAAGGTCAGCGTCACCTCGACGGAGTACGAGAGCGCCGAGTGGCGCGAGCCGAGCTCGTCCACACACAGCTCGACGTCGTTGCCAAGCTGACTGAGCAGGACCGGCGTAATCTGCAGTGCCTGCTCACCCTCGGTCTCTTCTTCCTGGTTCCCGGACGTCTCGCGGGGCGCTGAGAGTTCGCCCCACGCGAGCATGATCCTGAGGCTCTGAAAGAGGTGCGTGGTGACCTGCAACGACACCCGGTCTTCGGTGTCGTTGTCTCCGGGCGCCCCGCGTGCGGCGCGGATACGGGCCGTGCCGGCCTGCAGATAGGGCGGCCGCGTCGGTGTCGGCATCAGGCTCCCGCGTGCTGTCGGTCGTTCAATCCGCTCGGTGCCGGGCAGGAGAGCCGCCGGCCGCGTCGGTCCGCCTCGGCAGTGGCCGACCCTCGGTCAGGCGTGATCAGAGAGATGGCTCAGCGGTGACACCTGAGCCCGCCGCGCTCAGTTGTCGTCGCGGAGTTCGGCGTCGCCCACCGCGACCGGGGTGCGCCCGAGCGCGGTGACGTCGTCGTCCCCGGTGGCCTTGTGGGTGATCGCCAGGTAGCCGACGAATCCGGCAATAATGATCGTGGACACCAGGGTGACCGGCCCGGTCCCCATGCCGAGGCCGTGTCGCTTGGGTGACGCGGCGAACCAGTCCGCGAAAGACGCGCCGAACGGCCTGGTGATGACGTAGGCGAACCAGAACGCCAGCGTCGCGTTCAGACCGAACCGCCAATGGGCGACCGCGGGGAGCGCGAATATCACGGCGAACATGATTCCTGATGCCAGGTAGCCGATTCTGAGCGTCGTCGCGGTCCAGTCTCCCGCAGCTGTGCCCAGCGCGAACGTCGCCAGCACGGTGGCCCAGTAGAACGTCTCCCTCCGCCGGGTGTAGATGGTGTGGATGGACAGCGTCTTCTCGATCGAGTACCAGGCGACAAAGATTACCGCCAAGGCAAGCGCATAGAATGCGGTGGATGCCCAGAACGGGACGCCGAGCAGCCTGTGCAGGCCGTCGGCCGCCATGGTGCCGAAAACGCTCACCATGACTATTGCCAGCCAGTAGGCCCACACCACGTACCGGCGGAAGGAAAACTGCAGCACCAACGCCGCCGCCAGACCGGCGCCACCGAGCGAAATCGCGAGGCCTCGGCCGAGCACATGCGTAAAGTAGTCCGAAGCCGACTCGCCCATTCCTGTTGTCAGAATTTTGGTGATCCAGAAGACGGCGGTTATCTGCGGCATCTTGTTCGCGAGCTGCGCAGGTCGTCCCAGGCGCGCATCGTGATGGTACTCAGCGGTCGACATGGGG
>DASYBQ010000198.1:0-3782 GCA_036500625.1 Pseudonocardia sp. | reverse complement strand
GGTGGACCCGAACATGCCGGCAATCCCGGCCAGCGCGCCGGTCGGGCTGTTGCCTTTCAGCACATGGTCGATGATCAGCGCGAGCGGCCACGGGGTGGCCAGGTCGGAGGCGAGCTCCCCGACCCGCATGCCCACCCCGGTGAGCAGCGGGCGCAGCTCCGCGCGGCCGTACTGCCGGAACCGCCAAATCTGACGCAGCAACCCGAGGTCGGGCCCTGTGGGGGTCAACGGCACGGTCATCGCGGCACCACCAGCCGCCCGCGACTGTCCGAGGGCAGATCGGCCGATCGGTCGGAGTCGGCGATCATATGGTCGTAGCGCTGAGATCGGCCAGGTTGCCGGCGGGCACCGATGCCTCGGCGTCGATCACCGACCTGCGCTCGGCGAGTAGGTCGACCGCGCCGCCGCCGGCGAGCTCGGCCGGGGTGAGCACCGGGAGACCGGTCGTCTCGGCCGCCTCCCGGGTGGCCAGCGGGCTCGCGGTGACCAAGCCGCTGACGGCGGACACGGACACACCGAACTTGTCGAGCATCTGGACACCGGCCATGGCGCCGAGGGCGTCTCCGACGGCAAGCACCACCTGGTCGGCGAAGGTGGCAAGCTGCGCCGCCAGTGCGCGGGTCTCGTCCTGCAGCACGCCATCGGCGATCTCCAGCACCACCACGTCCGCCCCGTCACCGACCAGCCGGTCGCGAATCGCGGACATGGTGACTACCAGGCGCTCCGGCGGGTAGCCGAAGGTCGAGGCCATGCCGAAGTCGAGGAAGTCCCGCACCACCGCCGCGCCGGCGTCGCGATACGCCCAATGGTCCTTGCCGCTGCCGGACCCGGTCACCTTGCCCGCTCCGACGCACAGGCCGGCTCGGGAAAGACCCCGCACCACGGCCGACGTCGCGGTGGTCTTGCCGGCGTTCATCGACGAGCCGACGACCACGATGGTGCCCAGCTCGGGGTGTGCCGGCACGGCGAGCGGCACTGCCACATCGTCGCTGTTCAGCGGCGCGCCGACGCCGTCGGTCAATGGGCCGACGACCTCGAGCTCGGTGGGTCCCTGCTTGGCGGTGTGCGCGGACGCCACCGAGCCGACCAACCCGCCGGAGGTCAACAGGTGTACCCCGTCACCGGGTCCGGGCAGGTATCCCTCGTAGAAATCCGTCGCATACCTGTTGCCCCAGGCCCCGACGACCAGGTCGCCGGGGTACATCCGCATGCGGCGGCCGCGGGGGTTCTCCAGGTGCTCGTGCGCACCCAACTTGGTGACCTTCGCAACCACGAAGTCGCCGAGGCGGGGCACCGAGGCGACGGCGCCCAGCAGAGCGTCAGAGGGCGCGGGTACCCGACGGGTGACGTATCCCCACTTGGCCGCTGACAGCCTTTGCATTCACCGCTCCCAACTTCGAGGACGTGGGCGCCCGGTGCCGGCTGACGCGCGTGCCGCCTGGTTCGCCCCTTCTCATCGACGCCGGGGGGCCCGGGGAGCTGGTGGCTCCGTATGGATGCTGGTTCCCGCCGGCCGACGCGATCATGTGTCTTCCCCCAGTGAACGACATCGACACACTCCTTATTACCAGCAGGGTGTAGCAAACCCACCTCAACCCGGGTCGGCGCCAGCACGGGTGACCGGCCCTCGATCGGCCTGTGACCAGCGATATCTGGATCATCTCGCGCGCGGCGGACACATCCGCCCCGCTGAGACGCATAGCCTGCGGAACTAACCGACTGTGCGTAATCGCACAACACGAATCACGCACAGTGGTGAAAATGCCAGCTCTAGTGATCGATCGGACCTATGCTCCGTGTGCTCAGAGTTACCAATGAGGTGGATGTGAATCGAAGGTGCCGGTAGGACGCGAGTCGCCGCAGAGAGGAAGCGGCGATCCACGCCGGTGACCTCACAAGCCATCGCCGCTGCGCGACGGGCGATGGAGGGGTTCGGGAGGAGCTGGGTCATGAGTGTGCGGTGTCACGAGACGGGGTCTTCCTCAGCGGATCGCCACCCCGATCGCGGCGCCCGGCGACCACTGACCCGGTCGATAGCGGCACTCGCGGTGGTCGCCGCTGTGGCGGGCGCAACCATAGTCAACGTGGCTGTGGAGGGCGCGTCAGCCGGAAGGGCGCTCGCAACGTCCGCGCCGGTGATCCTCGCCGCGTCGGCCTCCACCGTCGAGCACCGGGCCCTCCCGCCGGAATCCCCGAAACCGCCGAAACCGACACCGCCGCCGAAGCCCGCCAGACCCGCCAAGCCGGCGCCGCCGGTGCCCGGCACAGCGCCTGGCGGGACCGGGCAGGATGCGGCGGCCTCGGTGCCGCCGGCGAACGCGGCCCCGATCCCCACTGTCCCGGTGGTGTCCGCCACCGCGCCGTCGACATTCCCCACGGCGCCACCGGCCGCCGCCACCGGGCCAACCGGGCCGCCCGACGCGACGGACCCTGCAGCAGCCTCGGGGACACCAGCCGCGGCCGCTCCGCCCGCGCCGGTCCCGGCGCCGCCACCGCCGCCGGTAGTGCCGTCGCCCGCTCCCCCGGCCGCCGCTCCGCCGCCGGCCGCCGCGGTGCCCTTGGCCTGCTCCCAGTCCTGGGGCCTGGTCGGCTCGCAGGTCGGCGCGCTCAGCCTGCCGGCGGTGCCCACCGGGGTGAACATCTGCGGACCGGGTGCGCTGCGCCCGGCTCCTGCTCAGGTCAGCTGCACCAAGCAGGTGGATGCGTCCGCGCTGCAGGGCGCCCTCGACGGAGCGAACCCCGGTGACCGCATCTGCGCCAAGGGCAGCTCCACTAACCGGCTCACCGTGTCCAGGTCCGGTACCCCAGCCGCGCCGATCCAGGTCGTCGGCGACGGTCAGACCTCGGTAAAGGGGATCACCATCAAGGCGGACAACGTCGTCGTGCAGGGCATGAACGCCACCGGGGCGACCGCACCCGGCATCCAACTCACCGGCAACGGCGTCACCCTGCTCAACAACACGATCACCGCACCCCGCGGCGGTGACGGTGACGGCATTCGCTTCTTCGGCAGCAACCTCAACATCCTGCACAACACGGTCACCGACGTGCGCAACCTCGGCGGAGCACACGCGGACTGCATGCAGACGTTCGCCTCGAGCACCCCGGCCAGCCAACACGTGCGCATCGACAGCAACTTCTGCGAGAAGATCGACAACCAGTGTCTGATCGCGGAGGGCCCGAACAGCAGCGCCGGTGACGGCAGCGGCAAGGGACAGTCCTCGGACATCATGTTCACCAACAACTACTGCGACACCGGCGCCTCGCAGGCGGTGATGGTGGATGACGTGCAGAACATGGTGATCACCAACAACAGCATCGCAGGGAAGAACGACAAGGCGTTCGCGCTGGACAACAAGTCGACCGGCGCCAAGATCGCCGGCAACAAGATCGCCGGGACGGTCGGCTACGAGGTCGGCATCGACAACTCGTCGAAGGCCGGCTACCAGGGTCCTGCTTCCGGCGGCCAGCCCTAATTCTCCATCCATAGTTCGTGATCTTGCGGTGTGACGGTCCCGGACGTAGGGCGACCACCGCGCGATCCTCATCAGTTGTGCTACCTCAGATGATCACGTGATGGCTGTGGGTCACCGGGCAGCGCCAAGGCGGTGGCGGCCGAGACCGACGATCTCGATCGGATGGCAGGCCGGCGTTGCACACCTAGTACTGCAGGGCCTGTTCTCGCGCGAGAACTTCCGATCGGGGACCCTCCGGGCCCGCCTCCGCAAGTTCGCCTTCGGCCCAAAGAGCGCGCTTGTGCTCACCCTGGGGTGCCGCCACCA
>DASYBQ010000197.1:0-24554 GCA_036500625.1 Pseudonocardia sp. | reverse complement strand
GCGGTTATAGCCGCCCGCAACACTCACGGAGAGCTGGGGGTCTCCTCGTCGGTACCGGGCTCGCGGCGGTTGCGCGCGGGCAGCAACTCGGTGAGTGCCGCTCCGGTGATCCGCCGGAACGCCCGCCTCGGGCGGTTGCGGTCCAGCACGGCGACCTCCAGCGCGCTCACCCCGAGCACCCGCTCGTTGGACCCGCCAGCATTGCCCGAGCTGGCGGCCGTGCCGCCCGGCGCGGGCGCGGACTGCAGCCCGGCCACCGCAACCGCAACCGCCTCCGCGAGCTCGAGGCCCTCCCGGTAGGACTCCCGCAGCCGCGCGCTGATCGGCTCGGTCTGGCCGCCCATCACCACGAAGCCCGGCTCGTCGGTCAGCGAGCCGTCGTAGGTGATCCGGTAGAGCTGGTCGGCCGACTCGGCAGGGCCCACCTCGGCCACACACAGCTCCACCTCGAACGGCTTCTGCTGCTCGGTGAAGATGGCACCCATGGTCTGCGCGTAGGCGTTGGCCAGCCAGCGGCCGGTCACGTCGCGCCGGTCGTAGGAGTAGCCGCGCACGTCGGCCAGTCGGATGCCGGCGGTGCGCAGGTTCTCCAGCTCGTTGTACCGCCCGACCGCCGCGAAGCCGATCCGGTCATAGATTTCCGAGACCTTGCGCAGCGAGGCGGAGTGGTTCTCCGCCACGAACAGCACGCCACCGGCGTAGGCCAGCACGGTGACGCTGCGGCCCCGGGCGATGCCCTTGCGGGCCAGCTCCGAGCGGTCCCGCATCACCTGCTCGGCGGAGGCGTAGAACGGCATCGTCACGGCTTGTGCTCCTATCGGTGGGTGTGGTCTCGGGCCTGGCTGGGGCGCTCAGCCACCAGGGCGGGTGAGCCTATCGGCCACCACCGCGCGGGCCACCTCGCCGACCTGTTCATCGGGCTGGCGGACCGCGCCGTCGGCGCCGGTGACGGTGACCACCACCGGGAAAATCCGCCGGCTCAGGTCCGGCAGGCCGGTAGCCGTGTCGTCGTCGGCGGCGTCGTAGAGCGCCTCCACCGCGGCCCGGACCGCCGTGTCCAGGTCGCCGTCCGGGTCGTGGCGCTTCTTCAGCGCGGAACGGGCGAACAGCGACCCTGAGCCGATCGCGGTGTAGGCGGTCTCCTCCGAACGGCTGCCGGTCACGTCGAAGCTGACGATCCGCCCGGCCCGCGCCGGGTCGGGCGCGTCCACGTCGAAGCCCACGAACAGCGGGATCGCGGCCAACCCCTGCATCGCGGCACCCAGATTGCCGCGCACCATGCCGGACAGCTTGTTCACCTTGCCGTCCAGCGACAGCGGCACGCCCTCGATCTTCTCGTAGTGCTCCAGATCCAGGGTGAACAGCCGCACCAGCTCGACCGCGATGCCGGCCGTGCCCGCGATGCCCACCGAAGAGTACGCGTCGGTGACGAACACCTTCTCCATGTCCCGCTGGGCGATCATGTTCCCCATGGTGGCCCTGCGGTCGCCGGCGATCAGCACGCCGCCGGCGAAGGTCAGCGCCACCACGGTGGTGCCGTGCGGGATGTCCAACCCATGGGCCGAGCCCTGCGCACCGGTCGTGCCCAGTGGCAGCCGGCCCGGCAGCAGGTGCGGCGCCGACGTGGTCAGGAAGTCGACGAAGGACGAATTCCCCGGCGTGAAGTACTCGGCGGGCAGCGCTGAGTTGACCGGGCCCATGCTTCCCCGCGCCGATCTCGGCTCCATCGGTGCACTACTCCTTACTGCTCGGTCGGCGCACTCGTGCCGGTGCCGCCGACAAGGCGTCGGCGGCACCGTACCTGGTCCAGCGGGTCAGGGCGACGTAACGCGCTGCCTACTGGCCGCCCTTCTGCACGTAGGCGCGGACGAAGTCCTCAGCGTTCTCCTCGAGCACGTCGTCGATCTCGTCCAAGATCGTGTCGACGTCCTCGCCCAGCTTTTCACGACGCTCCTGGCCGGCTGGCTCGGCGCCCGCGTCGTCGCCCTCGCCGTCCCCGCCGCCCTGACGCTTGGTCTGCTCCTGGGCCATGACGCCTCCCGGTTCGTGGTCCGTACCACCATGGACACTACCCAGCCGAACCGGGAAACACCCACCAAAACTGGGCCGTCATCCTCGGGTGAGCGCGGCCACCAGTTCTTCTGCGGTTTTCGACGCGTCAATCAGCTTGCCCACATGGTTGCGGGTGCCGCGCAGCGGCTCGAGCGTCGGGATGCGCACCAGCGACTCCCGCCCAAGGTCGAAGATGACCGAGTCCCACGAAGCGGCTGCCACCGCCGACGGGTACCGCTCGAGGCAACGGCCCCGGAAGTAGGCCCTGGTGTCCTCCGGAGGCTCGCGCATCGCGTCCACCACCTGCTCCTCGGTGACCAGCCGCTTCATCGACCCTCGGCCGACCAGCCGGTTGTAGAGGCCCTTGCTCAGCCGCACGTCCGAGTACTGCAGGTCGACCAGCTGCAACCGAGGCGAGGACCACGCCAGGTTGTCCCTGGCCCGGTAGCCCTCCAGCAGCCGTAGCTTGGCCGGCCAGTCCAGCCGGTCCGCGCATTCCATCGGGTCCCGGGACAGCGCGTCCAGCGTTTCGCCCCAGATGGTCAGCACCTCCTCGGTCACCGGGTCGACCTGCTCGCCCTGGGTGCGCTCGACGTGCGCGGTGGACCGCTCGTGGTAGGCCCACTGCATGTCCAGCCCGGTCATCCGGCGGCCGTCCGCCAGCTCTACCTTGGCCTGCAGGCCGGGGTCGCGGCTGATCACATGTACCGACCGCACCGGCTCCGCCAGCCGCAGGTCGTCGAAGCGCAGGCCTGCCTCGATCATGTCCAGCACCAGCGCGGTGGTGCCTACCTTGAGGAAGGTGGAGTACTCGGCCAGGTTGGCGTCGCCGATGATGACGTGCAGCCGGCGGTACTTGTCCGCGTCGGCGTGCGGCTCGTCCCGGGTGTTGATGATGCCCCGCTTGAGCGTGGTCTCCAGCCCGACCTCGACCTCGATGTAGTCCGAGCGCTGGGAGAGCTGGTACCCGGCCTCGTCACCGCTGGTGCCGATACCCACCCGGCCGGACCCGCAGATCACCTGGCGGGTCACGAAGAACGGGATCAGCCCGCTGACGATCGAAGGGAACGTCGTGGAACGGGCCATCAGGTAGTTCTCGTGGCTGCCGTAGCTGGCGCCCTTGCCGTCCACGTTGTTCTTGTAGAGCTGGATCCTCGGCGCGCCGGGCACGGTGGCCGAGCGCATCGCCGCCTCCTCCATGACCCGCTCGCCGGCCTTGTCCCAGATCACCACGTCGCGCGGGGTGGTGACCTCCGGCGTGGAGAACTCCGGGTGCGCGTGGTCGACGTAGAGCCGGGCGCCGTTGGTCAGGATGACGTTGGCCGCGCCGAGGTCGTCCAGCTCGGAGTCCGGACTGGTCGGGATGCTCGGCGCGGAAAGGTCGAAGCCGCGCGCGTCGCGCAGCGGGGACTCCACCTCGTAGTCCCAGCGGGCCCGCTTGGCCCGGGGTAACTCCGCCGCCGCCGCGTACGCAAGGACGACCTGGGTCGAAGTGATGACCGGGTTCGCCGACGAGTCGCCCGGCACCGAGATGCCGTACTCGATCTCAGTTCCCATGATCCGCCGAGCACTCATGACAACCGACCCTAGTCGCCCCGGGGCGCCGAAGTCGGGTGGCGGCGGGCACGGCGGCTCTGCGCGGGCCGTTATCAGTGCCTGCGCCCCCGATCCGGACAAGCGGGCTTCAACTAACTTTGCCCCCGTTCACTGCCGCCGGCGGCCCGGTCCTCTCGTCGCTCAGGTGCCGGACCACCGCTTCGCTGATCTCCCTGAGCTGGGTCACCTGCTCGGCGGTGAGCTGGTCGAACAGGTTGGTGCGCACCGCCTCGACGTGTCCTCGGGCCGCTTCTCCCAGCGCGGCGAACCCGGCCTCGGTGAGCTCGCACATGGCGCCGCGCCGGTCGGTGGCACATTCGGTGCGGCGCAGCCAACCGGCCTCCTCCATGCGCGCGACGGCGTGCGAGAGCCGGCTGCGTGAGGACAGCGACATCTCGGCCAGCCGGGACATCCGCAAGGTCCGGCCGGGCACCTCGGAGAGGTTGACCAGGATCTCGTAGTAGGCGTGCGGGATGCCTGAGTCGACCTGCAGCTGCCGTTCCAGCCGCTCGGACAGCAGCCGCTGGGCGGCCAGGAACGCCCGCCAGGTTCGTTGCTCGTCGTCGTCGAGCCATCGCACGTGACTCACCTCACCTCCGTATTAGTTGAACTTTCAACCTAGCAGGAGCAGCGTCGGTGTCGCTTGCCTCTTTGCCAAGAGCGCAACTCCGCACACCCGAGGAGAATTTCCGTGAGCACTACCGAGACCGTCCGTATCGTCGCCGGCACCTGGGACATCGACCCGGTGCACTCCGACATATCGTTCACCGTGCGGCACCTGATGGTCAGCAAGGTCCGGGGCCGATTCGGCTCATTCTCCGGTGTCGTCGTCACCGGAGAGGACATCCTGAGCTCTTCGGTGACCGCGTCCATCGACCTGGACTCGGTGGACACCGGCAACGAACAGCGGGATCAGCACGTCCGCTCGGCCGACTTCCTGAACGCAGCCGAGTACCCCACGATGACCTACCGCTCCACCGGAGTGCGCCGCGACGGCGCCGACTACCTGGTGGACGGCGAGCTGACGCTGCGCGGTACGACCCGTGAGGTCCCGCTCCGCCTGCAGCTCGGCGGCACCGGCCCGGACACCTGGGGCGGCACCCGCGCCGGCTTCTCCGCCACCGCCACGATCCAGCGCGGCGACTTCGGCATCGGCGGCGAAATCCCGCTGGACAGCGGCGGCGTCGTCGTATCCGACAAGATCCAGATCCAGCTCGAGATCCAGGGCGTGCTGCGCAAGGAGTCCTAGCTGGGATGCGCTCTCCCGGCGCGGCGAGCAGGCAGCCGAGGGGCGTGCACGTTCCGGCCGGCACCGCGCGAGAGGCCGTAGGCTGAGCTGGTGCGCGAGTACCGGGAGTACCCGCCGCCACCGGCGCTGCGGGGGCTTGCGCCGTGCGCATGGCGGGCCACGGTGCGCGGCGGGTCGCAGCACGTGCAGCGCGTGGTGCCGGACGGCTGCATGGACCTGATCTGGACCGGCACTGAGCTGATGGTGGCCGGGCCGGACACCGGGGCTTTCCTGATCCCGCAGGCCCCCGGCTCGGTGGTCACCGGCCTGCGCTTCGCCCCCGGGGTCGCGCCTACTCTGCTGCGAACTCCCGCGTCGGCGGTGCGTGACCAGCGGATGCCGCTGGCCGAGCTGGACCGCGCCTCGGCCCAGCTCGCGCTGGCCCAGCTCGAACAGGGCATGCCCTCGGACCAGGTGCTGGCCGGCGTGGCGCTGCGCGCGGTACGCGAGACCGGCGCGCCGGAGCACGGGCCGCGCCGCGCGGCGGCGATGCTGCGGGCCGGTACCGGCGTGGCCAGCACCGCGGCGGCGCTGGGCTGCGGCACCCGCACGCTGCACCGTTGGTCGAAGACCTCGTTCGGCTACGGGCCGGCCACGCTGCGCCGGGTGCTGCGCTTCCGGGACGCGCTGGAGCTGGCCCGGCGTGGCGTGCCGGGAGCCGAGGTCGCCGCCCGCGCCGGCTACGCGGACCAGGCCCACCTGTCCCGCGAGGTGCGGGCGCTGGCCGGCGTCCCGTTGCGCGAGCTGCTGACCGGATAGCACAGAACGTCCCGCCGGCCAACGAGTGGCCGGCGGGCCGTCTGGCGTTGCGGCTACAGGTACTGCCCGGTGTTCGACGCGGTGTCGATCGCCCGGCCGGACTCGGCGTTCTTCCCGGTCACCAGGGTGCGGATGTAGACGATCCGCTCGCCCTTCTTGCCCGAGATGCGCGCCCAGTCGTCCGGGTTGGTGGTGTTGGGCAGGTCCTCGTTCTCCGCGAACTCGTCGACGATGGCATCCAGCAGGTGCTGCACCCGCAGACCCGGCTGTTTGGTCTCCAGCACCGACTTGATCGCCGCCTTCTTGGACCGGTCCACAATGTTCTGGATCATCGCCCCCGAGTTGAAGTCCTTGAAGTACAGGATCTCCTTGTCACCGTTGGCGTAGGTGACCTCGAGGAACCGGTTCTCCTCGGTCTCCGCGTACATCCGCTCGGTCACCCGCTGGATCATCGCGTCCACACACGCGACCCGGCTGCCGGCGAACTCGGCCATGTCGTCGGAGTGGATGGGCAGGGTGTCGGTCAGGTACTTGGAGAAGATGTCCTGAGCCGCCTCCGCGTCCGGCCGCTCAATCTTGATCTTCACGTCCAACCGGCCCGGCCGCAGGATCGCGGGATCGATCATGTCCTCCCGGTTGGAGGCACCGATCACGATCACGTTCTCCAGGCCCTCGACGCCGTCGATCTCCGACAACAGCTGCGGCACGATCGTGGTCTCCACGTCGGAGGAGACCCCGGACCCCCGAGTACGGAAGATCGAGTCCATCTCGTCGAAGAACACGATGACGGGGGTGCCAGCCGAGGCCTTCTCCCTGGCCCGCTGAAAGATCAGCCGGATGTGCCGCTCGGTCTCGCCGACGAACTTGTTGAGCAGCTCAGGGCCCTTGATGTTGAGGAAGAACGCCCGGCCCTCCTTCGGGTCGTCGCCGCGCACCGCCGCGACCTTCTTGGCCAGCGAGTTGGCCACCGCCTTGGCGATCAGCGTCTTGCCACAGCCCGGCGGACCGTAGAGCAGCACGCCCTTCGGTGGGCGCAGCTCGTACTCGCGGTAGAGGTCCGCGTGCAGGAACGGCAACTCCACCGCGTCCCGGATCTGTTCGATCTGCCGGCTCAGGCCACCGATGTCCTCGTACGCGACATCGGGCACCTCCTCCAGCACCAGATCCTCGACCTCGGCCTTGGGCACCCGCTCGTAGGCGTACGCGGCCTTGGTGTCCACCAGCAGCGAGTCGCCCGGTTTGAGCGGGACGACGTCGTTGTCCGGCCCTGGCATCAGCGGGTCGGCCAGCCAGACCACCCGCTCCTCGTCCGCGTGCCCGACCACCAGTGCGCGGGCGCCGCCGGCCGCGCCGTCCGAGCTGGCCGGCTCGAGCAGCACCTCACGCAGGGCACACACCTCGCCGGTTCGCTCGAAGTCACCGGACTCGACCACGGTCAGCGCCTCGTTCAGCCGGACCGTCTGGCCCCGGCCGAGCTCGGTCAGCTCCACCGCTGGCGACACCGCAACACGCATCCGCCGCCCGGCGGTGAACACGTCCACCGTGCCGTCGGAGAACCCGGCCAGGAATACGCCGTAGCCGCTGGGCGGTTGGGCAAGCCGGTCCACCTCCTCCCGCAGCGCCACCAGTTGGCTGCGCGCTTCGCGCAGCGTCTCGGTGAGCTTCTCGTTGCGGGCGCTCAGCTGTGACAGTCGACTGGCCGACTCGGCGAGACGTTGTTCGAGGACACGCGCATGCCTCGGCGACTCGATCAGCTTGCGACGTAACAGTGAGACCTCATCTTCGAGGAACCTGATCTGCGCGGTCAGCTCGGCCGCGCTGCTACCGCGTTCCTCAGGTGTGGGCCGCTCGGGGCCGTCATAGTGGTTCACGGCGCCTCCCCTCCGTGTTCCGTTTCCACACGGTACCTGTCGGTCGGCACTGTCGCGGTAGGTCAGTCCGGTGATCCGACACTCAGCCAGATGACAGCTTGACGTCACGGAGCGAAACGTTCAAAGAATCATCTTCCGGTCGGACGGCGCTGTGGACGGGGCGGCGTGACGCCCTCGGCAAGTTTCCGTGACGTTAACAAGAACGCGGTGTGACCAATCATGCGATGCTCCGGGCGCACCGCCAGACCCACTACGTGCCATGGCCGCACCAACGCCTCCCAAGCCTGTGGCTCGGTCCAACAGCGCTGCTCACGCAGGCTCTCTGTAATCCGGGACAACTGCGTGGTGCTTGCCACGTAAACCGTCAGGACACCACCCGGCACGAGAGCGGCGGTCACCGTGGGTAGCACTTCCCACGGCGAGAGCATATCCAATACGACGCGATCTACCTCGCCGACGAACTCAGACACATCGGCTATCCGCAAGACCCAGTTGGGTGGTGACTGCCCGAAGAATTGTTCGACGTTGCGCACAGCGTGCTCCGCGTGATCGGTGCGAACTTCGAAAGAAATCACCGATCCCCGCTCACCGACCGCCCGCAGCAGGGAGCAGGACAATGCGCCCGAGCCGGCACCGGCCTCCAACACCCGGGCCCCGGGACGGATGTCTCCCCACATCACGATCTGCGCCGCGTCCTTGGGGTAGATGACCTGGGCTCCCCGGGGCATGGAGAGCACATAGTCGGACAGCAGCGGCCGGAACGCCAGGTAGGGCGTCCCGGAGGTGGACGTCACCACGCTGCCCTCCGGGCGGCCGATCAGCTCGTCGTGCGGCAGCGCTCCCCGGTGGGTGTGGTACTGGCCGCCGGTCTGCAGCACCAGCGTGTAGCGGCGGCCCTTCGGATCCGTCAGCTGCACCCGGTCTCCGGGGGCGAACGGCCCGCTCGCCTCCGCCGTACCGACATCCGCCGCTGACATGCCGGCACGCTATCGCGGTGCTGATCAAGCGCCGTGGCCGCACGCCGAAGTTGTTGCCGAACAAAATTTCCAATCCGACACCATTGGCCCCTTAGACCGTTTACCGTATGCCGGTGGTCGAACAGCGCCCGTCCTCCCGCCCACCGGGCGGAAGTGACACTTCGCCGTTCATCCGATATGTTGACCTTGCTCGGATGGAATGTCGGGGGATTGGCGAGCCAAGACCGAGGCCGTGAGGTGTGCCCGCACACCACTAGCGGGCTCGGGTTACGCCTGGACTTCCATTAGGGGATGGGGGAGATGACGATCAACGAGGGCCGGCGTTGTGCCCTACCCGGGTGCTACGTAATCATCGAGCCAGAGCCCGACGGCCGCCCTCAGCGGAAGTACTGCACGGCGGCGCACCGGGCGGTGGCCCGGCAGATGCGACGCGAGGGTACGCACCGCAGCGCCAGTGCTCCGCCGCTCCCCCTGCCCACCCCTGGCCCGGTCGCGCCGTTGCCGTCGCCGCCACTCGCTGCGCTGCCGACCGGTGCGCGACGCCGCAGGGACCTGGCTGTTGC
Organism: Pseudonocardia sp.; assembly: GCA_036500625.1. Lineage (GTDB taxonomy): Bacteria > Actinomycetota > Actinomycetes > Mycobacteriales > Pseudonocardiaceae > Pseudonocardia. Next base: position 15,448 of record DASYBQ010000197.1, on the reverse strand, counting down.
GGCAATGCGCCGCTGCCGCGCGGTCGCCGTGCTCGGCTCGGCCGGCCTGCTGGTCACCGGCGGCAGCCTGATGACCGCCAGCTCCCCCGTCGGGCAGTCGAACTTGAGCATGGTCAGCCCGTGGATGGCGGCCGACCCGGGCGCGGTACAGGGCTGGGCCACCAACGCCAAGGTGACGCTCGCTTCGCTGGACAGCCAGCTACAGACGCTCGACAAGGTCCGGCAGAGCTGGGACGCGCTGCCGCCGGAGCGCCGGGTGGCGCCGCTGCCGGCCCCGATCCGAACCCTGGACGCACACCGGACGAGCCTGCTGCAGCGCCAGGCCACGCTGCGCAGCGAGCTGGACACGTACCAGAGCATGCAGCGGGCCAACCAGGACCTGGCCGCAACCAACGACAACATCGCCACGCTGGACAGCGCGCTGAATGCCGCCGGCCCAGGGAGCCCCACCTCGGACGGGTCGGAAGCCGCGCGCCAGCTCGCGGCGCAGCGCAAGCTGATGGCCCGGCGGCAGGAGTCGCAGAGCAAGGAGCTGACCAGTCTCCGGGACACCGTGCGCCAAGCGCTGTCCCGACCGGTGCCCCGGGACGACAATGCGACGAAGTCGATCGAGTCGCAGGTGACCGACCTGATCGCGCACCCGGAAAAGGACAAGGACTCCCGAGGGCCCAACCCGACGAGTGCGCAGCCGAGCCGTCCGGAGGTCACCGGCCCCAGGAGTCACGACGACCCGGAGGTCGACCAGGTCAGCAACGGCGCGCCGCCCAACCCGGGCCGCATCCGCCCCGAGATCCCGCCGGTACCGAACCCGCTCGCGGCCGGTGCGCCGCAGGCGCCAGCCGGTGGCGTGCTGCGCGATGGGCCCAGGGTGTTGGCACAGGGCCCGAGTCTGCGACCGGGCGTCGGCCTCGGCAACCCGGTCGGCCGGCCGGGCCAGGCACTGCCGAAGGTCGGCGGGTCGCCCGCCGTCCCGGTGCCGGCGATCCAGGCGCCGACGGTGCCGGTGCCCGCCGTGCACCTGCCGGGCCCACTCGCCCGCCCCTGGGGCCCGGCAGCGCAGCCGCAAGGCCCGCTCGCGCACCCGGCCCCGGCGGCTCCCGGCGGGGTACTGCACGGTGCGCCGAGGGTGCTCGCTCAAGGTCCCACAGTGCCTACAGTGCCCACTCGGGATGCTCAGCCCACCGGACCACTCGGCGGTGTGGCGGGTGCCGCCGGAAACGCCGCCAAGTCGATCGGCGGCGCCAAGCCAGCCGCTCCGGCGCCGGCCCGGGGCCAGGCCGGCGGTCTCGACGCCGCACTCAACGGCGCCACCCAGCCGATCAATGTCACCCCGGCGCCCGCCGACCAGGGCGCGACGCCGAAATCGGTCGGAGGTCTGGACAGCGCCACCCGGCCGATCAAGGTGCAACCCGTTCAACCGAGCAACAACGGCAACTGGGGCAGTGCCTGGGACGAAGGCCACTGGAACAACGGTGGCGCCGGTGGTACCGCCCACTCGGCGACCAGCTCCCGACACGGCCTCGGCGCCTCGGTCTCCAAGCCGGTGGAACGCGTCGTGGAGTCGACGCCGGACAACAGCTCCGCGTCGACCAGCCGCACGCACGCCAGCACCTCGGAGCCCAGTCACCAGGCGACTGTGCCCGCACCGCCGCCGGTGACATATGTACCCAGCACCACGAGCGGCTCCAGCAGTGGCGGCTCGAGCAGCGGTGGTCCGTCGTCATCCGACTACAGCGACGAGCAGAAGCTCCGGGACGCCAGCCGGATTGCGCAGGCCGCGATGGGTGGCGACATGGGCTCCATGGTCTCCCAGGCAACCGAGAGCGGCATGCGCGCCAAGGCAGCGCAGGGCAGCGGCCGCTCTGGCCACAGCGAGTCATCGAGTTCCAACGGCTCCAGCTACAACGAGTCATCGAGTTCCGGCTCCGCGCACGGCTCGGGGTCGAGCGGCTCCGGCTTCTCCGAGTCGGACTACTCCGACCTGCGGGACTCGATCCTGAAGGACTACGGCGCCAGCGGCTCGCACTCCGACGACTCGCACAGCAGCTCGTCGCGGGACTACAGCGACAGCGCGAGCAGCTACGACTCAAGCAGCAGCCACAATAGCCACAGTAGCCACAAAAGCCACAGCAGCGACAGAGGGAGCGGGTCATCCTTCGACGACTGGGGCTCGAGCATCGACGACTTCTCCAGCTCCAGCGGCGGGCGCCATTCCGGCGACGACCACGGCTCGGGCGGGAGTGGCTACTCCAGCCACTCGTCACGCTCCGGCGATGACAGCGACTACTCGTCGTACTCGAGCGGCGGGCACGGCTACTCCAGCCACGACTCCAACAGCTCCAGCGACGACGACAGCTCGTCCTCGAGCAGCCATGACTCAGGTTCCGGCTCGGGCTCCAGCGACGGCAGCTCCTACAGCTCCTCCAGCTCACACGGAGAGTAGTCAGGGGTGTCGCCTAGGCTTCGCCCCGTGACCGACCCCGCACCGATCCCGTCGGGCCCCGACACGGCTGCCGAGCAGGCCAGCCGGACTCGGCCGCGCCGCCGCCCCGCGCTGTCGCCGTCACGAGCCGGCGATTTCAAGCAGTGCCCGCTGCTCTATCGGTTCCGTGCGGTCGACCGCCTGCCCGAGCAGCCCAGTCGCGCCCAGGTACGGGGCACGGTGGTGCACGCGGTGTTGGAGCGGCTGTACCGGTTGCCCGCCGAGCAGCGTCAGCCGGCCGCCGCTCACGATTTGGTCAAGCCGGTCTGGGCCGAGCTGATGGAGACCGAGCCGGAGCTTGCCGCGCTGTTCGAAGGTCCCGACGACCCTGAGCTGGCTCGCTGGCTCTCCTCGGCCGACGCGCTGCTTGACACCTACTTCAGCCTCGAGGACCCGACCCGTCTGGAACCGGAGGCCTGCGAGCAGCTGGTCGAGGCCACTCTGGAGTCCGGTCTGCTGCTGCGCGGCTACATAGACCGGCTGGACGTCGCGCCCACCGGCCAGGTGCGGGTGGTGGACTACAAGACCGGCGCGGCGCCACGCCAGATCGCCGAGGCAAGGGCGCTGTTCCAGATGAAGTTCTACGCTCTGGTCCTGCTACTCACCCGGGGAGAGGTGCCCACCCAGCTGCGGCTGATGTACCTGGCCGACGGCGAGGCGCTCAGCTACCGGCCCGACGAGCCGGAGCTGCGCCGGTTCGCCCGCACCCTGGACGCGATCTGGGCAGCGATTCTGCGGGCCGGTCGCACCGGTGACTTCCGGCCGAACCCGAGCCGGCTGTGTGACTGGTGCAGCCACCAGGCCCTGTGCCCCGCGTTCGGCGGCACCCCACCGACCTACCCCGGCTGGCCGGAGCCCGACCCGGACTCCACCGGCGCACTGACCCTCCTGGACCGCGCCGAGTAGGCCCGCACAGCACCGGAGACAGCGGCAGCACTGCGCTGAAGCCGTGACAACCGCGGCACCGTTCAGCGGATTCCTAGGCGCCCGGGGCGGCGCCGTGCGCTGAACGGTCAAGCACCGGTAGGAGCGAGACGAGGGCGAGCGCACCGAGCACCGCGCCGACCCACAGCGGCGAGGTGAGCCCCAGCCCGGCGCTGATGCTGAGGCCCCCGATCCACGAACCGAGCAGGATCCCCACGTTGATCACAGAGGTGTGCACGCTGTTGACCGGCGGCCGTCCGCCTGCCACTCGCATGACCCGGGTGACCATGGCTGGATTCAGCGAGACGCCGGTGAAACCGACCGCGCAGAGCGCCACGACCGCGACCGCGCCGCGTTCTGGGCGCCCAGCGCGAAGGTCACCATGAAGACGATGAGCACCGTCAGGCCGCCGACCTGGACACTGATCGTCCAACGATCGGCCAGCCCCGCCACCGTGCCGACCATCAGTCCGCCCAGCACGATCGAGGAAGCCTGCCCACGTTGCGGCTCCGGCACCAGATCGGCGCAGACCGCGAGGGACACTCCGAAGAACGCCGAGGAAGCAACACCTGTGACCAGCCGCGCAACCATGAGCACGGAATACGTAGACGCGAGGGCGCCCAGCGACTGGCCCGCCAGATAGGTCCCCACCCGCGGCGTCCTGCGTGAGCCGGGGATAAGTCAGAGCGCGGCGAGTGACCCCTCGACGACATCGAGCAACAGGTCCCGGTCCCCTACCTTGCCCAGGACACGCAGCCCGTAGTAGGTGCTCAGGAACGTGCGGGCAGCGACCCCAGCCGAATGACCGGTAGAAACCTCACCGGCTCGCCGCCCGGCCGCGATCACATCCTCGATGGCGTGCTCCAGCCGGAGAAACTGCCGGCGCACCAGCTTCATCACTGCGGGATCTCGGCCGGCCCAGTCGAGCGCGGCGTTGATCGCGAAGCATCGGACGGCCGCTTCGCCGGGGTCGGCCCGTTGCTGGCCGAACTCCTGGGCCGCGAGCCGCGCGGCGTCGCCGACCAGCTCTCGGACGGCACGGCCGCCTAGAGCTCTCTCCGGATCGCGGCGATCGGTGGGACCGCCGGGCGTCCAGCAGGACGGCGCCGCCCCGGCGAATTGCCAAGTGGTCTGCGCTGCCGGTGGGCAAGTGGCCCTTCATCGGAGCCGCCCGGATGCGCGACGATGTGGGAATGTCGATCAACGAACTAGGCCAGCCGGTCGGCCCGGCCGTCGCGGGCTGGACCCCGCGCCCTCGGCCGGAGGCAGCGGTGCTCAAGGGTAGGTACTGCCGTCTGGAGCGGCTCGACGCACGCCAGCACGCCGAGCAGTTGTTCGACGCCGACCATCTGGATGGCCGCGGTGAGAGTTGGACCTACCTGCCCTACGGACCGTTCGCCGCTTTCGCCGATTACCGGCGGTGGGTCGTGAAGGTGTGCGAGGATCCCGGGCTGGTGTTTTATACGATCGTCAGCACCGACCCAGCCGCAGCCGGCCCAGAGCACTCCGCTGTCGGCGTGCTGAGCCTGCTGCGGATGCAGCCCGAGACGGGTGTGATGGAGGTCGGCCATGTGCACTACTCCCCGCGGCTGCAACGCACCCGGGCCGCGACCGAGGCCCAGTATCTGCTGGCCAGCCACATCTTCGACGACCTGGGCTACAGACGCTACGAGTGGAAATGCGACGCGCTCAACGCCGCGTCCCGAGCCGCCGCGCAACGGCTCGGATTCAGCTACGACGGCACGTTCGCCAGGACAAGGTCGTCAAGGGCCGCAACCGCGACACCGCCTGGTACTCAATGGTTGACAGCGAGTGGCCCGCCACGAAGATCCGGTTAACCAGCTGGCTGAGCCCGGGCAACTTCGACGTCCATGGGCGTCAGCTCACATCCCTGGACACTGCCACAACCCATGACCCTGTGCGGGCCGGCTCAGCCGGCTAGCTCGTTGACCCCGGTCTTGCCCACGTTGACCGCCCGACAGGACCGGATCACCGAGGTCAGGATGGCGGTACAGCCGAGGCTGGCCAGCCGGTCCATCGCCAGGTTGGCCTCGCTGCTGCGCACCATGGCCCGCACGGCGACCCAGCCGTCCCGGGACAGCGGCGCCACGGTCGGCGAGCCCATGCCCGGGGTCACCTTCTCCGCCGACGTGAGCTGGGCTTTCGGGCAGTCGTAGTCGAGCATCAGGTACTGGCGGGCGTACACCACGCCGCGCAGCCGCTCCAGGAAGACGTTCTTCTCCGCCTTGGCCTCGAGGCTGTCCTTGCGGTCGTGCCGGGGCTCCCGCTCGATCAGCGTCGCCTCGGACTCCGCGATCGGCTCGCCGATGACCTTGAGGCTGTGTTGGCGCAGCGTGCGGCCCGAGCTCACCACGTCGGCGATCGCATCGGCCAGCCCGAGCTGGATGGAGATCTCCACCGCGCCGTCCAACTTGACGATCTCCGCGGAGATTCGCTTGCCGGCCAGGTGCGCACGGACCAGCCGGGGGTACGAGGTGGCAATCTTCTTGCCGTCCAGGTCCTCCAGCTTCCAGTCGACCGCGTCGGACACCGCGAAGCGGAACTTCGAGTAACCGAAGCCGAGCGGCAGCATCTGGCGCACCGGGCTGCCCGACTCGTCCATCAGGTCGTGCCCGGTCACCCCCAGGTGCAGGTCGCCATTGCCGACATAGGTCGCGATGTCCTTGGGGCGCAGGTAGAAGAACTCGACGCGGTTGTCCTCGTCGAAGGCGCTGAGGTCACGCGAGTCGGAGCGCTGCCGGTAGCCGGCCTCGCGCATCATGGTGCTTGCGGGCTCAGCCAAGGTGCCCTTGTTCGGCAGGGCGACGCGGAGCATTCAACTTCTCCTGACAAGTCAACGAACGAACGTCAAGCTCGGTCTAGAGGAATTTGTAGACATCCTCCAGGCCAAGCCCGCGACCGAGCATGATGACCTGGATTCGGTAGAGCAGCTGGGAAACTTCTTCGGCTAGCTGATCGTCTGCCTCATGCTCCGCCGCGAGCCAGACTTCGCCCGCCTCCTCCAGCAGCTTCTTTCCCTGGGCATGCACTCCGGCGTCGAGCGCGGCGACAGTTCCTGAGCCGTCCGGGCGCGTGTGCGCCTTCTCGGACAGCTCAGCGAACAAGCCATCAAAAGTCTTCACCAGAGGTGCTCCTTCCCCATAAAGTGTCGGCTACGGCGTGGCTACCGCGCGTGTCGGACACGGCTAGCCATCGGTTGCCGGTACGCCAACGGCGGCCGGCGGCATCAACCCAGTATTACGTGTCCGCGCTCACCGATGGCGAATGGGCGTCCTTCGAGGACCAGTGGTCCCCGGCGCGGACACGACGCCACAGCTCGTGCAGCTCTTCCTCGGTGAGACCGCGCAGGTCGTCCCGCTGGATCCGGGCCGGGCCAGCCGGTACCGCCACCTCGCTCGGCACCACCAGCACCGCACAGCCAGCCGCCTCGGCCGCCGAGGCCCCGGTCGGCGAGTCCTCCACGGCGAGGCACCGGCCGGGCGGCACGCCGAGCAGCCGGGCCGCCATCAGGTACGGGTCCGGCGCAGGCTTGGCGGCCGGCACCTCGTCGCCGCACACGGTGACGTCGAAGTGCTCCCGCCCGATCGAGTCCAGCGCCCGCTCGACCAGCTGGCGCTGCGTCGAGGTGACCAGCGCGGTGGCCAACCCGGCTCGGCGGGCCAGCCGCAGCGCCTCGTGCGCGCCCGGCCGCCAGGGCAGACCTTCGAGGAACAGTTCCTCGGTGCGGCTGGTCAACCACTTGCCGGCGTCGGCAAGCTCGTCCGGTGTCGGCTCGAGGCGCAGCGAGCTGAACATCAGCTCGATGGTGGACCCGAGCGAGCTGCCCACCATCGCGTCCCGGGTCTGCTCGCTCAGCTCGCCGCCGAGGTGGCGGGCAAGCTCGTGCAGCGAGACGTCCCAGAGCTTCTCCGAGTCGACCAGGGTGCCGTCCATGTCCCACAGCACCGCACGCAAACCGTCGCGCCCGTTCATCCGGCGTTGAAGTACTTCGCCTCGGGGTGGTGCGCGACCAGCGCGTCGGTGCTCTGCTCCGGGTGCAGCTGCAGCTCCTCGGACAGCTCGACCCCGATCCGACCGGGCTCCAACAACTCGACGATCCTCTTGCGGTCCTCCAGGTTCGGGCACGCGCCATAGCCGAACGAGTACCTGGCGCCTCGGTAGCCGAGCTTGAAGAACGCCTCGACGTCCTCGGGGTCCTCGGCCGCCAGGTTGGCGCCGTCCGACCAGCGCAGCTCCTCACGTACCCGACGGTGCCAGTACTCGGCCAGCGCCTCGGTGAGCTGCACGCCCAGCCCGTGCACCTCAAGGTAGTCACGGTAGGCGTCCTTCGCGAACAGCTCCTGTGCGTATTCGGCGATCGGCTTACCCATGCTGACCAGCTGGAACGGGATCACATCGACCTCGCCGCGCTCGAGCGCCAGCTCGCGAGGGCGCCAGTAGTCAGCAAGGCAGAGATGCCGGTCGCGGCGTTGGCGGGGGAAGGTGAACCGGAAACGCTCCGGCGCGTCCGGCCGAGGCTCGGACAGCACGATCAGCGAGTTCTTCTCCGAGACGCACGGGAAGTAGCCGTACACCAGCCCCGCGGTGGCCAGCACGCCCTCGGTGGCCAGCCGCTCCAGCCAGTACCGCAGCCGCGGCCGCCCCTCGGTCTCCACCAACTCCTCGTAGCTGGGGCCCGATCCGCCCTTGCTGCCGCGCAGGCCCCACTGGCCGAGGAAGGTGGCCCGCTCGTCGAGCATCGAGGAGTAGTCGGCCAGCGGGATGCCCTTCACCACCCGGCTGCCCCAGAACGGCGGGGTGGGCAGCGGTACGTCGGTGGCCACGTCCGAGTGGTCGGGCACCTCGATCTGCGGCGCGGCCTCCTTGCGCTTGGCCGCGATCTGGCGGGACCGCTCGTGGCGCGCCTTGCGCTCGGCCGCCTTGGCCAGCTCCTCCTCCGACTCGACCGGCTGCTCGCCTCGGCGCACCGCCATCACGGAGTCCATCAACCGCAGGCCCTCGAACGCGTCCCTGGCGTAGTTGACCCGACCCTGGTACATCTCGGCCAGGTCGTTCTCCACGTAGGCGCGGGTCAGTGCGGCGCCGCCGAGCAGCACCGGCACCTTCTCGGCCAAACCGCGGGAGTTCAGCTCCTGCAGGTTCTCTTTCATGATCACTGTCGACTTGACCAGCAGACCGGACATGCCGACCGCATCCGCCCGGTGCTCGTCCACCGCGGTCAGGATCGTCGATATCGGCTGCTTGATGCCTAGGTTGACCACGGTGTAGCCGTTGTTGGTCAGGATGATGTCGACCAGGTTCTTGCCGATGTCGTGCACATCGCCCTTGACCGTGGCCAGCACGATGGTGCCCTTGCCCTCATCGTCCTCTGACCGCTCCATGTGCGGTTCGAGGTGGGCGACGGCGGCCTTCATCACCTCGGCGCTCTGCAGCACGAACGGCAGCTGCATCTGGCCCGAGCCGAACAGCTCACCCACCGTCTTCATCCCGGAGAGCAAGGTGTCGTTGATGATGTCCAGTGCCGGGCGCTGCTCGAGCGCGGCATCCAGGTCCACGTCCAACCCGGGCCGCTCACCGTCCACGATGCGCCGCTCCAGCCGCTCGAACAGCGGCAGCGCGGCCAGCTCCTCGGCCCGGCCGGCCCTCGCCGACGACGCGGTGACCCCCTCGAACAGCTCCATGAACTTGTTCAGCGGGTCATATTTCTCACCGTCCGGCCCCGACCGACGCCGGTCGTAGACCAGGTCCAGCGCGACGGAGCGCTGCTCGTCCGGGATCTTGGACATGGGCAGGATCTTCGCCGCGCTCACGATCGCGGTGTCCAGCCCGGCGTCGACCGCCTCGTGCAGGAACACTGAGTTCAGCACCTGCCGGGCGGCCGGGTTCAACCCGAACGACACGTTGGACACCCCGAGCGTGGTCTGCACGTCGGGGTAGCGCCGCTTGAGCTCGCGGATCGCCTCGATGGTCTCGATCGCGTCGCGACGGACCTCTTCCTGCCCGGTGGTGATCGGGAAGGTCAGGGTGTCCACCACGATGTCGCCGACCCGCATGCCGTGGTTGGCCACCAGGTCCTCGATGGTGCGGCTGGCTATCCGCACCTTCCACTCCGCGGTGCGAGCCTGCCCGTCCTCGTCGATGCACATCACCACGACGGCGGTGCCGTGCTCCCGGACCAGCGCCATGGTCTTCTGGAAGCGCGAGTCCGGGCCGTCACCGTCCTCGTAGTTCACCGAGTTGACGATGCACCGCCCGCCGAGACGCTCGAGGCCGGCCTGCAGCACCGCCGACTCGGTCGAGTCCAGCATGATCGGCAAGGTGGACGCGGTGGCCAACCGGCCGGCCATCTCGGCCATGTCCAGCGCGCCGTCCCGGCCCACGTAGTCCACACACAGGTCGATCAGGTGCGCACCGTCGCGGGTCTGGTCCCTGGCGATGGCCACGCAGTCGTCCCAGCGCTGTTCCAGCATCGCCTCGCGGAACTTCTTGGAGCCGTTCGCGTTAGTCCGCTCCCCCACCATCAGCACGCTGGTGTCCTGGCGGAACGGCACCGGGGCGTACAGCGAGGACACCCCGGCCTCGGAACGCGGCCGCCGGGCCGAGGGCTTCGCCTCGGCGACCGCTGCCACCACCTGCCGGATGTGCTCCGGCGTGGTGCCGCAGCAGCCACCGACCATCCGCACCCCGTACTCGGTTACGAAGCCGCGCAGCGCCTTGGCCAGCTCCTCCGGGCTCAGCGGGTAGACCGCGCCGTCCGGGCCCAGCTCGGGCAGCCCCGCGTTGGGCATCACCGACACCGGGATCCGCGCGTGCTTGGAAAGGTGCCGCAGGTGCTCGCTCATCTCGGCCGGCCCGGTGGCGCAGTTCAGCCCGATCAGGTCGACGCCGAGCGCCTCGAGCGCGGTGAGCGCCGCGCCGATCTCGCTGCCCAGCAGCATGGTCCCGGTGGTCTCCACCGTCACGTGCGTGATGATCGGCACCTGGCGGCCTTCGGCGGTCATCGCCCGGCGGGCACCGAGCACAGCGGCCTTCGCCTGCAGCAGGTCCTGCGCGGTCTCCACCAGCACCGCGTCGATGCCGCCTACCAGCAGCCCGCTGGTGGCCTCCTGGTAGGCGTCCCGCAGGTCGACGTACGGCGCGTGGCCCAACGTGGGCAGCTTGGTGCCAGGACCGAGCGAGCCGAGCACGAACCGGGGGTGCTCCGGCGTGCTGAACTCGTCCGCCGCGCGCCGGGCAATGACCGCGCCCTTCTCCGCGAGGTCCCGGATCCGGTCGGCGATGTCGTACTCGGCGAGGTTGGGCAGGTTCGTACCGAACGTATTGGTCTCGATGAGATCCGCGCCGACCTCGAGGTTCTCCTGGTGTACCCGTTCCACCACGTCCGGCCGGGTCTCGTTGAGAATCTCGTTGCAGCCCTCGAGGCCGGCGAAGTCGTCAAGGCTCAACGCCACGGCCTGCAACATGGTTCCCATGGCGCAGTCCGCAACAAGCACCCGCTCGTTCAGGGCACGCAGCAATGGCTGCTCCGGGGAAGTCGACATGCTCCACAGGGTAGTCGGCCGAGGCCTCGGAGACCTTTGCTGACGACGCGCGGCCGACCGTTCGGGCACGCCAACCCGCCATCAACCGGCCCTCAGCCGTAGGCTGACCTGATGAGCGAGCGCGAGCCGAGGGACCCCGATACGGTCTCGTTGTCATGGCAGGACGCCGACAACCTGACCGATGGAGAGCCGCCCAAGCTGCTCCGACCCGTGGTGGTAGCCGCTTTCGAGGGGTGGAACGATGCGGGGGACGCGGCAAGCACCGCCCTGGAGCACCTCGAGCTGAGCTGGGACGCACACCCGCTGGCGGCAATGGATCCGGACGACTACTACGACTTCCAAGTGACGCGTCCCACAGTGGCGCTGGTGGACGGAATCACCCGCAGAATCGAGTGGCCGACGACCAGGCTGTCCATCTGCCGCCCGCCCGGCGCCGACCACGACGTCGTACTGGTCCGGGGCATCGAACCGAACATGCGGTGGCGGACGTTCTGTTCCGAGCTGCTGACCTACCTCGAAAAGCTCGGCGCCACCATGGTTGTCACCCTCGGGGCATTGCTGACCGATACCCCGCACACCCGCCCGGTCCCGGTCAGCGGAACCGCCTACGACGCGGAGTCGGCGGCCCGCTACGGGCTGGAGACCTCCCGCTACAAGGGCACCACCGGCATCGTCGGGGTGTTCCAGGACGCGTGCGTGCGGGCCGGCATACCGGCCATCTCGTTCTGGGCCGCGGTGCCGCACTACGTCTCCCAGGCGCCCGACCCGAAGGCCGCGGTGGCGCTGCTGCACCGGGTCGAAGAAGTGCTGGACATCGAGGTGCCGCTTGGCGGGCTGCCGGAGCAGGCCGAGTCGTGGGAGCGCACGGTCAGCGAGATGGCCGACGCCGACGACGAGGTCCGGGAGTACGTCCGCTCGCTCGAGGAACGCACCGAGTCGGAGACCGCGATGCCGGAGATGTCCGGCGAGACCATCGCCGCCGACTTCGAGCGCTACCTGCGCCGCCGGGGCCCGGGCGGCTCCGGCCCCGGTCGACAGGGCGGGCGGGGCGGACCCGGGCGCTGAACCGGCCCGTGCTCCTGGTCAGTGTCCGAGCAGCCGCCTCGGCCCGGGGCCCTGTTGTGCCAGCTGGTCGTACGGGTTGGCCATCCGGCACTTGTCGATGGACAGGCACCCGCAGCCGACACAGTCAGTGAACTCGTCGCGCAGCTGCTCCAGGTGGTCGATGCGTTTCTGCAGCTCGTCGTGCCAGCGCTGGGACAACGCCTCCCAATCGGCGCGGTTCGGTGTGCGGCTGTTCGGCAGCGCCTCCAGCGCGGTGCGCACCTCGGCGAGTGGGATGCCGACCCGTTGCGCGATCTTGATCAGGGCAACTCGGCGCAATGCTTCGCGGCGGTAACGCCGCTGGTTGCCCGAGGTGCGGGTGCTGTGAAGCAGGCCCTGCCGCTCGTAGAAGTGCAACGCGGACACCGCTACGCCGCTGCGCTCGCTGAGCTGCCCCACCGTCAGCTCGCCCTGGTTCCAGGGTGGTTGCTTCATCCTCGCCCCTCGCTACCGGGTAACCCCTTGACCTCAATATTGGTTGAGATTCTACTCTAGTCGACATGACTGAGGCACCAAGAAGAACCGACGACAGCTGGACCGACCCACTGCGACTCGAGGTGATCGTCGGAAGCGTCCGCCCAGGACGTTTCGGACCGGTGGTGGCCGACTGGTTCACCCGAGAGGCACACCGGCGCCCCGAGCTGGCCGTCGGCACCCTCGACCTGGCCGACGACCCGCCGGACTTCGGCAGCCGGATCGGCGCGGCGGACGCCGTCGCGGTGGTGACGCCGGAGTACAACCACAGCTACCCCGGTCCGTTGAAGACCGCGATCGACAGCGTGGGCGCCGAGTGGCGTGCCACCCCGGTCGGCTTCGTCAGCTACGGAGGGTTGTCCGGCGGGCTGCGTGCGGTCGAGCCGCTACGGGTGGTGTTCGCCGAGCTGCACGCGGTCACCGTGCGCGACACCGTCAGTTTCCACGGCGCGCACGCGGCGTTCACCCCCGACGGGGAGCCCAAGGACCCGGACGGCCCGGCCGCCGCCGCGACCGCATTGCTCAACCAGCTTGTCTGGTGGGGCCGGACGCTGCGGGCCGGACGCGAGCGAGCGGCCTATTAGTCAATCCCGATGCCGCCCCCGCCCGACTGTCACGAGGTGGCGTTACAGCAGGACGCCTAGCAGGGCGTCTATTGCGGCACGGAGTTGGCGGGGGGCTTGGGGGTCGGTGCCTCGGCGGGTGCGGGCTTCGCGGACCCAGGCGTCCACGGCGGCAAGGGCCTTGGGCGAGTCCAGGTCGTCGGCGAGGTGGGTGCGCAGGCGGGCAATGGTGTCCTCGGCGGCCGGGCCGGCATCCAGGCTGGTCGCTTCGCGCCAAGCGGCCAGCCGGTCCTGTGCCTCGGCGAGCAGCTCCCGCTCCCAGGAGCGGTCCGCGCGCCAGTGCCCGGCGAGCAGCGCAAGGCGGACGGCCATCGGGTCGATCCTGTCGGCCCGCAGCCGGGACACGAACACCAGGTTGCCCTTGGACTTGGACATCTTCGCGCCGTCCAGCGCGATCATGCCCGCGTGGCAGTAGTGCCGGGCGAACGGATGCAGGCCGGTGAGTGCCTCGGCGTGCGCCGCGCCGAACTCGTGGTGCGGGAAGATCAGGTCGGAGCCGCCGCCCTGCACATCGATCTGCGAGCCGAGCCGGTTCAGCGCGATCGCCGCACACTCCACGTGCCACCCGGGCCGGCCACGGCCGAGCTCGCTGTCCCAGGACGGCTCGTCCGGCCGGGCCATCCGCCACAGCAGCGCATCCACCGGGTTGCGCTTGTTCGGCCGGTCCGGGTCGCCGCCCCGCTCGGCGGACAGCGCGCGCATGGTGTCCGCGTCGTAACCGGACTCGTAGCCGAAGTCGGCGGTGGCCGAGACGTCGTGATAAACGTCCGGATACTCCGGGTCATCGATGCGGTAGGCCGCACCGGAGGCGAGCAGCTTGCCGACCAGTTCGGAGATCTCCGCCATCGACTCCACCGCCCCGATGAAGTGCTCGGGCGGCAGCACCCGCAGCGACTCCATGTCCTCCCGGAACAGCGCCGTCTCCCGCATGCCCAGCACCACCCAGTCATCCTGGTCGCGCTGCGCCCGCTCCAGCAGTGGCTCGTCGACGTCGGTCACGTTCTGTACGTAGTGCACGTGGTGGCCCGCGTCCCGCCACAACCTGTTCACCAGGTCGAATGCCAGATAGGTCGCAGCGTGGCCGATGTGCGTGGCGTCGTAGGGCGTGATGCCGCAGACGTACATCCGCGCGGTGGAACCAGGCGCGGTCGGACGGATCTCGCCGGACGCGGTGTCATACAGCCGCAGCGGTGGCGCGGAACCGGGGATCGGGGACAGCGGGACGGGCGACCAACTCTGCATAAAGACAACCTACGCGCCGTGCACCCGCCCGCGAGTCGACCAGGTCATCGACTGTGGGACGGTATGCGCCTGCCTGGAGGGTTGCGCAAACTCCGGCTCTGAAATCCCGAACGGGGGGTCCGCTATGCCAAGCAAGGGACGAGTGGCTCTCGCGGTGCTTGCGCTCGCGTGCATCCTCGGCACACTGGTCGGCTGCGCCAAGAAGCCGGTGCAGCCAGGGCCGGCTGAGGCGGCGCCACCACCAGCGCCGAGCACGCTGGACCTGGTCGCGCGGCACGGCGAGCTGCGGGTGTGCAGCACCGGCGACTACAAGCCGTTCACCTTCCTCGACCCCGCGACCGGGCAGTGGAGCGGCATCGACGTGGACATGGCCGGGGACATGGCGCGCAAGCTCGGCGTCCGGATGACCATGGTGCCGACCAGCTTCGCCAACGTGGTGGCCGACCTGACCGCCGGACGCTGCGACGTCGGCATGGGCGGCATCTCGATCACCCTTGACCGGGCGCGCAAGGCCGCCTTCAGCGACCCGTACCTGGTGGACGGCAAGACCCCGATCACCCGGTGCGCCGAGGTGGCCCGGTTCGCGAACCTCGCACTGATCGACCGGCCCGGCGTGCGGGTGGTGGTGAACCCCGGCGGGACCAACGAGGAGTTCGACAACACGCACCTCAAGCGAGCAGACATCGTCAGGTACCCGGACAACAACACGATCTTCGACGAGCTGCTACAGAACCGCGCGGACCTCATGATCACCGATGCGAGCGAGGCCCTGTTCCAGGCCAAGCAGCACCCTGAGCTGTGCGCGGTGAACCCGGCCCACCCGATGAGCTTCGGGCCGAAGGCGTACCTGCTGCCGCGCGGCGACGTGGTGTTCCAGCAGTGGGTCAACCAGTGGCTGCGCCTCACCCTCGGCGGCGGCACCTACCAGACCTTCACCAAGCCCTGGACCGGCTAACCCCCGAAACTTGTTTCGGGGGAACAAAGATCAGCCCCGGCGCGGCCGGGTCCACGCAGTTCGGGGGGTCGTTGGGGGGCGG
>DASYBQ010000196.1:0-20449 GCA_036500625.1 Pseudonocardia sp. | reverse complement strand
GGGTACACCTGCACCACGCTGGGCACGTGCGGGTCTTCCACACCGACCATGACCTCCAGCCGGACGCGGCGGCGGTAGGTCATCGAGGTCAGCTGGTAGACCACGTGCAGCCGGTCCACCGCGTTCTCGCCGTAGTCCACCCCGGACAGGCTGGACAGCAGCTCGAAGCGCAGCCCGGGGCTGTCCCGCATGGTGCGGCACAGCTCCAGGATGCGCTCCCGCTGCACATAGAAGGTGATCTCACCCCGGTCCACGGTGACCTGGCGGATCGCATCCTTCGTGATGCCCTTCTCGGACATGGTCGCGGCCAGCTCGTCGGCGAAGTCGTCGAACCAGCCGCCGTAGGGCCGCTCGGCCGGCGCGGGCGAGTAGGCCGGCAGGCGCAGGCCGCCGAAGCCGGAGGTGTCGCCGTCGTCGCGGACACCGAACATGCCGGCGCGCTCCCGGCCGGCGACCACCGGGCCGGACCGCGGTGTCTCGCCGTCCTGTGCGTGCGCGACCAGCGCGTCGTCGCCGGGGCGCTCGGCGGAGGACTGCTCCTCGCCCTCGCCGGCCGCCGAGTTCTCTGCCTCGCTCATCCCACTCACTTCTTCTTGGCGTACTTGATCGAGGACGGAATCATCTCGGTGCGGTGGCCGCTGGCCGCCAGTGCGGCGGCCCTCTTCGGGCCGAGCGGCTCATCCATGATCTTGGCGTGCAGCTTCAGGATCGCGTCCATCAGCATCTCCGGCCGGGGCGGGCAGCCCGGCAGGTACATGTCCACCGGCACGATGTGGTCGACGCCCTGCACGATGGCGTAGTTGTTGAACATGCCGCCGGAGGATGCGCACACCCCCATGGACAGCACCCAGCGCGGCTCGGCCATCTGGTCGTAGATCTGGCGCAGCACCGGGGCCATCTTCTGGCTGACCCGGCCGGCCACGATCATCAGGTCCGCCTGGCGCGGTGACGGCCGGAAGACCTCCATGCCGAAGCGGGCCAGATCGTAGCGCGGCGCGCCGGTGGTCATCATCTCGATGGCGCAACAGGCCAGGCCGAACGTGGCCGGCCACAGCGAGGACTTGCGGGTCCAGTTGACCAGCTTCTCCACGTTGGTCAACAGCACGCCGCTTGGCAGCTTCTCTTCGAGTCCCATGCGCGACTCTCCTCAGTTCCAGTCCAGCCCGCCGCGGCGCCAGACGTAGATGTAGGCGAAACCGACGGTGGCCATGAACAGCACGATCTCTATCAGGCCGAACAATCCCAGCGAATCAGCGGTGACCGCGAACGGGTAGAGGAAGACGATTTCGATGTCGAACAAGATGAACAGCATCGCCGTGAGGTAGTAGGCCACCGGCATCCGGCCGCCGCCGACCACCGGTTGCGGCGACGGCTCGATACCGCACTCGTAGGCCTCCGCCTTGGCCTTGTTGTAGCGGCGCGGGCCGATAAACGGCGCCGACGTTACCGAGAAGATGGCGAAACCCGCAGCCAGCGCGAACATCAACACCAGCGGGAAGTACTGCTGGAGCATCTCTCTCCTCACCCGACCACGTAGTCGATGCGTCCGTCCCTCAGCAGCGTCGACACTTTGTTGTCGACCCTAATCACCCACTCAGCCCATGCCCGGAGTGAGGTGACCCTTACTTTACTGTCGGTGTGATCCGGGTCATCGCGGAGATGACCCGGTCAAAGGCATCGCCACCCTTCGGGTCGTACAGGTTGGCCAGCACCTTGAGCAGGAAGGCCATCAGGGTCTTGCGGGGCAGCCCGTGCCGGGTCGCCAAACGCATGACCGTCGGATTTCCGATGGCTCGGGAGAATAAGTTCCCGATCCGGTAGTACGAGCCCAAAGCCTGCTGCATGGCCACCGGATAATTCCGCAACGCGTGTTCGGCGGCCGTCCCGGAACGGGCCAGCGACTGGACCGCGCAGCTCGCGGCCACCGACGCGGACTCCATTGCGTACGCAATGCCTTCGCCGTTGAACGGGTTGACCATCCCGCCCGCGTCACCCACCAACAACAGACCCGGCCGGTAGTGCGGGGTGCGGTTGAAGCCCATCGGCAGCGCGGCGCCGCCCACCGTGCCGACCGCGTTCTGGTCCCGGTAGCCCCATTCCTCCGGCGTGCCGTCCAGCCAGGACTTCAGCAGCACCCGGTAGTCGGTGGAGCCGAACGCCCTGCTGGTCGACAGGATGCCGAGCCCCACGTTCGAGGTGCCGTCCCCCATGCCGAAAATCCAGCCGTAGCCGGGCAGCAACTTCGGGTTGGCCGCATCCGACCGGTCCCACAGCTCCAGATGCGACTCGAGGTAGTCGTCCTTGTCCCTCGGGCTGTTGTAGTACCGCCGCACCGCGACGCCCATCGGTCGGTCGTCGCGTTTGGCCATACCAAGACTCAACGCTACCCGTGCGCTCACGCCGTCACACGCCAGGGTGAGCGGGGCGGTGAACTCGACCTCTTCCCTGTCCCTGCCCTTGCCTACCTTTGCTTTCACCCCGGTCACCCGGCCGGTGCGCTCGTCGGTGACGGCCTCGGTGACCGAGGTCTGCTCGTGCAGCCGGGCGCCGGCCTGCTGCGCGGTGCGGACCAGCAGCTCGTCGAAGTCCTGCCGGGGGCGTACCGCGCCGAAGTCCGGGAAGCTGGCCAGGTCCGGCCAGTCCAGCTCCAGGCTGACCCCGCCGCCGAGCACCCGAAGGCCCCGGTTGTGCAGCCAGCCGTTGCGCTCCGAGCAGTCCACACCGAGGTCGATGATCTGCTTCATGCCCCTCGGGGTGAACCCGTCACCGCACACCTTCGGCCGGGGGAAGGTGGACTTCTCCAGCAGGAGCACGTCCAGACCCGCCCTGGCCAGGTAGGTCGCGGCGGTCGAGCCGGCCGGCCCTGCGCCCACCACGATCACGTCGGCATCGGCGCCCGGTGTTCTCGGATTCGGTCTCGACGCTGCTGTCGGCCCTGTGCTCGGCCCGGCCATACGGCTACTCCCGTGCATCGCTTGCGCATGTGGTGGTCGATGGTGCTCAGGTCGCCCGCGAGGAGACGTTTCCCGGTAGCTCATCAAGGAGCTTGTGAACGGATTCACGAAGTCCCATCGCAAGTGTAGAACTCGTGCACGCGAGATGCGCGCTCAGCGGGCTCGGTGGGTGCCTATTCGGTGGGTTTGGTGGCGCGGTGCAGGGCGACTATGCCGCCGGTGAGGTTGCGCCAGGCGATGTCGACCCAGCCGGCCTCGGCGATGTTGGTGGCTAAACCGGGCTGGTCGGGCCAGGCGCGGATCGACTCGGCCAGGTAGACGTATGCCTCCGGGTTGCTGCTGACCTGGGTGGCGACCCAGGGCAGCGCCCGCATCAGATAGTTGTGGTAGAGCGCCGCGAACGGGGCAAAGGTCGGGGTGGAGAACTCGCAGACCACCAGCCGCCCTCCTGGTCGGGTCACCCTGGCCAGCTCGGCCAACCCGGCCACCGGGTCCACCAGGTTGCGCAATCCGAACGAGATGGTGACCGCGTCGAACGCCGCGTCGGCGAACGGCAGGTGCAGCGCATCCGCGGCGGCCATCGGCACGTCCCGGCCCCGTTCCCGACCGGCGCGCAACATGCCCAGCGAGAAGTCGGCTGCCAGGCACCACGCCCCGTCGCGCGCCAGCTGCACGGTCGAGACGCCGGTGCCGGCCGCCAGGTCAAGCACCCGCTCGCCCGCGCGCGGCGCCAACGCCCTGCGGGTGGCCATCCGCCACAGCTTGTCCTGCCCGCCGGAGAGCAGCGTGTTGGTCAGGTCGTAGCGCCGCGCCACCGCATCGAACATCCGGGACACGTCCCGGGGGTCCTTGTCCAAGCTTGCTCGAGTCCCTGCGCTGACCACGTCCGCCACCTTACGGGGCCGGTCACTGGGGTCTGCCGGAGGTGATTCGGGACATGACCAGTGCGACCAGGATGATCGCCCCGTCCAACGCGCCGATCCACTGCGCGGGCACCCCGGCCAGGGTCAGCACATTCTGGATCATGTAGAGCAGCAGGATGCCGGTGAACGCGCCGAACACGGTGCCCCGCCCGCCGTTCAGGCCGACCCCGCCGATCACCGCCGCCGCGAACACGGTGAAGATCACCCCGTTGCCCTGGGCGGCCGCCACCGAGGCCAACCGGCCGGACAGCAGCAGCCCGCCCAGCGCGGCGAGCAGGCTGGCGACCACCAGCACGCCCTGGATCATCCGGTCGGTGTTGATACCGGCGGCCCTCGCCGCGTCGGTGTTGCCGCCGACCGCGTAGAGCGCCCGGCCGAACCGGGTGAAGCCCAGCGCCACGACGCCGACGGTGAACAACACGACACACACCCAGATCGACGCCGGCACCCCGAGCCAGGTCTCGGTGCCGAGGTACAACATTGACGGCGGCAGGTCGAAGAACGTCTGGCCGCCGGAGATGCCGGTGAGCAGCCCGCGCAGCACGATCAGCATGCCCAGCGTGACGATGAAGCCGTTGAGCCCGAACCGCACGATCAGCACCGCGTTGAGCAGGCCGACGAGCACGCCGACCGCCAGGGTGAGCGGCACCGCCAGCCCGCCGGGCAGCACGCCGAGCCCGTGTCCGCCGCCGATGGTCAGCCAGGCCGCGACGCCGGGCGCGAGGCCGAAGGTCGACTCCAGCGACAGGTCCATCCTGCCGACGACCAGCACCAGCGTCTCGGCCAGCACCAGCAGCGAGACCTCCGCCATGGTCTGCAGGATGTTGATCACATTGTCGTAGCTCAGGAACACCGGGCTGACCAGCTGCCCGGCCGCCGCGATCACCACGATGCCCGGCACCAGCGCGACATCGCGCAGCCGGGAAAGCCTCGGCAGACGACCCGGGCCGCCGGGCCGCCGCGCGCCGGCGGCGCTGTCCTGGCCCGCCGCGGCCTGGGTTCCCGCCGTACTCGGCATTCAGCTCATCCCTTCCATCGCCGCGACCAGCTCGTGGTCCGGCCAGCCCCGCGCCAGCTCGCCCACCAGCTCGCCCCGCAACATCACCAGCACCCGGTCGCACATCCGCAGGTCGTCCAGCTCGTCGGAGACGACCAGCACCCC
Source organism: Pseudonocardia sp. (assembly GCA_036500625.1). Lineage (GTDB taxonomy): Bacteria > Actinomycetota > Actinomycetes > Mycobacteriales > Pseudonocardiaceae > Pseudonocardia. The sequence goes on along the minus strand of DASYBQ010000196.1, from coordinate 15,410 downwards.
GGTGCCGCCTTCGGCGACCTCGGTGAGCTTGTCCAGCAGGAACTCCTTGGACCGCACGTCAACCCCGGCGGTCGGGGAGATCAGCACCAGCACCCTCGGGTCGCTGGCCAACGCCCTCGCGGTGACCACCTTCTGCTGGTTGCCGCCGGAGAGCCGGGACACCGGCTGCCCAGGGTCCGGGGTCTTGATCTCCAGCCGGTCGATCATGTCACGGGCCACTGCGTCGGTTCGGGCGCCGCTGAGGAACCAGCCCCTGCTCAGCCGGTCCAGCACGGTCAGCGTGGTGTTGTCCGCGACCGACATGTCGGGCACGAGGCCCTGCTGGTGGCGGTCCCTCGGCACGAAGCCGATGCCGGCGGCCAGCCCGGCCGCCACCCGTCCCGGTGCCGGCCGGTCGCCGGCCACCTCGACGACCCCGGAGCGTGCCGCGCGCAGCCCGACGACCGTCTCGGCCACCTCGGTCTTGCCGCTGCCCCCGCCGCCGGCCAACCCGACGACCTCCCCCGGGGCCACCTCGAAGGACACCTCCGCGTAGCTGGGCGCGCTGGTCAGGCCGTCCACCCGCAGCACCGGTCCCTTCGCCGGCGCCGAAGCCCGCGCCGGCCGGGCCTCGGCGCTGCGCTGGCCGGTCTCACCGGTCATCGCGGCGACCAGTTCGGACCTGGGCAGCGCCGCCACCGGCGCGGTGAGCACGTGCCTGGCGTCCCGGTACACCGTGACGGTGTCGCAGATGTCGTAGACCTCCTGCAGGTGGTGGCTGATGAACAGGAACGTCACACCTTGGGTGCGCAACTCGCCGATGTGCCCGAACAACTGGGTGATCGCGGCGCCGTCCAGCTGGGCGGTGGGCTCGTCCAGGATGATGAACCGGGCCCCGAACGACAGCGCCCTGGCGATCTCCACGAACTGCCGCTGCTCCACGCCGAGGTCCTTGGCCGGGGCGCGCACGTCGATGTCCAGCGACCAGCGGGCCAGCAGCTCGGTGGCGTCCCGGCGAAGTGAGCGCCAGTCGATCAACCCGGTGCGGCCCCGGCGGTGCCGGTGCAGGTACAGGTTCTCCGCGACGCTCAGCTCGGGGATGATCGTGGAGTGCTGGTAGACGCAGGCCACCTCGCGCCGCCAGCCGTCCCGGTCGGCGGGGCGCGGCGCCGCCCTGCCCCCGAACCGGACCGAGCCGGCGTCCGGCCGGCGCAGGCCGGTCAGTATCGACACCAGCGTGGACTTGCCGGCCCCGTTGCGCCCGACCAGGGCGTGCGTGCTGCCGGCCCGCACGGTGAGCTCTGCCTCGTCGAGCGCGAGCGTGGGACCGAACCGCTTGGTGACCCGGTGCGCCCGCACCACCGGGTCCCTCGGGTCCCTCGGGTTCTCGGAGCCGTCCATCAGCTGCCGCTGTTGTTCGCCCACAGCGACTTGTCGTCGTAGCGAATACTGCTCACCGGGCCGAAGCTCGCCCCGTCGGCGGTGACCAGCGGCGCGGACAGCTGGTCCTCCATCACCCCTGGACGGACCGCGACGATGGTGCTGTTGTGGTCGGTCGGGCCCGGCCTGACCGGTTTGCCGGCGATCGCGTCCTGGATGTAGCGCAGCGCGTACTGGGCGTACTGGTCGGCCGGCTGGGACACCGTCGCGTCGATCTCGCCGGCCGCGATGTCCTTCAGCTCTTCGGCGATGCCGTCGTTGGACACCACGAACACGTGCCGGGGATCCGTGGGCGGCACCAGCAGGTTGCGCTGCTTGAGGATCTGCACCGTCGGGGCCAACCCGAAGCTGGCCTGCATGTAGACGCCCTTGATGTCCGGGTGCGCGGTCAGCTCGGTCTGCAGCTTCTGCGAGGCGGTGTTGGAGTCCCAGTTGGCCGGGTCACCGAACACTGCGATGTTCGGGAAGTTGGCCGCCATGCACTGGTTGAACGCGTCGGTGCGATCCCGGCCGTTGATCGAGGACAGGTCACCCTCCAGCATCACCACCTTGCCGGCGCCGTGCAGCTTCGCGCCGAGGAACCGGCAGGCCTTCTCCCCGTAGGCGCGGTTGTCCGCGCGCACCACCATGTACACGGTGCCGCCGTCCGGTCGGGTGTCCACGCTGACCACCGGGATCTTCTTCGACGCAAGGGTGTTGAGGGTGGGCACCACGGCGGCGGTGTCCTGCGGCGCCATCACCACGCCCTTGACCCCCTGGCTGACCAGTGTCTGCACGTTGGCGGTCAGGTTGGCGACGTCGTTCTGCGAGTTCGTCGTCTTGATCGCCATGTGCAGCTGGTCGGCGTAGCGCGGCACGTACTTGATGTAGGAGTTCCAGAAGTCGGTGTCCGAGCGCGGATAGTCGACACCGACAACGTTGCCGGCCGGGGCGGGGCCGCCACAGGCGGTCAACACGGCCGAGAACAGCACCGACGCGACGGCCGACACGCCCAGCCGAACAGACCTGAGCCGCATTGTTCTCTCCTCCACGGTGAGGCCAAAACGTAGGATGTATTTCTACGTGACCCACGCCACGCGCGTCCAGACCGGCCGAATCTTCCGGTAGTTATCAGATGTTTAACCCGTGGTCGGCCAGCACTGTTCGGGCAGGTACGGCTCCCGGAAGGGATCCGTTCTAAGGTCACGCCATGGCCGACGCCGAGGAGATCGACCCCTTCACCCTCGAGGTGCCGGACGCGGCGCTGCACGAGCTGCACCGACGAATCTCCGACACCCGGTGGCCAGACTCCCCCTCGGACGCCGACTGGCACCTCGGCCCACCGCTGGGCTACCTGCGCGAGCTGGCCGAGTACTGGCGCGACCGCTACGACTGGCGCGCCGCCGAACGGCGGATCAACCAGTTCGCCCAGTTCAGCACCCGGATCGACGGCCAGAATGTGCACTTCCTGCACGTGCGCTCCGCCGAACCGGACGCGGTCCCGCTGATCCTCACGCACGGCTGGCCGGGTTCGATCGTGGAGTACCTCGAACTGGTCGGCCCGCTGGCCGACCCGGCGGCGCACGGCGGCGACCCGGCCGATGCGTTCCACGTCGTGGTGCCGTCGATACCCGGGTTCGGCCTTTCCGGGGTCACCCACGAGCCGGGCTGGGGCGTCGAGCGGATCGCGCACGCGTGGGCCGAGCTGATGCGCCGGCTCGGCTACTCCCGCTACCTGGCGCACGGCAACGACTGGGGTTCCGCGATCACCCGCGAGCTGGGCCTCGCGGATCCCTCACATGTGGTGGCGCTGCACGTGCTGCAGGTCTTCAGCGCGATAGCCGGCCCCTCGGCCGCCGACTCCGACGACCCCGAAGAGCGGTGCAGCGCGGTCGCCGCCCAGCGCTACCGCGACGAGCTCGGCGGGTACTCGGCGATCCAGGCCACCCGGCCCCGGCTGATGGCCTACGCGCTGAACGACTCCCCGGTGGCGCAGCTGGCCTGGGTCGTGGACGCCTTCAAGAACTGGACCGACTCCCGGGACCTGCCCGAAGAAGCCGTGGACCGCGACACGATGTTGACCAACATCATGCTGTACTGGCTCACCGGTACGGCTGGATCGTCGGCACGGCTGTATCAGGAGAGCTTCGGTACCTTCATGGCGCCTGCCCGGCCCAGCACGGTGCCCACCGCGGTGGCGTTGTTTCCTCGGGACATCGCGCTGCCGGTGCGGCGGATCGCGGAACAGTCGAACAACATCGTGCGGTGGACGACGTACGAGCGGGGTGGGCACTTCGCCTCCCTTGAGGTGCCTGGCTTGGTGCTGGCGGACGTGCGTGCCGCGTTCCGCCCGTTCCGGCCTTGACGTTGGTGCGTTTGGAAGATGGCATTCGCGCTCGCGGCCGCCCTGTTCCCTACCCTGCTCAGCGTGACCGCCGAGCACCTCCGCGTGGCGCTGACCAGCGAGTCACCCGAGCTCGGCACGCGTGGACAGCGCGCATGTCTCGGTGGCACTGGCCGCCGGCCGCGAGGTCATTCTGACCACGGACCAAAGTTTCGATGGAGTCGCCGGACTGCGGCGGGTCGACCCGCTCGACGCCGAGGCGGTCGCCGGGCTCATGAGGTGGTAGTACTCAGCTCGGCGTGGTAGGCGAGCAGCCGCTTGGCGACCTCGTCCGGTTGGCTTAGCCCGTTCAGATGACCGCCGGGGAGCTCGTCCACCGTCACGCCGAGCCAGCCGAGGCGCTGCGCGACCACGCGGCGCTGGAACTCCAGTGGGAAGAAACGGTCGTCGCGGCCCTGCAGGAACCGGGTCGGCACGTCCGGCCAGGCCGGCTCGTACCCGGCCGGCGGCCACGGCTTGCCGAACGGACCTTCGGACTGCTGCCGCTCGCCTCGGGCCATCATCTCGGCGACCAGCTCGGCCGGCACGTCGTGCAGGAACACCGACTTGAGGTCGAAGTTCTCCCAGCTCCACGAGTGCCCGCCCTGATCCGCGATCGCCTCGTGGTGGCCGGTGTTCTCCCACCAGTCTGCAGGGGACTCCCCCGGGACCGGCACCATCGCGTTGACCAGCACCAACAGCCGCACCGGCAACCGACCGCACAACAGCGGGCCGGTGAAGCCGCCGAGCGACTGGGCCACCACCACGAGATCATCGACCGGGTTGCCGGCCAGCGCCGCCACCGCGAGGTCGGCGTACTCAGCCAGGCCGGTCGACTCGTCGTCGGCGGGCAGGTCCACCGCGACCGCCCGATGCCCTGCCGAGGTCAGCCGCTCCGCGACCAGGTGCCAGTACCAGGCCTCGCCGCCGGCGCCGGGCAGCAGCAGGAATGTCGTCATGCTCCTAGATTAGGAGTATTAAGTCCCGGAAGACAAGGCACTGAGCATGCCGGACACCGCCGTCGGCCAGGCGAACTGCTCGGCCCGTGCCCTCGCCACCGCGCGCCGGTCGAACTCCGCCGTCGCCAGCAGCCCGCGCACCGCGCCGGCGAACGCGGCGGCGTCGTCGGGCACCGCAAGGCCGCAACCCGGCCGCACGATCTCCACCAGCGCCGACGAGTGGGACACCACCACCGGCGTGCCGCTGGCCAACGCCTCCAGCGCGGCCAGCCCGAACGTCTCGTGCGGGCCAGGGGCCAACGCCACATCCGAGGAGGCGAGCAGCGTGGCCAATGCCGTGCGCTGCGCCACGAAACCTAGGAACGTCACCGGCAGCAAGCGGGCGCGGCGTTCCAGCGCGGCCCGGCGCGGCCCGTCGCCGGCCACCACCAGCCGGACCCGGTGACCGGCCGAGTGCAGCGCGGCGACGGTGTCCACGCTGCGCTCCACGTGCTTCTCCGTGGACAGTCGGCCACAGTGCACCAGCAGGTGCTCGGCCTTGCCCGCCAGCCGGCCGCGCAGCTCCACATCACGCCGGGCCGGGGAGAACGCCGCCAGGTCGACGCCCAACGGCACCCGCAGCAGGTTGGGCGCGCCGATCCGGTCGAACTCGGCGGCGGCGAACGCGGTGGTACACACCACGGTGTCGTAGCTGGCCGCCATCCGCTGGTTCAGCCGGTCCGCCCAGCGCCGCGCCGAGGGGCCGGGCACCAGGAACTGTTCCAACAGCCGGTCCAGCCGCTCGTGGGAGATCACCACGCTGGGCACCCCGCGCTCGGCGGCCCAGCGGCCCAGCCCGCGCAGTGAGAGCCGGTCGGACACCTCCAGCGCGTCCGGGCGCAGCCGCTCAAGCAAGTGGCGCACCCGCCACGGGTCCACCGCGCGGTAGCCGCCGGTGCCGGGCAGCTTCGGGGCCGCCAAGGTGATCCGCCGGACCCCGGTGGCCAGTCGTTCGTCGGTGCGCCGGCCGCCGGGCACCACCAGCGTGACCCGGTGGCCCCGCGCCACGTACCCGGCGCCGAGGTGGTGCAGTGCGGTACGCAACCCGCCGGAGCGCGGACCATAGAAGTTGGCCAGCTGGACGATGTGCATCCCAGCCCGCGTCAGGCCGCGCGGTCGCCGGGCAACGGCCGACCGGCCGGTCCGGCGCCAAGGACTTCGCCGTAGTGCGCCAGCAGCTCGTCGCACACCGTCGACCAGTCCCTGCGCAGCACCGAGCGGCGCGCGGCCAGCCCGGCACGGCGCCGTAGCTCCGGATCCGCCAGCGCGGACACCGCCGACCGGAACGCGGCCCGCGACACCGGGTCCGCCGCGTCCCGGCCGGGTGGCACCAGGTAACCCGTCCGGCCGGGCACCACAAGGTCCCTGGGTCCGCCCGAGTCGGGAGCCACCACCGGCACGCCGCTGGCCAGCGCTTCCTGCACGGCCTGGCAGAACGTCTCGGAAGGGCCGGTGTGCACGAACACATCCAGTGAGGCGTACAGCTCGGCGAGCTCGTCACCGTCCCGGAAACCGAGGAACCGGGCACTGGGCAGCTGCTCGCGCAGCCGGGACTCGCTCGGCCCATCGCCGACCACGACCAGCCGGATTCCGGGCAGCTTCGCCACCTCGGTCAGCCGTTCCACCTGTTTCTCCGGCGCCAGCCGGCCGATGTAGCCGACCAGCAGCTCACCGTTCGGGGCCAGCTGCGCGCGCCAGCGGGGGCTGCGCCGCGAAGGGCGGAACCGTGCGATGTCCACGCCACGCGCCCACCGGTGCACCCTCGGCACACCCCGGGAGATCAGCGCGTCGGCGGCCCAGCTGGACGGGGCAAGGGTGCGGTCGGCCAGCGAGTGCAGCCGGCAGGTCCAGCGCCACGCGGCACGCGCGGTCAGCCCGAGCCCGTAGGACGCGGCGAAACCGGCCACGTCGGTCTGGTAGACGGCCACGGTCGGCACACCGAGGCGGCGCGCGGCGGCCAGCCCTCTCGCGCCGACCACGAACGGCGCGGCGAGGTGCACCAGGTCCGGGCGGAACCGGCGCAGCGCGGTGAGCACCCGCCGGCTGGGCAGCCCGACCGGCATCGAGTTCACCACCGGGAGATCCAGCGCCGGCACCCGGATCACCGGCACGCCCTGGTGCTCGTCCTCGCCAGGACCCGGCGCCACCACCAGCACCTGGTGCCCACCGCGACGCAGGTGCTCGATCACCCGCAGCACCGAGTTCGTTACGCCGTTCACCGTCGGGAGGAAACACTCCGACACGATCGCCACTCGCACAACGCGGACCATGCCTGGGTCAGCGCCCGGCGAGCCGACGGCGGTGTGACCAGTCGCCGAACAGGGCAACAACATCAAGGTGTGGGAGGGAAGTTGCCCTGGTGATCGGCTGGTCATCAACCTTTGGCCATCCGCTGGACGCACCAGGGACACCGAACGAGGACACGCTGCGCTGATATGACGGTGTTGCACTCCCCGCCGGCGGACCCGGGACTGCTCTCGCGGGCGCTGGAGGTCGGTGGCCGACTGGCCAACGACGCGGCTGAGGTGATCTCGGCGACCGCGCACCGGGGCTGCCGCGCCGAGGGGGCCGACCGGACCCACCCGTTCGACTGGGTCACCGACACCGGACGGACCCTGGAACGGCATACCCGCCGGGTCCTCGCCGCCGAGTTCCCTCGGATGCCGGTGGTCGGGCCCTCGTACCACGCGGTGCCGGCCGGACACGAGTACCGCTGGCTGGTGGCACCGCTGGACGGCACCGCGAACTACCTCGCCGGGCTGCCCTGGTTCGGCTACGCGCTCGCACTGCTCGACACCGAGGGGCCGCTGGTCGGGGTGATCTCGGACCCGAGCCGGGCCGAGATCTATGCGGCGGCCCGGGGACGCGGCACCCGGGTCAACGGGATGCCGATTCGCATCTCCCGGCGGATGTCCTCGGCCGGCTACCCGATCTGTCTGGAGACCGACGGAGACTGGCCGGGCGGGTTCACCGCGCGCGCCTCGGCGGCCGGAGCGGCGGTGCGGATGCTGGGCTCGGCCGCGTTGGCGCTGGCCCAGGTCGCGCTGGGGCACGCGGTCGCTGCCGTCCTCACCAGCTACCACCCCTGGGAGGTGGCCGCCGGAATGGCACTGGCCCTCGAAGCCGGCGCCGTCGCCCTCGACAAGGACGGAAACCCCGATCCCTTAGCCCCCGACGGCCTAGTAGTGGCCGCCCCCGCCGTAGCCAAAGAAGTCCTCACCTGGTGGCGCGATTAACAGTCGGGACCCAACGACCCCAACCAACCCCCGGAACTGCCCCAGCACCCTGCGCGTGAGCGCACCGCGGAGGCGAAGCCTCTCCGCGGAACAACAAAACAGCCCCGGCGCAGCCGGGCCCACGCCCTACCGGGGGCCGTAGGGGGCGGAGCCCCCTACTGAGCGACCATTGCGGCCAGTCGTTCGGCTTCAAGGCGGCGTAGTTGGCGGCCGCGCAGCATGAAAGCAACCGGCAGCGCGACCACCCACAGCCCGACCAGCATCAACGCGATAGGCAGATAGCCCACCGAGGCGTCCCTGCCCAGCACCCGGACCCGGTCCGGCCTTGTCGAGTCGTACTCCACCCGGACGATCTGACCGGGTTTCAGGCCGCGCGGGTAGAACACCCCCTTCTCCGGGATGAGGGTGTCCCCGCCCTGGGTGGTGAACCGGACCAGCGTGCGGCTGAAGTCGGACCCGGGCAACACCGTGGCGGTGGCCACCGCGCTGTGCGCCTGGATCGCCTTGTCGTCCCGCGACGCACCGACCAGTGACAGCACACCCATGGCGGTGCACAGCGCCGTCATCACCAGGATCAACGCCGGAAGACGGCGAACCAGTGGCATCACCACGGGCAGCAGCAGACCGGCCAACTCCTCCAGCAGACGACCCGGCGCGCTCGGGTTGCCGGTGGAGGTTTTGGTGGCGCCAGTCACGCCGAAGAAGTGTACGGATGGCCGGAGAAGATCAGCCCGGCGGCGTCCGCCCTTGTTTCCGGCTACCCGGCGGCGGCCGCCCGCGCGAGGCGAGATGTGGCCTGTGCCTCGCCGCCCGGCCGAGCGCCGCCCCCCGCTGCCTTATTACCCTCGGTATCGTGACTACCCACCCGTTGAGCCCGTGCGCGCGGGTCCGGACCAGGGCTGTGAACGACCCTGGCCGGCTCGTCGACCTGTTTCCCGATGAGCGCGGTCCACTGTGCTGGGTGCGCGAGTCGGAGGGGCTGGTCGGCTGGGGCGAGGCGGCGCGGCTGCGCTGTCGGGGCCCCAACCGGTTCGCCGAGGCGGACGCCTGGTGGCGGGTTTTCGCCGACCGGCTGCAGGTGTCCGACGAGGTCGGCATGCCCGGTTCCGGCGCGGTGGCATTCGCCAGCTTCACCTTCGGGCCCGACTCGGACGAGTCGGTACTGGTGGTACCGCAGGTCGTGGTGGGTCGGCGCAACGGCGTCGGCTGGATCACCGAGATCGACACCGGCTCGGGGCTCGGCCGCTCCCCGCTGATGCGCCGGATGACGCCGGTCCGCCCGGCCACCGGGATCCGCTACGGCGAGGGCATGCTGCCGGTGCAGCGCTGGCGCGGCGCGGTGGCCGAGGCGGTGCGCCGGATGCGCAACGGCGACCTGTTCAAGGCGGTGTTTGCGCACGACCTGCTGGCCACGGCCGACGAGTCGCTGGACCCTCGGTACCTGCTGCGCGAGCTGGCGCATCGCTACCCCACCTGTTGGAGCTACTCGGTGGACGGGTTGGTCGGCGCCACCCCCGAGCTGTTGCTGCGGCGCACCGGCACCCGGGTCGAGTCCCGGGTGTTGGCCGGCACCAACTGGCTGGGCCACCTGGCCGACGACGAGTCCGGCGCCGCGCTGCTCGCCTCCGGCAAGGACCGCGAGGAGCACCGCTACGCGATGGAGTCGATGGTGGCACGGTTGGCGCCGCTGTGCGTCGAGGTGCACGCACCCGCCGAGCCCTCGGTGCTGCGGCTGCCCAACGTGACCCATCTGTCCAGCGACATCACGGCCACGCTGGACCCGACCGACCCACCGTCGCTGCTGCGGCTGACCGGCGCGGTGCACCCGACCGCCGCCGTCGGCGGTACCCCGACCGAACCGGCGCTGGCGCTGATCGCCGAGCTGGAGGAGATGGACCGGGGCCGTTACGCCGGCCCGGTCGGTTGGGTGGACAGCAGGGGCGACGGCGAGCTCGGCCTCGCGCTGCGCTGCGCCCAGCTGAACGGCCCGACGGCGCGACTGTTCGCCGGCGTCGGTGTGGTCGCCGACTCCGACCCGGACGTCGAGGTGGCCGAGGCCGAGGCCAAGCTGGTAGCCGTCCGCTCCGCCCTCGAAGGCCGCCCCACCTGAACACTCGTGAGCGATAAGTGCCGCTACCGCGAAGCGGTGCCGAAGGCGTAGCGCTACTAATCACTCACGAGCGCCGAAGGCGCACTGCACGGTGGCGCGCAGAGCGGCGTGCCCGTCCCGCAGGCCCTCCCTGGTGGCGGGCACCTCGATGACCTGGATGCCTCGACCCCGTTCGGTGGCCAGCGCCGGAGCCAGCTCGGACAGCTCGCGCACCTTCTGGTAGCCGACCTCCATGCCGGCGCACAAGCCTTCCAGCCATACCTGGTGCGGGGTGCCGAAGACCCGTTCGAAGCTGGCCGAGTACTCCGCGCCACCCTGCTCCAGCAGCGAGAAGACGCCGCCGCCCGCGTCGTTGAGCACGACGAGTGACAGGTCGGGGCGGGGCTCCGCCGGGCCGAGCAGCAGCCCGGTGGTGTCGTGCAGCAGGGTGAGGTCGCCGAGCAGCGCATAGCTGGGGCCGGAACCGTGCGCCAGCGCCGCCCCCGTCGAAGTGGACACCGTGCCGTCGATACCGGCAACGCCCCGGTTGGCCAACACGGTCAGCCCGGCGCGCGGACGGGCGGCCAGCGACACGTCCCGGACCGGGTTGGACGAGCCGAGGGTGAGCAGCGCGCCGGGCGGCAGCGCCTCGACCAGCGCGGCGGCCAGCCGTAGCCCCATCGGCGCGGACGGCTCGGCGAGCACCTTGTCCAACGCGACCGAGGCGGTCGCGTCCGCGTCGGCCCAGCGCGCGGTCCAGTCGGCGGGTGCCCGCAACGGTGGTGGCGTGCCGATGGCCCGCACCGAGCGGGGCAGGCCGGCGCCCGCCGGGTCGACGGTGCCGGCCACCGCGTACACCGCGACGGTCTCGTCGGCCAGCAACCGGGCCACCGAGCGGTGCAGGGTGGGCCGCCCGTGCAGCAGCACCTGGGTAGGCCGCAGCTCGTCGGCGCGCGGCGAGTCGAGCAGCCACGGACCGGTGCGCAGCGCCCCCGGCCACAGCGGCGAGCTCGGCTCGGCGACCACCGGAGCGCCCCACCCGCCGGGCGGTGCGTCCGGCGGGCGGGCCGAGGTCGCGGACAGCGCCCCGCCGAGCACCAGCGTCGGTGCGGCCGGGTCCAGCGGGAGCCGGGCGGTTGGCTGGCCGGACGGCGGGTACGTCGTCCACGGCGCGTTGCCCTGGCGACCGGACAGCGGCTCCGGCCAGTCCCCCGCGCCGGGACCGACCTCGGGCACCAGCGGCTCGGCGAACGGCAGGTTGACGTGCACAGGGCCGGGCGGCATGCCGGCCCGACCCAGCGCCACGCCGACCGCGCGGGACACCGCCGCGCGCCAGCCGTCCTGCTGCCCGGCATCGCGCCGGGCCACGCCGAGGGAGATCTCCAGCCTTGGCGCACCGGCGTACAGCCCGGTCTGCACGACGGTCTGGTTGGCGCCGGTGCCCACCAGCTCCGGCGGCCGGTCGGCGGTCAGCGCGAGCAGCGGTACCCCGGCGTAGGACGCCTCCAGCACCGCCGGGTGCAGGTTTGCCGCCGCCGTGCCGGACGTGCAGACGACCGGGACCGGCCAGCCGGAGCGCAGCGCCAGCCCGAGCGCGAGGAAACCACCGGTGCGCTCGTCGATCCGGACGTGCAGCCGCAGCCGGCGCGCGGCGTCCGCCCGGTGCAGCGCGAAGGACAGCGGCGCGTTGCGCGATCCGGGGCAGAGCACCACGTCGGTGACCCCGCACCGGGTCAGCTCGTCGACGAGTACCTCGGCCTGCGCCGTCGAAGGGTGCACCCGCTCAGGCCGGGGTGGCGAGGTCGTCCACCACCGTCGCGGTGGGCAGCGCGGCCAGCATCGAACCCGCGACCACCAGCTTCGAGCGCCGCACCCCGGAGCCGATCACCACCCGGGGCGCGGCGGCCACCGCGCCGTCCAGGTACACCGGCCAGTCCTTGGGCAGCCCGACCGGGGTGATCCCGCCGTACTCCATCCCGCTCTCCTCGGTGGCCACGTCCCGCGAGGCGAACGACGCCTTGCGCACGTCCAGCAGCCGGCGCAGCGCACCGTTGACGTCCGCGCGGCTGGTGGCCAGCACCAACGCGGCGGCCATCCGCGTCTCACCGGCCCGTTTGCCGGCGACCAGCACGCAGTTGGCCGACTCGGACATCGGCACCTGGTAGCGCTCGCAGAACGCGGCGGTGTCGGCCAGCTCGGGGTCGATCTCGGCCACCTGGAACGCACCGCGCAGTGTCGGGTTGTCGGTGCCGAGCGCGGCGATGGCGTCCCGCACCGGATCGGCCAACAGGTCGGGTCGATCCAGCGCGGGAACCAGGGTCAATGCGTAGCTCACCGGACCATCGTCGCGCACGAACGCCATCCGTGCGCACCAGCCGTGCGCCACCAGCCGTGCGCCGGAAGGCGGTCAGGAACCGAAGGTGTCCGGGTCCGGCCCGGTGCGGTGGTTGGAGTTCATCGCCTCGATCCCCGCGATGTCGTCGTCGGCCAGCTCGAAGTCGAACACGTCGATGTTCTCCCGGATCCGGTCCGGGGTGACCGACTTGGGGAACACGATGTTGCCGACCTGCACCTGCCAGCGCAGCACCACCTGGGCGGGAGTCTTGCCGTACTTCTCCCCCAGCCCGACCAGGGTCTGCTCGGACAGCACCTCCCCCTGCGCGATCGGGCTCCACGCCTCGGTGGCAATGCCGTGCTCGTCATGGTATTTGCGCAGCTCAACCTGGGTGAGCAGCGGGTGGAGCTCGATCTGGTTCACCGCCGGCACCGTGCCGGTCTCCTTGGCGAGCCGGTCAAGGTGCGCGGGCTGGAAGTTGGACACCCCGATGGCGCGGGCCTTGCCGTCGGCCAGCAGCTTCTCGAAGCCCTTCCAGGTGTCCACGTAGTTGTCCTGGTGCGGCAGCGGCCAGTGGATGAGATAGAGGTCCACATGGTCGAGGCGCAACCGCTTCAAGCTGTCGTCCAGCTCGGAGATCGCGTTCTCATAGCCGTGGCCCTGGTTGTTCAGCTTGGTGGTGACGAAGACCTCGTCGCGGGGCAGCCCGGAGTCCGCGATCGCGGCGCCGACGCCCTCCTCGTTGCGGTACATCTGCGCGGTGTCGATGTGCCGGTAGCCCGCGGCGAAAGCCTCCCGTACCGCGGTCGCGGTCTGGTCCGGTTCGATCTGGAAAACACCGAAGCCGAACTGTGGGATCTCGACGCCGTTGTTCAACCGGATGTTGGGTACTTGTGTCATGCCGGCGGACTACCCACGCCTCCGGCCAGTTAATCGGATGCCTCCATGAGTAGCCTGGGTGGCGAGATGAGTGCGACCGTGCAAGCCACCGACCTCGCCGCCGGGCACGGTGCACGCACCTTGTTCAGCGGGTTGAACCTGATCCTCGCCCCCGGCGACGTGGTCGGGTTGCTCGGCGCGAACGGGGCCGGCAAGTCCACGCTGCTGCGGCTGCTCGCCGGTGCGGCGGCACCGGAACACGGCCGGGTCACGCTGAGCCCGCCGAACGCCACCGTCGGCCTGCTGCACCAGGAGCCGGACCGGCGCGCCGGCGAGACCGTGCGCGAGTTCGTGGCCAGGCGCGCCGGGGTGACCGGGGCACAGGCCCGGATGGACACCTCGGCCTCGGCGCTCGGTGAAGGGGTGCCCGGCGCGGACGACGATTACGCGGCCGCGCTGGAGCGGTGGCTGGCGCTCGGCGGCGCCGACCTGGACGAGCGGATCGACGTGGTGCTGGCCGAGGTCGGGCTGCACGCCGGGCCGGACGCGCTGATGACCGGGCTGTCCGGCGGGCAGGCGGCGCGGGCCGGGCTGGCCACGCTGCTCGCCTCGCGCTACGAGGTGCTGCTGCTGGACGAGCCGACCAACGACCTCGACCTGGAAGGGCTGGCCCGGCTGGAGGAGTTCGTCGGGCGGCAGCGTTCTCCCCTGATGATCGTCAGCCACGACCGGGAGTTCCTGGCCCGCACGGTGAACCGGGTCGTCGAACTGGACATGGCGCAGCACACCGTCAGCAGCTACGAGGGCGGCTACCAGTCCTACGTCGAGGAGCGGGAGGTGGCTCGGCGGCACGCGCGGGAGGCCTACGAGCAGTACGCCGGCACCGTGTCCGATCTGCAGTCCACCGCCCGTATGCAGCGCGCCTGGATGGCCAAGGGGGTGCGCAACGCCCGCCGCTCGGCGACCAGTGGCAGCGAGCGGGACAAGTTCATCCGGCACCACCGCGGCCAGACCAGCGAGAAACAGGCGGCGAAGGCGAGCCAGACCGAGCGGCGGATCGAACGGCTGGACGTGGTCGAGGAGCCGCGCAAGGAGTGGGAGCTGCGGATGACCATCGCCTCGGCGCCCCGGGCCGGCGCGGTGGTGGCCGCGCTGCGCGGCGCGGTCGTGACGCGCGGGGCGTTCACCCTCGGCCCGGTGGACGCCCAGGTCGACTGGGCCGACCGGATCGCCATCACCGGCGCCAACGGCTCGGGCAAGTCGACGCTGCTCGGCGCGCTGCTCGGCCGGCTGCCGCTCGCCTCTGGGTCCGCGTCGCTCGGGCCCGGTGTGCGGGTCGGCGAGGTCGACCAGGTGCGCGGGCTGTTCCTCGGCGGCGAACCGCTGGCGACGGCGTTCCGGGCCGAGGTGCCGGAGTGGACCGAGCAGGAGATCCGGACGCTGCTGGCCAAGTTCGGCCTTGGCAGGGAACACGCCCCCCGCCCGGCCGACTCGCTCTCCCCCGGCGAGCGAACCCGGGCCGCACTGGCGCTGCTGCAGGCCCGCGAGGTGAACCTGCTGGTGCTCGACGAACCGACCAACCACCTGGACCTGCCCGCCATCGAACAGCTCGAGTCGGCGCTGGACGGCTTCCCCGGCACCCTGCTGCTGGTCACCCACGACCGGCGCATGCTGGACGCGGTGCACGTCACCCGACGCTGGACCCTCACCCGGGGCCACCTCACCGAGTCCTGAGCCCCTGCTACGCGCGTCTCACGGCCGGCGAGGACGACCAGTACCGCTGGGAGCTGCAGGGAGGCAACCTGGTATGTCGCCCAGCCCGTCTCCTCGCCACATCCTGGCGTCATGGGCACTGTGCGACCAGCTCAAGTACAGCTCCCCGACGACGTGCCTGCCATCCAGGACGTGGATGTCGACCTGCGGCTCGGTCCACCGGACGGAGCTGAGCCGTTGTGGCGGGCGGCGCACCAACGACTGTCGTCCGGGCAGCCGGTGAGCGCGGTGCAAGTCGGTCCGCTCAGCGACGAGCAGCGCGGGGCGCTGGCCGACCTGCTGGGACTGTCACGGCTGCCCCCGGAACACACCTCGGTGT
>DASYBQ010000195.1:0-26569 GCA_036500625.1 Pseudonocardia sp. | reverse complement strand
TTCGTCCAGGACCCGCGCTATCGCATCGATGTCCTCAAGATGCTGCAAGGCGACGTGTACGACGACGAGCGCCCGGCCGCCCTGACCGAGATGCAGGAGATCGTGACGGCGGTCGAGGCCGACCCGGAACATCTCTGGTATCCCTACCTCGGCACCTTGCGCGCCCCGGCGATGGCCGCCAACTTCTGACCGGTACCGGACCGACCATCGTAGTACTACTAGGGCCGGTAAGGCACAAGCGCGCTCTTTCGGCCGAAGGCCCGAACTTGCGGAGGCGGGCCCGAAGGGTCCCCGATCGGAAGTTCTCGCGCGAGAACAGGCCCTGCAATATTAGGCGCGCAGGATCGCGCGGGCGGCTTCGGCGTAGGTCTTGGGGTCTCCCGTGCCGAGCAGGAGTCGCTGCAGGATGAAGCCGGGGATCATGGCGAACAGGGATTGGGCGGCGGCGTGCGCGTCGACGTCGGCGGAGATGGTCCCGGCGGCCTGGTGCCGCCGGACCAGCTCGGCGAGCCCGTCCCTGAGTTTGTGGTACTGGCCGGCGACGAGCTGGTGGATCTCGGGGTCCCGCAGTGCTTCGGACCAGGCCTGCACGGCGAGGGCGGTCAAGTCCTGCCCGTCGCGGCTGGTCCTGGCGAGCGTCACGGTCAGCACCCGTTCCACCGCGTCGGCCAGCGGCGGCGGCGGGTCAGTCTGCAACAGGTCGCTCATCGCGTCGGTGACACCCTCGTAGACTTCGGTCACCGCGGCGACGACGAGTTCGTCTTTGCCCCGGAACCACCGGTACACCACGCTGGGCGAGGCGCCGGCGGCGTCGATGACGTCGTCCATCGTGGTGGCGTGGAATCCGTTGCGTGCGAAGCAGCGCCACGCGGCGTCGAGGATCTCGCGGCGGCGCCGCTGGATGTACTTCTCGGTCACTCGGGGCATGGCCCCAGCATAAACAGTAACCATCGTTCTTGACATGAACATGTGTGCGGGCCATGATTGGCCTCACGCAAAAGGAACGTACGCTACTGTTTGAGGCGGTGACAGGTGAGTGGCACCCGAATGACGTGCCGGGGCGGCAACGGGGAAGCCTCCTCGACTGGCCTCGATGTGCCAGGCGTGCACCGATGCTGGTCCTCGCCACCCGAGGGTGGTGAGCGCTCATGACCGCCGCCACCGCCGTTCGCCCACCGGCGACCGCTGCCCGCTCCGGGTGGCTGGTGCCGATGGTCGTGCTGGTCCTGGGGACTTTCATGTCGGTGCTGGACACCAGCATCGTCAACGTGGCGATCCCGACCATCCAGCGGGACTTCGGGGTCGCGACCACGGACATCCAGTGGATCACCACCGCCTACACCTTGGCGCTGGGAGTGATCGTGCCGATCAGCGGCTGGCTGGGCGAGCGACTCGGGATGAGCAGGGTCTACCTCGCCTGCCTGGTGCTGTTCGCCGGGGCTTCCGCGTTGTGCGGGATGGCATGGAACCTGCCCAGCATGATCGTCTTCCGGGTGCTGCAGGCCGTGCCTGGCGGGATCATGCCGGTCATCGCGCTGTCCATGGTCTACACCATCGTGCCCAGGAAAAAGATCGGCGCCGCCATGGGCATGTACGGGCTGGGCATGCTCGTCGGTCCCGCGATCGGGCCCACCTTGGGCGGCTACCTGGTCGAGTACCTCAACTGGCGGCTGATCTTCTACATCAATGTCCCCGTCGGGCTCATCGCCGCGCTGGCCGGCACGGTGTTGCTGCCCAAGTTGGCGCCCACCTCGAACAGGGCTCTCGACTGGTGGGGTTTTGTGACCATCGGTTCAGGGCTGTTCGCGCTGTTGCTGGCCATCACGAAGGGCCAGGACTGGGGTTGGACGTCCTACCGGGTGCTGATCCTGCTGGTGTTCGCTCTGCTCGCCCTGGCGTTGTTCGTGGTCGTCGAACTGGACCGGGACGAGCCGCTGCTCGACCTGCGGGTGTTCACGGTGTGGCCGTTCGTCAACTCGCTGCTACTGATCTGTGTGCTGGCCACCGGGCTGTACGCCGTGCTGTTCTACTTGCCGCTGTTCATGCAGGAAGGCCAAGGCATCCAACCGCTGCAGACCGGGCTGACGCTACTGCCCGAGGCACTGGTGATGGCCACGCTGATGCCGATCGCCGGCAAGCTCTACGACAAGATCGGCCCCCGCTGGCCGGCGACGATCGGGCTGCTCACCGCCGCGTTCGGCACCCTGCTGCTGTGTGGGATCACCCCGGACATGACCCAGGGTGACGTGGTGGCCTGGACCTGCCTGCGTGGCGCTGGCAACGGGCTGGCCCTGATGCCGATCATGACCGCCGGGCTGTCCGCGATCCCTGCCGAGTACGCCAGCTCGGGCAGCCCGGTGAACAACATCGCCCAGCGGGTCTCCGGGGCGCTCGGGTTGGCGGCGTTGACCGCGCTGGCCACCAACCAGCAGAACCAGCTGTCAGCGGACCGGTTCGCGCTGATCCCAGCCAATTCCCAACTCCCGGCGGTCCAGGAGATGGCCCGGCAAGGCTCCAGTGCGCTACTGGGGTACTACCGGCAGCTGAATGTGGCGGTGACGGCCGGTGCCTACAGCAACGTGTTCATCGTGTGCTGTCTGATGACTTCGGCCGCGGTGCTGCTGGCGCTGCTGCTGCGCAACGGCGTGGCCACACCCACCGTGCCCGCCGACCCGGCCCAAGGTGACGTGACATCCCCGCCGCCATCCCGGGCGGTCACCGAGCCCGCCGGCGCGGCCAGGAGCGGGCTCGACACCGCCATCGAGCCGTTCGACGGCCAAGAAGCCGCCATACGGGAACCCGCCGAGTCGGGAAGCCGAACGGGCCGCTCCGCACCGCCCTAGCCACGGGGCGAGCGCAGCGCCACCGTACGCCGAACGAGGAGGCCAGGATGCAAGGCCCGGAGTCCACATCCAACGTCACGACATCCAGCACCGTCACGCCGACCAAGCCGGAGCGCAATGGTCACGGTGCGACCACTGAGTACAACGGGTCGGCGCCGGTGCCGGCCGAGACCGCCGTCGAGCCGGAGCCGGTCGCCGAGGCGCCGGCGGCGAAGAAGCGGATGAAGCGCTCCACCCGGAGGGGACTGACCGTCGTCGTGATCCTGGCGGTGCTGGCGGCGCTCGGCTTCGGGGGCGCCTACCTCCTCTACTCCCGCGGCTTCGTCAGCACCGACAACGCCCAGGTGGACGGCGACAAGATCGAGATCAACGCACCGGCCACCGGCACGCTGACGAACTGGCAGGGGGTCCAGGGCGCTTCGGTGTCCGCCAACCAGGTGATCGGCCGCATTCGGGTCAACGGCCCAGGCGGCCCGCAGAAGCCGATCCGGGCCCCGGGCAACGGCACCATCGCGGTCAACAGCGGCGTCGAGGGACAGTGGGTCAGCACCGGCACCCAGCTCGCCACCGCCTACGACCTGCGGGGCGGCATCTACATCACCGCACGGGTCGACGAGACCGACGTCGCCGGGGTGCACCAGGGCGCACCGGTCGACGTGGCCGTCGACGCCTACTCCGGCGTCCCGGTCACCGGGGTGGTCACCGAGATCCAGGGCGGGGCCGCGAACGAGTTCTCCCTCTTCCCGGAGTCCAACAGCAGCGGCAACTTCCAGAAGGTCACCCAGGTCATCCCCGTCAAGGTGGCACTCACCGACACCGGCGGGGTCCAACTCGTGCCCGGCATGAACGTCACCGTGCACATCCACAAACACTGACCAGCCACATCAGGGCGCGGCACACCGACCGCATCCCCAAGCACCCCAACCAGGTCGGACAGGAATGGAGCAGACATGCCAGGATTCGCCAGCGAGGACGAGCTGTACCGCTACGTCGGCGGCATCTTCGAGACAGGGTTCGGTGATCCCGACCTGGGCCCCCGGATGGCCGCCACCCAGATGATCTTCCAGCTCAAGTGCACCGAGCCCGACTCGTCACTCATCATCGACATGTCCAGCCGCAAGGTCTACCAGGGCACGGACGGCCCGGAGCCCGACGCGGTGCTGCTGATGTCCACCGAGATGTCGAACGCCCACTGGCAGGGCAAGGTCAACCTGCCGGTCGCGATGGCCAGGGGCAAGGTCAAGGTGGAGGGCAACGCGGCCAAGCTGCTCGCGCTCGCACCGCTTGGCAAGAAGTTGTTCCCGCGCTACGTCGAGTCGCTGAAGGCCGACGGCCGGGACGACCTGGTGATCTGACACCCCGCCCTCGGGTGCCGTCCCGCTCCGGCCATAGCCACGAACACCACGACAACCCGCGAGCCGCCTGCCCTGCGGTGCACCGACCGACGATCTCCGCCGGTGGCGGAGCCACGTCCTTCTGAATGGAGTCGATCTATGAGCGCTATCCCGATCCGGCGGCCGGGTCCGACCGCCGAGAGCCACCCGGACGCGGCCGAGGCCGGCGAAGTGCCGGTGGCCATCGCCGGTGCCGGCCCGGTGGGCCTTTCGACCGCCCTCGGGCTGGCTCGGGCCGGTATCCGCAGCGTGGTCCTCGAGTCCAAGACCGAACTTGACCCACACTCGCGGGCGACCCTCATCCTGCCGCGCACGCTGGAGATTTTTCGGCAGTGGGCGGTACTCGACCAACTGCTAGCGAGCGGCAACCGGGTGCCGCACGTCCGACTGCGAGAGCCTGAGGACGACCACCAGATCCTGCACGTCAACTTCACCAAGCTCGCCGACCAGACCGCGTGCATGTTCGCACTGGCCATCCCGCAGGACCGCACCGAACGGATCCTGCTGGACGCCGTCCAAGCCACCGGACTGGTCGATGTACGGTTCGACACCGAGCTGGTCGGGTTCGCCCAAGACTCCACCGGGGTGCGGCTGTGCACCCAGACCGGCGGCACCGAGACGATCATGACCGCCAGCTATCTCGTGGGTGCCGACGGCGCGCACAGTCGGGTCCGGGGTCAGCTCGGCGTCGAGCTCGCCGGGAAGACCTACCCCACTCAGGCAATGCTCGCCGATGTCCGCATCCACCCCTCCCTCGACCGTACCGACGAGTGGCCGACGATCTTGGACCACCGAGGCATCATCGTGGGCATCCGCTTCGGCGACGGGGTCTGGCGGATCATCGAGCAGGCCGTAGACGAACGACTCAGCGGCCTGATTCTGGACGATCACATCATCACCCTGGCCCAGGAACTATTCGGTACGGGGCCGGTCGAGGTCCTCTGGCGCAGCATCTACCACAAGCACGAACGATGCGCGGACGGCGGCTTCCATTACGACCGGATCACCCTGGCGGGCGACGCCGGACACCTCAACAGCCCGGCCGGTGGCCAGGGCATGAACTCCGGGGTCCAGGACGCGCACAACCTGGCCTGGAAGCTGGCGGCCGCCGTGACCCACCCCGCCGCCGATGCCACCGCACTGCTCGAATCCTACTCCCAGGAACGAACCTCGCTGATCGGTCGCCGGGTACAGCCCGCCACCGACCTCGCCGAACGGTTCCAGACCGCGCGACCGCACCGGCGGGTGGCCCTGGTGCACGCCCTCGACGCGCTGTTCGGGTTCGGCCACTCCCAATCCGCCGGCATCCTGACGCACGGGCTCTCGATGCTCGACGTCGTCTACGAACACTCGGCACTGCTGCACGGGCGGAGCAAGGCGCTCGGGCACCGCGTCCCCGACGTCCTCGCCGACGACGGCGAACGCATCTACCCCAAGATCCCCGCCGGCGGTGTCCTCGTCGCCGGTCCCCGCGCCGCCGCACAGGTAACGGCCGACGAACTGGGGCTACCGCTGGTCAACGCCGACGTCGCGGCCCTGACCAGCTTCTTCCACCAAGACCAGTTCGTCGCGCTGATCCGCCCCGACCACATCGTCGGAGCCGTCGCCGACCCCACCGACTCCTGCGCCGAGTTCTTTGCGGCCGCGCTGGGGCAACAACCCGCACCGGAGGCTTCCTCGCGTAGAAGGTGACTCTCCTCCCCGGCTTCAGCCGCCCGGCGGTCTCGTTCCGTTTGCCGAGCGGCTGGGTCCGCGACCCCACGCCCCGCGACATTGCGAAGGGCTTACTCGTGAAGTGCTGAGTTGATGAGGCGACGGTCAACTATGTAGTCGGTGACTTGAGGGCGCGCCACGTCCTCCGCGTATGCGGCGACGTAATCGGTCGGATAGTTTTGCGCGCTGAGTGTGTCGGCGCACAGCATCGCCGCCCTCAGCGACGCGGCACTGGGAATTCTGTCCACGACCGTAGTGATCGTGCGCCGAATCCTGCTTCCGAGGGCCAGGTCGTGACCATGCCTGGCCAGATCGGTCAGTACGATCGCGGCGAGCGGTTCCTGCGCGAACAACTGCGCTAATGTGCGCCTGGAAGTCAGCCATCGCACATCGTGCTCGGTCCGCTCGAAGTGCCTCGATGCCGTATTGAGTAAAACCCTGGTCCACCGAAACGCGAGCGCCTCGGATTCTCGGGCGCCAACTCTGAGAGGGACGTTGCCGATGGTGGTACGGGCTTCACTGAGTCTCCCGCACCGAAGCAGTATCTGGGCGCGAAGGCAGGGTCCGATCACTCTCAACGACGGCGTATCCGGTGCTCGTGCCAGAAATGCGAGCGCCCGGTCGAGGACCTCGAAAGCAGCGGACACCTCGTCGAGGGCCAGATGGATCCGGGCACGCTCGAGATCTATCAGTGAATCGTGATAGTCGTACTCGTCGAGGTGAACTTCAGGTGTCCACGGCACGTCGCACCGGAGTGTGTCCTTGGCCTCCTGAAATCGATCCTGAGCGGCCAGGCAGGCCGCAATGAGTACATCGACCGCCCTCCATGGGCTGTAGGGCGAGGTCGCGGGACATGCTCCGGCAGCATCACGGGCCAGCCGCAGGGCAGTGCCCACCTCACCCAGCGAGAATGCCGCCCACCCTCCGGTGCTGATCGCCGTGGCGACCAGATGGTTCGCGACACACCCCGACCGGGCGGCTTGCAGTGCTGTCGCCACGGTCAATCTGCACTGTTCGGACAATCCGATCTCCAGGAACATCTGGGCACGTACGGTGAGAACCGCCATCCGTTGGTCGACATGGCTCTCCGGAGAGTCGCGGAGTATCGCCGCGAGGTTTCCTACTTCAAGGTGGTCTCCGAGAATCTGAAGGAATTCATCGTTTTCACGACAAATATCTCGGGTCGTCGATGGCATGGTCGACCTCATGAACCCCCCAAGGGTCTTGATCTTGGCCGGCAACTACCCTGCGTAGCAGGTCGCAAAGAATCGGTAGGTCTAACAATTGAGACTACGTCCGTCGCCGCCGACTGCCAACCCTAAATTGGCCAGGTTCTTCGATCTAGGCGGGCACCGAGGGTCCCTTGCTGATAATCGGCAGGTCCGGCGGGTGCGGTGCACCGCACCCGCCGTCGGCAGTTGTCCCGGTTGATGAAACTCGCCGGTGGCGCGTTTCATTTACTTAACCTAGATGATTCGCGGAGTTAATGGTCGAGCGGGTCGCGGGCCCGCTACCTCGTGGTTGATCTATGATTTGTCGGGTTCGTGCACGTTCCGAATTAATGAGCGCTGAGCCGCGGCGACATGCGGGGGCGGGTGCGAGCACGGACTCGATTCGGTCATGAGGTGTCCGACTCCTCGATCATGTCTGAAACTCCGTGCCTGCGCTGTTGTCCTCGCCGACCGTTTTCGCTCTTGGTCAAGTGAAGGTCGACTTTGCCGAGAGGACATTGCGGCTGGGTGCTGGGCTGTCGGTGTTGTCGCTGGTCGCGTGCTGGTCGGGATCGAGGCGTGTCGCGATCGGGCGTCGTTGTGCCGCGGCGGTTGGCCCAACCCGGTGATCCCGGTGATCCCGGTTCGGTGCCGAGTCTGGATCGCCTGTCCGCATGCATCCAGTGCGGTCCTCCTCGCCGCTCCCGGCCCATGGTGCGCCGGGAGAAGGCGTCGACGACGAACGCCACGTGCCATGACTCCCTCTCCTCCCAAGATCGAGTCTCTGGGCACGTCGGGGCGGCTCACCGTCCCGACCGTCCCGTCCGTCACGGCGAGTGTTCGACCCGGAGTGCACGCTTGTGGTGGTCACCGGGCACGGGAAACGTGCGGCCCGGAGGTCTTCGCGCACGGTCCAGTGAGGTCTGGTTATAGGAAATAACCGCGTCGAAAGGGCCGGAGAAAGGAATTTTGCATGAACTTCCTCCGTCATTCCGCACATTTTCTCCCGCTTTGTCGCGGGATCTTCGCTAATAGACTTCCTTGCCGACGCCATCGAGCGCGACTGATGCCCAGTTTGCCCGGTCGATTCCGCCCGTTGGAAGACGACCGAACGTTTGTGTTAAGGATTCTTTCTCGCCTGGAGCAACGATTGCGGGATCGGGACGCACACGGCCCCGGTCCCGCGGAGGGGTGCTCCGTCGGGTCTCTCAGGTTCACCGGCGGGCAGGGCACCCGCGAGCACGCCTCCGCCGCGGTCCGCGCTCGAATCGACCGGGAACCTCCTCCCGGCGGTTGACAGCACGTGGGCAGGACTCCTTATTATTCACTTCATGATGAACTCACCGCATGGTGAATACGCGGGGGCAGCGCCTCCGGTGTCGGCCGCGGTGGTGGTCAGCGCGGCCGCATGCCGACTGCCGGGCGGGCTGCGCACCGTTGACCAGCTCGGTGAGTTCCTGCGGGCCGGCACTACCGCCGTGGTCGACGTCCCGGCCACCCGCTGGGGGCCCGAGTTCCACGACCCGACCGGCCTGCGCGCTGGCACCACCAGCAGCCACCGGGGTTCCTTCCTCGACGACGTCGCCGGGTTCGACGCCGAGTTCTTCGGGATCTCCGACGCGGAGGCGGCCGCGATGGATCCCCAGCAGCGGCTGGTCCTCGAAGTCGGGTGGGAGGCCATGCGCGGTGTGCGCCCCCGCCGGGACCAGTGGGCCGGCAGCCGCACCGCCACCTACGTCGGCCTGCTCTCGGCGGACTACCGCACCATGCTCGCGTCCGGTCCCGGGCAGGGGGCCATCGACGGCCACTACGCGACCGGTGTCGAAGCCAGCTTTGCCGCCGGGCGGCTGGGCTACCTCTTCGATCTGCGGGGGCCGGCCATGACCGTCTCCACCGCGTGCTCGTCGTCGCTCGTGGCGCTCTCCCTCGCGGCCGACGCACTGAGCGCGGGCCGGATCGACGCGGCGGTCGTATGCGGGGTCAGCCTCCTGCTCTGCCCGGAACTGAGCATCTACATGAGCCGCATCGGCGCGCTGTCGCTGTCCGGGGAGTGCCGCCCGTTCTCCGGTGAGGCCGACGGGGTCGTACGGGGCGAGGGCGCGGCGGCCCTGGTGCTGGAACGGGTCGAGGATGTCCGGCGCGACGGACGGCGGCCCCTCGCCGTCGTCAGGGCGCACGGCACCAACCACGACGGCTACAGCGCCGGGCTCACCGCGCCGAACGCGGACGCGCAGGCGGAGCTGATCCGCGACGTACTGGCGCACGGCGGCCTCGAGGCCGACGACGTGGACTACGTCGAGGCGCATGCCACCGGCACCGAGATCGGCGACGCGGTGGAGGTGGCCGGGCTGAGCGCGGCGCTGGGTACCGGGCGGAAAACGGGACGGTTGCTCGTCGGCTCGCACAAGGCCAACTTCGGTCATCTCGACTCGGCTGCCGGGATGGTCGGCCTGCTGAAGGCGATCGGCGTGCTGCGCTCCGGCGTGGTACCACCGCAGCCCTTCCTGACCGAGGACGCCGAGCCAGGGCCGGGCCTGCGGGTGCCGGCCGTGCCGACGCGGCTGGATCGGCGGCGGCCGCTGCGGGTAGGGGTCAGTGCGTTCGGTCTCAGTGGCACCAACGCCCATGTGCTGCTCGAAGCCCCGGCGGAGGTGCCCGATCCGGGTGGACCCGCCGACCCGGGTCTGGTTCTTCTCTCGTCCCCGACCGCGCGGGCGATGGACGCCCGGACCGCTGCCTGGGCCTCGCCTGGCCGCGCCGGGGGGAGCGCACTGGCCGATGACCCGCACGCCGCCCGAGCGTCGCTGTTCGCCGAGCACCGGCCGCACCGCGCCGCCGCGGTCGGCAGGGCCGGGGAACGCGGCGCGCTGTTGCGGTCATCCGGGAAGGACACGCCAGGCGTGCTGCTTTCCGGACACGCCCCGGACCGGCGTGACGTCGTGCTGGCCCTGCCCGGTGAGCTCAGCGCCTGGGACCGGTCCGCCGTCATGGCACTGCTGCGCGACCCAACCGCCTCGGCGGCTCGCGAGCGCTGCCGGTCGGCTTTCCCCGCTGGTGCCCGTGCCGCTCTGGACCGTGCACTCGAGACCGGCGGGAGCGCTGCCGCGCGACCCCGAGAGGTGTTCTCGGCGCTCTTCACGGCCCAGTACGCGCTCGCCTGCCGGCTGCGGGCCGACGGACTCCGGCCGGTGGCCGTCCTGGGGGAGGGCTTGGGTGAGCTGACCTCGGCAGCGGTGGCCGGCAGCTGCTCGCTCGCCGAGGCGGTGGCCGCCCTGCTCCGCCACGCCGAGGAGATCGAGTCCGGGGGGGCCGGTCGCACGCTCGTCGTGCACGCCTCGGCCGAATGGGTCGCCGGCAGCACCGAGGTGGCGGCCTCGGTGCGGGTCGTGGCGGACCGCGGCCCGCTGGGTGTCGTGGTCAGCGGGCCGGCCGACGCGGTCCACCTGCTGGAGCGACGGTGCCGGGCGTACGGCGTCGTCGTCGGCTCGGTCGATCCCGACTACGCTCTGTGGCCCGCCAAGGTCCCCGGCGGTGAACCGCCCGGGGGCAACGGGAGCCTGCACGGCCGCTTCCGCGCCGCCATCGCCGCGTCCGGGCGGCTCGCCATCGTCGAGCTCGGTGGTTCGGGCGAGCTCGCCGCGCTCGGCAGGGCGCTGCTCGCCGACGCCGGGCGCACCGACCCGATCCACCGGCTCGCGGCGGCCCTCGGCGGCGGCCGCTCGACACCTGGCGCGGCCGGTGGGCCGGACGAGTACGCCCTTGCCCTCGCCCAGCTCTGGATCGAGGGCGTCGATCTCGGTCGGGTCCCTCCGGGTGAAAGCTACGTCCCGCCGCCCGACCGTCAGCCGCCCTGGGTATGGGACCACCGGCCGCACTGGTCGGCCGCGCTCACCGGTGCCGCCGCCGCGCGGCGGGCACCGGTCGCGGACCTGCCGCCGGCCCCCGCCGTGGCGCCGTCCCCGCCCGCCGATGCCCAGCAGGACCTGCGGGCGCTGGTGGAGGCCGAGGTCCGGCGGGAACTGCGAGCCGGGGCAGACGCGGCACTGGCTCCCGATGTCGGGTTGTTCGAGCAGGGCCTGACATCGCTCGGGGCGGTAGAGCTGCGTCGCCGGCTCGGAAAGCGGGTGGGTGCGGTGCTGGCGACGACGGTGCTCTTCGAGTACCCCACCCTCGACCAGCTCGTGGAGCACCTGGGCGCGGTGACGCTGGCCGAGCCGGCCGAGCCGGCCGCGCACGAGCCCGCCGCGCCGCAACCCCAGGGCTCGAGCGCGCTGGCGGTGGTGGGGATGGCCCACCGGCTACCCGGGCGACCCGACGATGCCGGTCTCTGGGCGATGATCCGCGATGGCGAGTGCACGTCCCGCGAGCTACCGAACGACCGCCCAGCCGCGCACACCTGGCGCCGAGGTGACGCGACGATCCCGCGAGGCGCCGGGTTCATGGACGGCGTCGATGAGTTCGACCACCGCTTCTTCCGCATGTCACCGGCTGAGGCGCGGGCCGTCGACCCGCAACAGCGCATCCTGCTCGAAGTGGCCTGGGAGGCCATGGAGGACGCCGGGATCTCGGTAGCCTCGGCCAGGCAGAGCCGAACCGGCGCCTACGTCGGTCTGGACAGCGCCGACTACGCGCAGCTCAGCGCCGCCGACCCGGCCGAGGTCGGCCCGTACTTCGGTACCGGGACCAGCCCCGCGGCCACGGCGAGCCGGCTGAGCTACGCCCTCGGGCTGACCGGCCCGGCCGTCGCCGTCGACTCGGCGTGCAGCTCCTCACTGGTCGCGCTGCACGTCGCGGGGGCGGCCCTGCGCGAAGGCGACTGTGACGCCGCGCTCGTCGGGGCGGCCAACCTCGTCCTCACCCCCGCGATCTCGGCGGCGATGTCCCGGGCCGGCGCGCTCGCGGCGGACGGGCGCTGCAAGCCGTTCTCCCAGGACGCCGACGGTTACGGCCGGGCCGACGGTGTGGTGTGCCTGGTGGTCAAGACCCTGGCTCGCGCGCGGGCCGACCGCGACCGCATCCACCTCGTCGTCGAGGCAGGCGCGGTGAACCACGAAGGGGCGGGCGGGGGCTTCACCGTGCCGTCGACGGTGGGCCAGGCCGACGTGATCCGCCGGGCCCTGGACCGCGCGGGACGCCGGCCGTGCGACGTCGTCGCGGTGGAAGCGCACGGCACCGGCACCGCGCTCGGCGACCCGATCGAGCTGAGGGCGCTGTCGGCGGTGTTCGCCGGTGACCGCCGCGAGCCGCTGCTGGTCGGGTCGGTGAAGTCCACACTGGGACACCTCGAGGCCGCCGCGGGGCTGGCTGGCCTGGTGAAACTCGCGCTCTGCTACCGCAACGGCTGCTATCCGGCCCAGCCGCTGGCCGGCGGCCGCACGCGGGCCTTCGACTGGGACGACTCGCCTTTGCTCCCGTCCCCCGGCGGGCGGCTTGCCCCTACCGACCTGGTCGGCATCAGCTCGTTCGGCTTCTCCGGCACCAACGCCCACTACCTGCTCGCGGGCCCAGTGCCCACTCAGCAACCGGCCGCGCCCGGTGCGTGGCTGCTGCCCGTCTCGGGTCACACCGCCGAGACCACCGCGTCGCGGGTGCGCGATCTCGCCAGGGCGGCGGTGAGCTGGACCGTCGAGGACCTCGCGGGCGCGGTCTCCACCGCCGCGACGGGCCGGACACACCTGGCATACCGCGCCTGCTTCACCGCGCCGGACGCCGAGCGGTTGCTCGCCGCGCTGCGCAAGGCCGCCGCACCGGGCGGGGAGCTCCCGGAGATCGCCCGTGCCACCGGCACCGCGCCCGCCGGGTCCGCCCCGGAGGCCGGAACCGATCCGGCGGAGCTCGGGCGTGCTTTCCTCGCCGGCCACGACCTGGACTGGGCGACGATCGGCGGACCCCGCAGAACCGTGCCGCTGCCGGCCTACCCCTGGCAGCACGCCCGGCATTGGGGGGTGACCGACCCGGTTCCCGCCGAGCTGCCCGCGCCCCGCCAGCCGGACGAGGTGCCGAAGCCTGCCCCGCGACCGAAGTCCCGACCCACCGCCGCCACCCGCAGGGAGGCGTTGCGGGCCAGCGTGGCGGAGGTTGCCGCCGCGCTCGGCATGACGCCCGGCGAGATCGACCCGGCCGGCGGGTTCTTCGACCTCGGCATGGACTCGATCCATGCGGTCACCGTGACGAAGGCGCTCGGCGAGCGCTTCGGTGTCGAGGTCGAGGCCACGGCGACGTTCGAGCACTTCACCTGCCAGGCGCTTGCCGACCACCTGCTCGACCTGGTCTCCGGCCGCGCCGAGGGAACTTCCTCGGCGGGGGCCGCCCCCCCGGACCCGGTCGCGCCCCCGGCCCGGAACGGACGCCCGGACCCGGCCGGACCCTCGGACGCGGCCGCCGAGCTTGCACGTGCCATGGACGAGACGAAGGCCCTGCTGTCGATGGGAGCGGACGGATGACCGGACATCGACCTGACACCGGGAACGGTGCCGAGCCCGAGGACCTGCTGCGCGCGGCGGCGCGCGCGGTCACGGCACTGAATATCGAGCTTGCCACCACACAGCGGCGTTGGAAGGAGCCGGTGGCCGTGGTCGGCATGGCGCTGCGGATGCCCGGCGGCGCCGACTCGGCCGAGAGCTTCTGGCGGCTGTTGGCCGACGGGCACGACGCCACCCGCGAGTTCCCCACCGATCGCGGTGACGCCCGCGCCCTGCTCGACAGCGACCCGGACGTGCCCGGCCGCGCCTACGTGACCCGAGGCGGGTACCTGCACGGCGACGTGGCGGCCTTCGAGCCGGAGGTGTTCGGCATCTCGCCGCGCGAGGCCACCGGCATGGACCCGCAGCAACGCATGGTGCTGGAGATGAGCTGGGAGGCGCTGGAGAACGCCGGGTACGCCCCTGACCGGCTCGCCGGCTCCGCGACCGGGGTCTATGTCGGGGTCAGTACCACCGACTACGTCCGGATGCGCCAGGCCTACGGCGACATCCGCGACACCGACGCCTACCAGCTGATGGGCGAGCCCAGCTTCGTGGCCGGGCGGGTTTCGTTCTCCCTCGGGCTGCGCGGCCCCAGCCAGGTGGTGGACACCGCGTGCTCCTCCTCGCTGGTCGCGCTGCACGACGCGTGCCGGGCCCTGCGCCGAGGTGACTGCGACACCGCGATCGCGGGCGGGGTCAACCTGTTGCTCATGCCGTTCGGCTTCGTGCTGATGAGCAAGTTCCGCGCGCTCGCCCCGGACGGCAGGTGCAAGACGTTCGATGCCTCGGCCGACGGGTACGCCCGAGGCGAGGGCGGTGCGATGGTCGTGCTCAAGCGCCTCGCCGACGCGGCTGCCGATGGCGACACGGTACTCGGGGTGATCAGGGGCAGCGCTGTCAACCACGACGGGCGCAGCAGCGGCATCTCGGTGCCCAACCCGAGGGCCCAGCAGGACGTCATCCGGGATGCGCTCGCCGACGGCGACGTCGACCCCGCCCAGGTCTGCTATGTGGAGGCGCACGGCACCGGGACCGCGCTGGGCGATCCGATCGAGCTCGGCGCCCTCGACGCCGTGCTCGGGGCCGGGCGCCCCGTCCCCGCCGCGCCGACCGCCGCCCCAGCGGCGGCCGAGGACGACGGGTCGGTCGGCCCGCTGGTCGTCGGGTCGGTGAAGACGAACATCGGGCACCTCGAGGCGGCCGCGGGGGCGGCGGGCCTTGCCAAGCTGCTGCTCGCGATGCGCCACGACGCGATCCCCGCCCACCTGCACCTCACCGAACCCAACCCCCGCGCGCCGTGGGATCGGCTGCGGCTGTGCGTGCCCACCGCCACCGTGCCGTGGCCTGCCACGAGCCCTCGGGTAGCCGGGCTGAGCAGTTTCGGCGTGACCGGCACCAACGCCCACGTCGTCGTGGCGGCTGCCACACAGCGCAGCTCCCGCCCCGCCGAGCCCGGGCCGGACGTGCTGGCGCTTTCGGCGCGCACGGACTCCTCGCTGCGCTCGGCGGCGCACAGCTGGGCCGGGGCGCTCGAGGACGACCCTCTGCTGTGGCACGACTTCTGCTGGACCAGCCAGGTCGGGCGGGCCCGGCACGGCGAAGGGCTGGTCGTGGCAGCCGCCGATGCCGCCGATGCGGTACGGAACCTGCGCGGCTGGCTCGACGGTGGCCATTCGACCGCCGTGCGCACCCGGGCCGCCGGATTCCCCAGCCGCGACCTGACGCTGCTGTTCACCGGCCAGGGCGCGCAGTTCGCCGGGATGGCGGCAGGGCTGCTCGACATGCCGCTGCTGGCAGGCGTGTGGCGCGAGCTCGATGCGGCGTTCACCCCGCTGCTGGGCGTGGCTCCCGAGGCGGTCCTCGCCGGCCGAGGCGTCGACCTCGATGACACCCGGTGGACCCAGCCCGCGCTGTTTATGGCTGAGTACGTCGTCGTGCGGGCGCTCACCGCTGTCGGGATCGAACCTGACCTGCTGCTGGGCCACAGCATCGGGGAGATCGTGGCCGCGACGGCGGCGGGCGTGCTGTCCCTGCCGGACGCCGCGCGGCTGGTGGTGACCCGTGCGGCCCTGATGGCCGGGCTGCCCCGCGACAGCGGGATGCTCGCGGTGAGCGCCCCGGAACCCGCCGTGCGGGAGCTACTCGCCGACGTCGGGGACCAGGTGGCCGTCGCGGCGGTCAACGGCCCGGCCGACACGGTCGTCTCCGGCTTCCGCACCGCGCTGGACGTCGTCGCCCGGCGTTGTCGTGACGCCGGGCACCCGTGTACCGCACTGAACGTCTCGCACGGTTTCCACTCGCCGGCCATGGATCCGGCGCTCGCCGGGATCGCCGAGATGGAGCGGACCGTCGAGCTGGGTGAGCCCACGATCCCACTCCTGTCCAACGTCACCGGCGGTGCCTGGGAGGAATGCGCACCGGAGGCCGGCTACTGGAGCCGGCACGCCCGCTCGCCGGTCCGTTTCTCCGCCGGAATGGAGGTGGCTGGCGCCACCACCGGGACGTTCGTCGAGGTCGGCCCGCACCCGGTGCTCACCTCGCTCGGCCGGCGTTGCCTGCCCGAGCACGACGCGGCCTGGCTCGCCGTCGGCCGCCGGGGCCGGGACGCCCGCCTCGGGCTGCTGTCGGTGCTGGGCGTGCTGCACCTGCGCGGCACCGAGGTCGACTGGGACACCGCCCGGGGTGCTGAACCGCGCCAGCGGGTTCCCGCCCCCGGCTACGCCTGGGAGCGGCGCAGCTTCTGGTTCGGCACTTCCGGCTCGGCCGCGGTCGGCCCGCCGGACTCGGCCGCCCCGGCGAACGTGGTCGGCGGCGGGCGGCCCGACCCGGTGCTCGGCGTGCCGGTGGCCCCCGGCAGGTGGGTCCGCTCCGGTGCGGTCCCGGTGCGGCCAGGCGGGCGGCTCGGGCTCGAGACGGTCGTGCCCGGCGTGCTGCGGGCCGCCCGGCTGGCCGGTCAGGCTCAGCCGGGCCGGTGGCGCGTTCGAGACGTCATCCTCGGCCCGGTGGGCGAGCCCGCCGCCATCCGCTGGCGCACCGGGGACCGCGGCGGGTTCCAGCTCAGCGCGGACGTCGCGGACGCCGGCGCGGACCCCACCGGCGAGGTGGGGTGGGTCCGCGCGGCGAGCGCCGCCGCGGCGACCGAGACGTCCTCGGTCCCGTGGGCCGTGCCCGCCGGGCCGGTGACCGGCAGCGCGCTGGTTGTGCTCTCCGAAGGAACGGCCCCGTGGAGGGCGGCCGCGGCGGCGGTCGAGGACGTCCTCGACGTGATCGGCGATCCCGGCCGGCCGCACGCGCTCGCGGTCGGCACCATGCGGCTGGAGCCGGCCAGGCTGGCGGCGGCACCCGGTTCGGTGCGCTGCCACGGCGACCCCGACGCGGATGGCGCCGTGGTCCTCGTGCTCGATGCGGACGAGCAGGTGATCGGTGAGTTGACCGGGGTGCGACGCTATGCCGCCCCCCGCGCCGATCCCGTGAGCCCCCGCACCGTGCTGCACCGAGTGGTGTGGGGCGATGACCCTCGGCCGGACACCCCCTCTGCGGAGGGTCCGGTGGTCGTCACCGGAGAGCGGGGCACCGCCGACGGCGTCGTCGCCGCCCTGCGGCAGCGCGGCCTCGCGGTGACCGACCTGCGCCGCGACGACGGGCACATCAAGGTCGCCGACGTCCTCGACCGACTGGCTGACCTCGACGGACCCTCGGCCGTACCCGGGGAGGGCGACGGGGCGCAGGTCATCGTCGTCGCCCCTGGCGCCGATGACGTCCGCCGCGTGCTGGATCTCGAGCTCGAGCTGTGCCGGCTGGTCGTGGCGCTCGACGAGGCGGGCGCGGGCGCCCGGGTGCGGGTGCTGACCTGTTCGTCGGTGCGGGCGCTGCCTTCCGATGAGGTGCCGGGCCGGGCCGGGCGGACGCTCTGGGGTCTCGGACGGGTGGCGGCCTTGGAGCATCCTCGCTCGTGGGCCGGCCTGGTCGACAGCTGTGCCGGCGCCGACCCGGCGGCCACAGCCGCCGCGCTGTGCGCCCGGTCCGACGAGGACGAGATCGCGGTCCGAGGCAAGGACCGCCCGAGGATGCTGGTGCCGCGCCTGACGGCAGCCGGCGGGGACCTGCCGGGTTCCTACCGCCCGCTCGACCCGGCGGGCACGGTGTTGGTCAGCGGGGCTTTCGGCGGCATCGGGCAGCGGGTCGTTCGCTGGTTGCGCGACGCGGGGATGCGGTCGTTCCTGCTGGTCAGCCGCCGAGGTGCGGCGGCCCCGGGGTGCGGTGAGCTGGTGGACGAGCTGACCGCCGACGGCTGCGAGGTCACGGTGGCCTCGGCCGACGTCACCGACGCGACCGCCTTGCGGGCGGCGGTGCGCGACGTCGCGGCGCGGGGCGGCCGCCTCACCGGCGTCGTGCACGCGGCCGGGTGCTCGGCCCCGCAGAACATGGTCGACGTCGACGCCGCGACCTACCGCTCGGTGTGGGAGCCGAAGGTACTGGGGGCGCTGGCGCTGGAGGAGGCCACCGAGGGGTGCGAGTTGCAGCTCTTCCTCTGCTTTTCCTCGGTGGCCGCCACCTGGGGCTCGCAGCACCTGGCCAGCTATGCGGCGGCGAACGCGTACCTCGACGCGGTGTGCGAGCACCGCCGGGCCGTTGGCCTGGCCGGGGTGAGCATGAGTTGGGGACCGTGGGATGTCCCGTCCGAGCTGTTCGGGGCGGACGTGCTGGAGTTCCTCCAGTCGGTGGGCCTGCGCGTGCTCGACCCGGCACTCTGCGTGGATCTGCTCGACCGGCTGGCCACCGGCGACGAGCCGCACTGGGTGGTCTGCGCGGCGGACTGGCCGCGCTACCGGGACGTGATGGGCGCCCGCCGAAACCGGCCGCTGCTCGATCGGGTCGGGGCGTCGACCGCGCTGCCTGGCCAGGGGCCGGGCCCCGCCGGGGGACTGCTTGCCTCGGTGGGCGATCCGGCCCGGTCCCGGCAGGACCGGCTGGTCGCGGCGGTGGACTTCCTGGGCGGCCAGGTGGCCGGTGCCCTTGGCATCGAACCGGGCGCGCTGCAGGCAAGTGCCAACGTCTTCGCCATCGGCCTGGATTCGCTGATGGTCATGGAGGTCTGCTCCGCCTGCCGGGCCGGGGGTGTGGAGGTGGCCCCTCGGGAGCTGTTCGAGCGGTCGACGGTCGCCGAGTGGGCCGAGTTCCTGGTGCAGACCCTTGACGGCGGAGCGGAGCAAGCCGAAGGGCTCGCGGCCTCGATGGAGGACCCAGCGGTGCTGGAGCCACTCTGCGCGCTGCCCGCCGACCTCGCTGAGCACGTCGAGCCAGGCCCGGCCACCGCCGCCGCGCCTCGGCGGGTGCTGCTCACCGGGGCCACCGGCTTCGTCGGGTCGCACGTGCTGCACGACCTGCTGGCGCGGCCAGGTGTCCAGGTCGAGTGCCTGGTCCGGGCCGCCTCCGACGACGAGGCGCTGAACCGTGTCGTCGCGGCGCTGCGGGCCCGAGGGCTGAGCACCGGGACGGACCGGGTGAGCGCCCTCGCGGCTGACCTGGCCGAGCCGCGCTGCGGGCTGTCCGAAGCGGCGTGGGCGGCGCTGGCCGACCGGACCGAGGTGGTGGTGCACAACGCGGCGGTGGTCGACTTCGTGCACAGCTTCGAGCAGCTCCGCGCGGTCAACGTGGACGCGACGCTGGAGCTGCTGCGCCTGGCCAGGACCGGTGGCAACGTGCCGTTCCACTTCGTGTCGACCTACGGTGTGTGGGGGCTGCCCGAGGGCGATGGGCTGCGGGTCGCCGAAGACGGGGACCTGCGCGCCGCCGGCCGTCTCGTCACGGGGTACACCCAGACCAAGTGGGTGGCCGACCGGATGGTGGGCCGGGCCAGGGAGGCCGGCCAGCACGCCGCCGTCCACCGTCTCGGGCGCGTGGTGTGCGACTCGGCTGGCCGCTCGGCGATGACCGAGCATTTCACCAGCCGAGTCCTCAAAGCCTGTGTCGACCTCGGGGTGGCCCCGGAGCTCGACGTCGCGCTGGAGATCACCCCGGCGGACTACGTGGGCCGGGCGCTGGCTGCTCTGGCTACCTCGGCAGGCTCGACCGGCCGCGACTACCACCTGGTCAGCGACAGCCGCATGCCGTTCCTGGACGCCGTGGCGCAGCTCAAGCGCGCCGGTTACCGCATCGAGGTCGTCGACCGGCACGAATGGTGGGAGCTGCTGACCGCTGACGTCGAAGGACGGGGTTCCGCGCTGCGCCCGGTCCTCGACGCGGTGCAGAGGCTGATCATCGAGGGGGAGCACGCGCTCGACCTGGACACCACGCACGCCCGCCGCCGGCTGGACCCCCTCGGCATCTGGTGCCCCGCTCTGGACGAGTCGCTGCTCGGCGCGCTCGTCGCCCGCTTCCGCCAGGAAGGGTTCCTCCCGGAGCCCACGCTGGCCTCGACGTCCTAGGAGGAGAAATGGACAGAACAACCAAGGAAAAGGACACGGACCCGGGCAAGCGGCTGTTCGACGTCGCGATCCTCGGATCGGGCCTGGCCGGCGCCACGCTGGCCGCGTGCCTGGCCAACAACGGGGCCTCCGTCGTCGTGATCGACGCCGGCACGCACCCCCGGTTCGCCATCGGCGAGTCGACCATCCCGTACACGTCGATGCTCATGCGCCTGGTTGCCGAACGCTACGGCGTGCCCGAGATCAAACGGCTCGCCACGTTCGAGAACGTGCAGTCCGGCCTCACCAGCAACTGTGGGATCAAACGCAATTTCGGGTTCCTCTACCACCGGGAGGGACAGCCGCAGAATCCCAAGGAATGCCACGAGTTCCCGATCCCCAAGATCACCCACACCGAGACGCACTTCTTCCGCCAGGACGTGGACGCCTGGATGCTCGCGGTGGCGGTGCGCTACGGCGCGGAGGTGATCCAGCGGACGAAGGTCGTCGACGTGGACATCGACGAGGACGGCGTGACCGTCCTCGCGGAGAACAGCTCGACGTTCCGGGCGCGTTTCGTCGTCGACGCCAGCGGCTTCCGGTCGCCCATCGCGGCGAAGTTCTCGCTGCGGCAGGAGCCCACCCGGCTGCGGCACCACTCCCGGTCGCTGTTCACGCACATGATCGGGGTCACCCCCTATGAGGAGACGGTCACACCGCGCGGGGCCCACGGGAACCCCACCCCCTGGAGCCAGGGCACGCTGCACCACCTGTTCGAGGGTGGTTGGGCGTGGGTCATCCCCTTCAACAACCATGCCCGCGCCACGAACCCGCTGATCAGCGTCGGGCTCAACGTCGACCCGAGGGTGCACCCGAAGCCCGACTGCCTGCCGCAGGAGGAGTTCCGCCGCTTCCTCGACCGTTTCCCGGACGTCAAAACCCAGTTCCAAGGGGCGACCGCCGCCCGCCCGTGGGTATCCACCGGGCGCCTGCAGTACAGCTCGCGCCAGACCGTCGGGTACCGGTGGTGCCTCACCTCCCATGCGGCCGGCTTCGTCGACGCCCTGTTCTCCCGAGGCCTGAGCAACAGCCTGGAGATCGTCAACGCGCTGACGGGGCGGCTGCTCGACGCGCTGCGCGCGGACGACTTCAGCCCCGAGAGGTTTGCGTTCGTCCAGACCCTCGAGCAGGGCCTGCTGGACTTCAACGACGACCTGGTGGCCAACGCCTACACCTCCTTTTCGGACTTCCGCCTCTGGGACGCCTGGTTCCGCGTCTGGTCCACCGGGCAGATCCTGGCCACCTTCGAGATCAACCGGACCTATGCCAAGTTCCTGGCGTCCGGCAGCGAGGACGCCCTGCGCGACCTCGAACGCATCGCGCCGCAGGGCGCGATCCCGGACTACCCGCCGGTGCGGGCCCTGATCGGCTCGGTCGGGCGTGACGTACGGGAGGTCGCCGAGGGTCACCTGCCGGCCGCCGAGGCGGCCTCCCGGATCATGACCCGGTTGACCTCGGCGGACTTCATCCCGCCCGCGTTCGGGCTCGCCGACCCCAACAACCGGTGGTTCAACGCGAAGGCGCACAAGGTCGCCCAGACGCTGCTCTGGGCCCGGCGCAGCGCGCCCCCGCCGATCGGCGAGCTCGTCCACGAGGGCCTCACGCTGTTCCTGCGCAAGCGGCTCTCACCGGACGAGTTCGATCTGGTCGAGGAGGCGAAGGGCCTGCTCTGCGACATCCCGGTGCTAGGCGCACCGCTGCGCACCCCGATCCCCACGTGAGCTGGAGGCAGTCATGAGTGCACCGAAGGTCTACGACGTCGTCGTGCTGGGATCCGGGATCGCCGGGTCCATGTTGGGGGCGATCCTCGCCCGGCACGGCACCCGCGTCCTCATCCTGGACGCCGGCGTCCATCCCAAGTTCGCGATCGGCGAGTCGACGATCCCCTACACCCTGGTCGCGCTGCGCACCGTGGCCGAACGCTACGACGTGCCGGAGATCAAGACGCTCGCCACGTTCACCAACTGCACGAGGGTGATTGCGCCGTCGCACGGGGTGAAGAAACACTTCGGCTTCCTGATCCACCATGAGGGACAGTCGCAGGACCCGGCCGAGACGAACCAGTTCAACACCCCCGGCCTGCTGCACGAGGCAAGCCACATGTTCCGCCAGGACACCGACGCCTACCTCTTCCACGCGGCGCTGAAGTACGGCTGCGAACAACGGCAGAACGCCGCCGTCGTCGACGTGGAGTTCGACGGCGCGGGGGCGGACGTCACCATTGCCAACGGCGAGCGGTTCCGAGGGCGCTACGTCGTCGACGCCAGCGGCTTCCGTTCGCCGCTGGCTGAGAAGTACGGTCTGCGGGACACCCCGTGCCGCTTCAAGCACCACTCCCGGTCAATGTGGAACCACATGGTCGGGGTGACCCCGACCGATCAGCTGTTCGCCCACCAGCCGCGCACCGCGCTCCCGCCGGTGCCCTGGTACCAGGGCACTGTGCACCACATGTTCGAGCGCGGCTGGTTCTGGGTGATCGGGTTCGACAACCACAAGGCGTCCCGCAGCCCGCTCTGCAGCGTCGGGCTGACGCTCGACCCACGGCGGTACCCCCGGGACGAGAGCCTTTCACCGGGGGCGGAGTTCGAGCAGTACGCACAGCGGTTCCCGGACATCGCACGCCAGTACCAGGGGGCCCGGCCGGTCCGCGACTGGATCTCGACGGGACGGCTGCAGTACAGCTCGCGGCAGGTGGTGGGTGATCGCTGGTGCCTGCTGTCCCACGCGGCGGGTTTCATCGACCCGTTGTTCTCCCGCGGCTTGTCGAACACCGCCGAGGCGGTCAACGCCCTCGCGTGGCGACTGCTCGACGCGGTGCGTGACGACGATTTCTCGGCGGAACGTTTCGAGTACATCGATCGGCTCCAGCAGAGTCTGTTCGACTTCAACGACGAGCTCGTCAACGCGGCGTTCATCTCTTTCAGCGACTACCAGCTGTGGTCGGCGGTATTCCGGATCTGGGCGTGGGGTTCGAACGCGGGCACCTTCCGGCTGCAGGAGGGCCTGACCGAGTTCATGCGCGACGGGCGCGACAGCCACCTGCGGGATCTGGAGGAGGCGGCCCACCTCGGCTTCTACTGGCCCGACCACGACGGCTACCGGGGGCTGTTCGACACCATGGTCCGGCTCTGCGACGAGGTGGAGGCGGGGGTGACCTCCTCGGCGGAGGCCGCTGACCGGTTGTACGTGGATTTGGTGGCCGCGGACTTCGTCCCGAAGCACTTCGGCTTCTCCGACCGCAACCGGCGGTTCCTCAACCCCACCCCGGTGACGCTGATCAAGACCATCCGATGGGCGCGGCAGCACGCGGATCCGAGGGTTCGCGATCTCATGTTCGGGGTGGGCAAGGACGCTCTGCTGCACAAGCTCACCGGCCGGCGGATCTTCTGATGGAGCGCCCACCCGCCGCTGGGCAGGACTCCGCTGGGCCGGAATTCGACGTGGTGCTCCTTGGCGGGCACCTGGTCACCGGCCTGCTGGCCACGGTGCTGGCCCGCGCCGGCCAGCGCGTCGCGCTCGTGGTGGACCCGTCGGCGCCGACGCCGACGGGTGGGGAGACGACGGTGCCCTACACCGCGGAGATGTTCGCGTTGCTCGGGGCGCGCTTCGGTCTGGAAGAGATCTCCGCATTGGGCCGTTTCGACACGGTGCCGGCGCAGCTGCGCGGCGCTGGTTCGGCCAAGCGGTGCCTTTCCTTCGCCCAGCACACGGCGGGCGGCACTGCCTCGGAGGACCTCCAGTTCGTCGTGCCGTCCGAGCACAGCGAGTGGCAGCTGAACCGGACCGCGCTCGACGGCTGGAGCGTGGATCTGGCGAGGCGGCACGGCGCGACGGTCGTGACCGGCCAACCGCTCGCTACCCCGGTGCGCCGGGGCGCCGGATGGCGAGTCCCCCTTGGCCGCACGTCGGTGACGGGATCCTTCCTGATCGACTCCACCGGGCGGCACGACTCCGGGTGGTCCGACGCCCTTGGCGTGACGTGGCAGCCCGACCGGGGCGGCCTTGCCGTGATGCGCGGGCACGTCCCCGCCAGCATCGGTGCCGGTGGGCCCAGCGTCCCCGCCGCGCTGCCCTGGGCCGAAGGGACGACCCTGCACGGCACGGCCGACGGGGTCGTCGAGCTCGCCGCCATCGGCGGGGCGCCGGCCGGGACCCGGCTCACCTCGGTTTCCCTTGCCCTGCGTCCCGGTGCCGCCCCCGAGGCGCCGGGACTGGCGCTGCGGCGGCTCGCGCACCGCTACCCGAGCCTCGCGCCGCACCTGAGCGGTCTCGGTGCAGCGGGGTCGTGGTGCGAAACCGCCGTGACCGGGCACTGCGTGCCGCCGGTTGACGCGCCGCTGCTGCTGCTCGAGCGCTCCGCGCACACCGCGCCTTTCGCGCTGTCGCGGGACATCACCTGCGGGCTCGAGCTGGTGTACGCGGTGGGGGTCGCGTTCGTCGGGGCCTTCCGCACCGGGCAGCCGGTCGAGGTGGCCCGGCTCGCGGCGCTGCAACGGGACCTGTTGGCCGCGCACACCCGGTGGGCCGATGCCGCCGTGCGGTGCGCCGGCGACTGGCCGCGCTGGAACGCTCTGCTGCGGCTGTGGCTGCTTTGGACGATCATGAGCTCGTTGTCGGTCAAGAGTGCCCGGTTGCGGGCCGCCGCTCCGGGAGGCTGGTCGGCGCTCGACGCCCGGCTGGCCGACCGCCACTGGTACCAGCCGCCAAGGTCGCTGGTCTCCGTCGTCGACGACGGCCTGTGCCTGCTCACCTCCGAGGACGCCGAGCTGGCGCCCGAGGAGGCCGCCTCGGCCGTCCTCACCCGGCTCGGCTGCGAGCGTGTCGTCCCGCCGCTTTTCGATTTCGCGGATCCGGAGGCGCGCTCCTACCGGTTCACCATGGCGCGCCGGCTGCGGATGCTGGTGTGGGCCAAGTTCTCGGCGCGACGAGAGTTCGCCGACCTGCTGACCACGGACAACGTCACCGGCCTCGCGCGCCGGTAGCGGGCGTGCCCGTGGTGGTCTCGGCGAGATCCGCGGTGAGCGCGCGGAGGACCTCGGCGCGGTGCTCGGCCAGGTAGAAATGGCCGCCGGGGAAGCGCCGGTGCGCCGCGTCGTGATCGGCGCCGGCCCACGCGGCCAGCCCCTCCTCGGTGACGAGCGCGTCGTGCTGCCCGGCGTAGACCCGAACCGGGCACCCCAGCACGGCGGCCGCCGCCCGGTGTTCTTCGAGGATCGTGAGGTCGGCTCGCAGCACGGGCAGGAACAGCTCCCGCATCCCCTGGTCGTCGGCGACGGCCGCCGGGATGCCTCCCAGGGCTCGCAGGCTCCGCCACAACCGGTCGTCGGGCATCCGGTGGAAGACCGGCAGCGGTGAGACCGACCAGGGCGCGTCGCGGCCGGATACCACCAGCAGGGAGAGCCGTTCGGCGGCCCGCCGGTGCATCTCGCGTGCCACCTCGAAGGCCAGTACCGCGCCCATGCTGTGGCCGAAAAGGGCCACGGGTCCCTGCGTGCTCCGCACCACCTCGTCGGCGACGTCGCAGGCGAGGCGACGCAGGCTCGGTTCGCCCGGCCCGAGCACGCTCCGTGCGCTGCTCCCTGGCAGGTGGCGCCGCCCGGGCAGATCGATCGACACCACGTCCGCACCGCCGACGGGCGCTTGCGCCCAGGAACGGAAGGCGCCCGCATCGCCGCCGGCGTGCGGCAGGCACAGCAGGGTCCGGCCACGACCGTGGCCGGCACCCAGGAACTTGAGGATGCCGTCCACGGTCATGTTCCCCTCGGCGTCGTCACCGACTGGCTTTCGCCCAGGCGCGGCGCGCGGGCACCCCCGCGATGATGTGTTTGAGCTCTTGGCTCCGGTTGAACTCGCCGGGTCGCATGCGCATCTTGAAGAACGCCGAGACCCCCTCGATGACGAGGTCGCGGGTGTGTGGCGGGGCCGACTTGCGGGCCCAGCTGAGCACCTGCGCCAGGTTCTTGGCCGTGATGAGGTGCATCGACCGGCAGCTCATGTCGCGGAACTTGAGCATGGGCGGGATGAAGTCCGCCTCGGTGATCAGCTTCGTGATCGCGCGCGCGGCGGCCTGCGTCGACTGCTCACCGCGCTCCACCCGAAGGATCTCTTCGTTCGCCCGGTTGTAGAGCCGGTTGGCGGGGGAGAATTCGGCGTCGGAGCTGCGCAGTGCCACCTCCTCGAGACGGGCCACGCCGGAGCGGTCGCCTGTGCTGAGCAGCCGCCAGTAGGCCCGGACGCTCTCCAGGTTGAGGTCGAACTGCTCGGTGATCCAGACCCGGAGCCAGGCGTTGAGCAGGTCGAAGTCCTGGAACGACGTGAACGTGTTGGCCACCAGGTTGTCGTTGTTGTGCAGCCGTGCCTTCTCGGCGTCCTCCACCGCCTGGAAGCGCTCGGCGCGGAACTCGTCGTCGCGCAGCGCGTCGAGCAGCCGGCCGCCGAGCGCGATGATGCTGTCCAGCGTGTCGGTGAGGCCGCGGG
>DASYBQ010000194.1:0-16908 GCA_036500625.1 Pseudonocardia sp. | reverse complement strand
TCGTCCTCGTCGGCGTCGATCGGGGGCGGTTCCGGTTCGAACATGTCGTGCAGTTCGGTGAGCAGGCCCTCGTACACGGTGCGGATCGCGAGTTGCTGCTTGGGACGGGCCATCGTTTTGCGGAGTCCGTCCGGACCGGTCCAGGTCGCGTCCACCCGCACGGCGGTGCGGCCGTCCCCGGAGTCGCGCAGCACCCAGTTGACCACCAGCTCGGACTGGGTGTCCCGCTCCACGAGCCCGTCCTCGGTGACCTCCACCCGCATCACACAGTCCCACGGCGGGGACTTCTGCTTCTTGTGCTTGCGGCCCTTCTTGGTCCGGATCGCTTCCTCCAGAGCCAGCGTCCAGCGCACCTCGGTGCCGGTGCCCTGCCCGCCGGCGCGTACCTCGTAGCCGCCGAATTCCCTGGTCAGCAACCCGGGACGAGTTTCTACGTAGTCGGTCAGCGCGGCCAGGACCTCTTCGGTCGCGCCGTTGACCATCGTCATCGCGGTCGCCTGCAGCTCTGCCATGCCGACATCTTGCCGTGTGAGCGATCACGCCACACGGTGCAACGGCGAGCCGAGCCTCAGGAGTCACCTTTGCGGGCCACCCCGGCATAACCGCTGGATCGTGCCTCGCCGGGGGAGGAGTCGGGGTCAGGCTGCCACTCGTGAATCGGCACCACGCCCGGCTCGACGGGCACGAACTCACCGAACAGCGCGCGGATCTCGGCGGGGTCGCGCACCACCATGGGTGTGGTGGTGTCTCGGCTGAGCTCGAGCAACGCCTTGACCTCGTCGGCCGTGCCGTAGTTGGTGCTGAAGTGGCTGATCACCAGATGGCTGCCCGGTACCGAGGGCGCGGTGAGCATGGCCAGCAGCTCCGAGGGCCGGTCCGCGTCCGGGATGGCGTGCAGTATTGCCACCACCAGCACCGCTACCGGTCGGTCGAAGTCGATCAACCGCTGGGTGGTCGGGTCGGCCAGGATCGCCTCCGGGTCCCGCAGGTCGGCGTTCACCACCCCGGACAGCTCGTCATCGGCCAGGATGGCGCGGCTCTGCATCACCGCGACCGGGTCCAGATCCACGTAGACCACCCGGGCGTGCGGGTTCACCGCGCGGGCCACCTGGTGCACGTTGCCCTCGGTCGGGATGCCGGAGCCGATGTCGAGGAACTGGTCGATACCCCGCGCGGCGCAGAACTGCACTGCGCGGCGCAGGAAGGCCCGGTTCGCCCACGCGGTGCGTGCCGAGCCGGGCACCGTCGCCTCGATGCGTTCGGCGAACTCGCGGTCCACCGCGAAGTTGTGCGCCCCGCCCAGCATGTAGTCGTAGATTCGCGCCAAGGTGGCGGTGTTCAGGTCGATGTCCGATGGTGCCCACCCGCGCTGGTCGTCCGCCATTGGTCCATCTTCCCCGCGCCGTGACCCCACCCGCCACAGTGCGCCTGCTGGCGGGTTCAGCGAGCGCCGGGGTGCAGCTGCGGCGACCCGACACCGCAGTGTGGGCACCGGGCCAGCTCCAGCCGTGTCGGACGGCCCGGTACCAACCCGTCCACGATGGCCGGCC
The DNA here is from genome assembly GCA_036500625.1 of Pseudonocardia sp. GTDB lineage: Bacteria > Actinomycetota > Actinomycetes > Mycobacteriales > Pseudonocardiaceae > Pseudonocardia. Next base: position 15,358 of record DASYBQ010000194.1, on the reverse strand, counting down.
CGGTAGCGGGCTCGGTGGCGGGCGGTTGGCCGGCGGCCGGCGCGACGGGGTTGCGCACCAGTACCGCGGACAGCGCGGCGCCTAGCACCAGCAGCCCGGCACCGATCAACATGGCGTGCCGGAAGCCGGCGCCGAACACCACAGGGTCGGTGTAGTTGGTATCCCCGCCCAGCCCGGCGGCGACCGGGATGACCGCCACCGCGAGCAGGCCGGCGCTGCGGGCGATCGCGTTGTTGATGCCCGATGCGATGCCGGCGTGGTGCTCGTCGGCCGAGGCCAGCACCGTCGCGGTGAGCGGTGCGACCGTCGAGGAAAGACCGAGCCCCAGCATCACGGCGGCCGGCAGCACCTCGGTCACATAGTGCGCGCCCGGACCGACCCGGATGGCCAGCAGGAAACCGGTCGCCGCCAGCAACGGTCCGACGGTCATCGGCAGCCTCGGCCCGATCCGGTCGGCGAGCGCACCGGCCCGCGCGGACAGCAGCAGCATCAGCACGGTCACCGGCAGCAGCCCGGTGCCGGAGACGGTGGGGGAGAAGCCGGCAACGGTCTGCATCTGCAGCACCAGCAGGAAGAAGAACACCCCTAGCGCCCCGTAGACCAGCAGGGTGACCACGTTGGCGGCCCGGAACAGACCGTTGGCGAACAGCGACAGCGGCACCAATGGGTGCGGCGAACGGGCCTCCACCACCAGGAAACCGGCCAGCGCGAGGAGCCCGACCAGCCCGGTGACCCACACCGTGGCGGTCACCCCGGCGCCGCCCTCGGTCAGCGCGAAGGTCAGTGCGCCAAGCCCGAGTACCGCGAGCGCCGCCCCCGGCAGGTCGATGCCGCTACCGGCCGCCGGGTCGCGGCTCTCCGGGACGTGGCGCAGCGTGATCAGCACGACGGCCGCCGCCACCGGAACGTTGATCCAGAACACCGCGCGCCAGTTCCACGCCACCAGCGCGCCACCGAGGAACGGCCCGATCGCGCCGGCCACCCCGCCGAGGCCGGACCACATCCCGACGGCCCGGGACCGGTCCTGCTCGCGGAACGCGGCGGCGATCAGGGCCAGGCTGCCCGGGGTGAGCAGCGCGCCACCCATCCCCTGCAGCACCCGCGCCGCGATGAGCAGCCCGGCGGTGGGCGCCAACCCACACAGCGCGGACGCCACGGCGAACCAGATGACCCCGATGACGAACACCCGCCGGCGGCCGAACCGGTCGCCCAGCGCCCCGCCGAGCAGGATCAGCGCGGCCAGCGACAGTGTGTAGCCGTTGATCACCCACTGCAGCGCCGCGAAGTCGGCGTGCAGGTCGCGCCCCAGGTGCGCCAACGCCACGTTGACCACGGTGGAGTCCAGCATGGCGAGCCCGGAGCCGCCGACCGTGGCGACCAGTACCCATCTCCCGGCCGGTTCACCGACCCGGAGGGTGCCGGTCATTGATCGGCTTCCAGCTTGTTGCGCAGCTTGGACAGCGTCTGGGCGAGCAGCCTGGACACGTGCATCTGGGACACGCCGACCCGGTCGGCGATCTGGGTCTGCGTCATGTTGCCGAAGAACCGCAGCATCAGGATGCTCCGCTCCCGCTCCGCCAGCTCGGCCAACAGTGGCTGCAGCGCCTGCTGGTAGTCCACCCGCTCCAGCTCGGCGTCCGCCGCGCCGAGCAGGTCGCCCAGCGTGGTCCCGCTCTCGTCGGTGGACAGCATCTCGTCCAGTGATGAGCTGCGGTATGCCTGCGCGGCCTCCAGACCCTCGAGCACCTCGTTGGTCGGCACCCGCAGCCGCTCGGCGATCTCGCTTGGCTTCGGCGCGCGCCCGAGGTTCTGGGACAGCTCGGAGACCGCCGAGTTGATCGAGACGTGCAGGTCCTTGAGCCGCCGGGGCACCCGCATGGACCAGCCCTGGTCGCGGAAGTGCCGGCGCACCTCGCCGCTGATGGTGGGCACCGCGAAGGAGAAGAAGTCGCTGCCCCGGTCCGGCTGGAAGCGGTCCACCGCGTTGATAAGGCCGACGGTGGCCACCTGGACCAGGTCGTCCAACGGCTCGCCCCGGTGTGCGAACCGCCGGGCGATGTGCTGCGCGACCGGCAGGTACCCGGTGACCAACCGCTCGCGCAGCGGCTCCCGGCGCGGGTCGTCCTCGGCCAGCTCGGCGTACTCGGCGAGCAGCGGTACCAGGTGCTCGTACTCGCCGTCCTTGTTTGGCCCGGTCGAGGCCCCGCCCGCGCCGTTGTCGTCCGTGACGCCGTCGGCCGTGTCCTTCGCCTCGTCGACAGGAGTGTCGTCAACCGGCGTGCCGGGACGCTCGCGCGCCTTGTACTCGGCGGAGTTACCCGGGAGCTCTTCGCTTCCCGGCCCGCGCGAAGGGAACGGCCGTGCGTCGAGGCGGTCGGGCACCGAGCCGCTGGTCCGTTCGTCGACCGAGTGGTCGCTCGGGGTCTGGCCGGCGGCCGAAGTCACGGCGCGGTACCGGCGTGCTTGGAAAGCCGGATGGTGAGGGACTCGGCATCGCCGTCCGCGGCCCTGGCCGCGCTGACCTCGTCGGCGAGTGTCTCCAGCACGCGCCACCCGAAGCTGTCGGTGCTGATGGTGGCCTCGGCCTTCGCGGCCTGCGTGGTCACCGCCACTTCTATCCGGTCGTCGGCGAGCACGAACCGACAGCTCAGCACGCCGTCATCGGCGGCGAGGCCGACGAGGGTCGTGCACGCTTCGTCGACAGCCATGCGCAGGTCGGAGATGGCGTCTAGGTCGAAGTCGGCACGGCCAGCCAGATCTGAGGCAACCGCACGGACGGTGGGTATCAATGCGGGGCGGGCCGAGATTCGCACCTCGACAACCGCCGCACCGCTCTCGGCTACGGACACGGTCGAATCCTGCCCGCGACACCCTCCTCAGTGCGAATCGGGGTCACCCTGGCGTGTCGACTGGTGTGGTCAGAGCTTTCGTTGTCACTTTCTGCGACGTGCGGTCCGTGTGGCTCGGTAGATGCGGAGAAATGCTCGTGGGGCTGACCGTTCGTGGATCTTCCGGGACCGTTTGTCGTTTGCTTCGCCGTTCCCGCCATTCCGCGACGTCGGGAAGGTTAAGTAACCTATCAGGACCAGGGGGAGCGGATGTCAGCCGGCGAACTCATACAGGAGCCCAGGCCAGGCCTCGCGGCGGCGAAGGCACTGCCCAAGCCGTTGCGCAGGTGCCGCAGAGTCGTCGCGGTCACTTTGCACCTTCCGGAGTTCCTGGTGGCCGCGGCCGGTTTGGTGCAGCGCCTCGGCGAGGCGGGCAGGCAGATCGACGTCCTGGTCGCGGCATCCTCGGACGAACCCTCGGAGGAGGCGGCCCACGCCGGCCTGCGGGAGCTGCGGGTTCCCGAGCTCGCCCGACATCGTCTGGCACTGCCCATCCCGTTCGGTGCCGAGCGGGAGCCCGACCTGGTTGCCGCGATGAGCGAGCTGGTCGGCTTCGACCCGGAGCCCGGGGTGTACTGCTTGGCGCCCGACATCGACTCCTGCGCCGATCCGAGCCGGATGGCGGTGAGTGCCGCGGCAAGGCAGATCGCCGAGGTGTACCGCCTGCCGCTGGTCCGCTACTCCGCCGCGCCGGACAACATGCGCACCGCGGTGGAGCTGGATGTCGACGAGTGGTCTCGCAAATGCGCCGGGCTGGCTGCCTGCGCTACCCAGGTGACGCCGCTGAGCGGCCGCCTGGAGTACTACGCGCTCTGAGCCTGGTCAGCAGTGGAGGATCCCCTCCGGACGGCCCCCCGGGAGCCGTCCGGACGGGATCCATTCCAGGTGGAGGCCGTCGTCAAACGGTCCGGCCCGCACCCTTGGGCATGGCCCGCAAGCGGGCCGGCATGACTGAGGCGGACGTCCCGCACGGGAACGTCCGCGGCAACTCGAACGGCATTCAGCTGGCCACCACGCTGCGCTCCAAAATTGCCCGACGCTCGGCCTCTGCCAGTCCGCCCCATACACCGAAGGGCTCCCGGGTGCGCAACGCGAACTCACGGCACGGCTGCATCACCGGACACCGCGAGCACACCTCCTTGGCGGCGGCGGTTCGACGTGCCCGGGAGGGGTTCCGCTCGCCGTCGGGATGGAAGAACATCGCGCTGTCCATCCCGCGACACGAACCGAGCCGCTGCCACTGCCACTCGTGCTCCATCGGCCCCGGCAGCCGCGACACGTCGCTCACGGTGATCACCTCGTTCCTGGGGTCGAAGGACCCCGCCCGAGATTCAGTTCCCCACCGGCCACATCGTCAAACCTGTTGAGGTCAGTCTTTTTTCGGCGCCTGCTCGTCGTTCGGGCCCGGGCGGGCCGAGGACAGCGCCTCCGACATCGAGTGGGTGACCTGGAACAGCTCGATCAGGCCGGCTATCTCCAGAGGTCGCAGCACCTGGCGGTTCGAGCAGACCAACCACAGCTCGACACCACCGGCCAGCGCCTCGGTGCGTGCTTCGACCAGAGCCGCCAGACCACTGGTGCCCAGAAACTCCACCCCGTCCAGGTCGATCAGCAGGCGGCGCGGCCGCGCACCGCTGATCTGGCCGGAGATGGCCTGGCGGAGGCTGGGAGAGGTGAGCATGTCGACCTCGCCGTCGACGCGCAACAGCGTTGTCTCAGGCATCGGCTCGGTGAGCTCGATGCTGATCGCATCGTCGGCGGGAGCGTAGGTCACCTCGCGCACGGTAGGCCGGTCGGCGGGTATGAACAACTTAGGGGCGTCCACCCGGGTCTCACTGGGTATTGATGATCAGCCCGATGTGGGTGAAGTAGTTGAGGGCCCCGAACAGCAGCAACGCCGACCCGCCGACCCCCCGCGGCGCCGACCACGAGGAGCACCGGCCGCGCCGGGACCGAAGGGCGAACGGGAACAGCACCGCCGATTCCGACGAACACGTACAGTAACGAGAGGCCTACCTGGAGAAGTAAGGCAGTCCCCGCGGCAACCGTCATCAGGGTGTTGTTAGGTGGGCATCTGAGCCCAGTCGATTTCAGCGGTTGCTGGGTCGGCACGGCCTGCATCGGCACAGCGTACGAGGGGGCCGAGGGGGTCACAGTGCGCGTCCGGTGCTGTTCATCCGGATCGTCACGACCGCGACCGCAAGGCAGCCGACCACCGCGACCGCGCCGTCCCAGGCCGACTCACGGGCCCGCCCGGCGTCGGTATCCGGTCCGCCGTGCCCTGGCGCGGGCGGTAGCCGGGTGACGGCCAGCACCAGCGGCAGCACCGCGACCGAGGCGACCAGGTAGCCGGCGTGTACCACCGGCTCGGCGTACCCCCGGCCGAACCCGCCGGCCCGCACCAGCCCGGCCAGCTCCAACCCGGCCCGCAGCAGGAGCATCACCTCCAGCATGAGCAGGCTGCCGAGGTAGCCGCCGCCCAGCCGGACGCGTCGCGCGGTGCGCAGCAGCCCCCAACAGCCGAGCAGCGCGGAGTACAGGAGTACGAAAACGGTGAGCGGAGCGATGAAGGTCCTGGTCACGGGCTCGCCGATGGCCTGGCGGCGGTCCGGGTCGCCCGGCGCCGCGCGCGCCGGTTTCGCGCGCTGCGCGACTTGGTCAGCCACACGGTCGTCCCGGTGACGGCGAGCAGCACCGGGGACAGCCCGAAGACGAGCCAGATCAACCGGGGCAGCGGGGCCACCGCGCTGCCGAAGTGCAGCCCGTAGTAGAAGCCGCTGTTCCACAGCCACTCCGAGGTCGGGGTGCCGGCGCGCTCAGGGGCGTAGTCCTGCAGGCCCCCGCCGTGGCTGTCCACCCCGACATAGAGGCTGCCGGCGTAGTTCCAGTAGCCGTAGGGGTCGTAGCCGTGGCGCAGTCGGAAGCCGTAGGTGCCGCCGGGTTGCTCCGGTGTGCTGATGTCGAACGCGGTCACCTCGGCGCCAGGGTGCGCGGCCAGCGCGGTGTCCCTGGCCTGGTCGAGGCTCAGCACCGGGCCGCTGCCCGGCGTCGCCGCCGAGGTGCGGTCGTAGGACTGGCCTGGCAGCAGCGCGAAGTAGATCTGGCCGGGCCACTGGAAGAAGAACGCCGCCCCGGTCAGTCCCCACATCAGCAGGAACGGCACCGCGACGATGCCGACCACCCGGTGCAGGTCCAGGTCGCGGGCGTAGGCCCCTCGGCCCCGCCGGACCACGAAGCCGGTGACCAGCGCGCGCGGGCCGGGCCACCAGACGATCGCGCCGGACACCGCGAGGAAGGTCAACAGCACACCGAGCGCACCGAGCAGGTAGGAGGAGAGGGTCATTTTCTCGCCGAAGAGCCCTGGCAGCGGTGTGCTCATCCACTCCTGGTAGCCGGGCAGGCCCTTGCAGGTCAGTCCGCAGTCATGAATGTTGACCATGAACTGGATCAGCCGCGGCAGCTCGGGCGCGATGGTGTTGATCTTCCTGGCGCCGGGGTCGACGAAGGCATCGAGCTGGTCGCGGCCGTTGCCGTCTCCGCGTACCAGGTAGAGGCCGCCCTGATAGCGCTGTACGCCGACCGGCTCGAGCTCGGGGTGTTCGGCCCGCACCAGGCGTAGGGCATCGTCCATGGACATGGCCGCCGCGCTCGGTGTGACGTGGTAGTACCGAGGGTGCGTTGCCCGCGCGAGGTCGTTGCCGTAGAGCAGCACCACCCGGTGGTGGCCTCGATGAGGAACAGCAGGCCCAGGCTCAGCGCCGCCCACCGGTGCGTCCGTACCCACCACCGGTCGATCGGCCCGTGGGCGCGGCGGGGCGGTCGCCCTCCGACGCGGGACGTGCCCCGCGAGGGCGAGCCACCGCGTGAGGCGCCGGCCTCGGTGGAGAGCAGTTCGCTCGACATCGTGACCCCTCTGAGCTAGCACCGGACCGGCACTACCGGATGAAATCAGGGCAGGCTAACCTTTCTGCCGGCGTCCACGAAACGTCGTTTGCCTCGGCAAGCTGAAGGAGCGGTCATGACTACCGGCAGGGAGCGGGTCCTACGAGCGCCCGCCGACCGGTTGTACCTGCTCAGCGATGGTTCGCCGGCGCACGAGTGGCATCCGTCACCGCGCTCGGTGCGGTTCGGCGCATGGCTTCTCGATGTCTCGCTGTTCGTGCTGACCCTCGGAGTGGGTTGGCTGGTGTGGCTGTGGGCGACTGGGCGCGAGCGACCACGCCGGGTAAGGCGATGTTCGGGCTGGCTGTGTTCGGCACCGACACCCGGCAACCGGCGACCCGGTCCCGGATGGCCCGGCGTGCACTGGTGTGCCAACTGGCCGCGCTATCGCTCGGGGTCGCGACGCTGGGCCTCGGCTGGCTCTATTGCCTCGCCATGGCGTTCGGTTCGAACCGGTGCACGGTCTACGACGAGTGGTCCCGGGTGATCGTGCTCCGGGCCGGCGCGCGGCGGGGCGGCGACCCGAGCCGCTGAGCCGGGGCCCCGCCGCCCTCGGGGCCTTTCGGGTGTCCGCGCGCGATTATCGGTGCCGCAGCGCGGTGGCCAGGTCGGGCGCGATGTCGAAAAGGTCGCGCAGGCCGGTGGCTTCCAGCGCTCGGATGACGATGCGCGAGGAACACACCAGGCGCAGCTCACGGGCGGCGCCCTGGGCGTGCTCGCGCGCCTCGACGAGCACCGCGAGCCCTGAGGAGCCGAGGAAGCTGACCCCGGACAGGTCCAGTACTACCGGCTGGCCGGTCTCCAGCGCCGGCAGCAGGGCCGAACGCAGCGCCGGAGCACTGATGATGTCGATCTCCCCGGACGCTCGGAGCACTCGCGCGCCATCCTGCTCGGTCACGTCGAGCGTGTACGCGTCCGAGGACGTGTCGCCGGTCGACTCGGCATGCATGCCGCTGTCGCTGCGCACCCGCCGCTCCTTCCCGCTGATGTCGGTTCGCAGACGGTGGCCCTCGACCGCCCAACCTCGGCCAGCTTAGGCTGTCACCCGGGCACAGCACCGTCGGGTGTGCCCGTTGCCGTTCGCCACAGGGTTGCCACCCGCGCGGCGGCCTACCGGAACCGGCGCAGCCGCAGGCTGTTGGAGACCACGAACACCGAGCTGAACGCCATCGCGGCGGCCGCGACCATCGGGTTGAGCAGGCCGGCAACGGCCAGCGGCAGCGCCGCGACGTTGTAGCTGAACGCCCAGAACAGGTTGCCCTTGATCACCGCGAGGGTCCGCCGGGACAGCCGGATCGCATCGGCCACCAACGTCGGGTCCCCACGCACCACGGTCAGGTCGCCGGCCTCGATCGCCACATCGCTACCGGTGCCCATCGCGATGCCGAGATCGGCGGTGGCCAGCGCGGCCGCGTCGTTCACCCCATCGCCCACCATGGCCACCACGCGGCCCTGCTCCCGCAGCCGGCGCACCTGGTCGGCCTTGCCGGCCGGCAGTACCTCCGCGATCACCTCGTCGATGCCGAGCTCCGCCGCGACCGCCGTGGCCACCGCGGTGTTGTCGCCGGTCAGCAGCACCGGGTGCAGCCCGAGTGCGCGCAGCCGGGCGACCGCCGCCTCGGCGCTGGGCTTCACCCGGTCCGCCACCAGCAGCAGGCCGCGCACCGCGCCGCCCCAGCCGACCGCGACGGCCGTGCGGCCCGCAGCCTCGGCCTCCGCCAGCTCGCCGCGCAGCCGGGTGGGTAGCTCGGCGCCGTGCTCGGCCAGCAGCCGGGGCCGGCCCACCAGCACGTCGTGCCCGCCGACCTCGGCGCGCACCCCCAGGCCGTCCAGCGAGCGGAACCCCTCGGCGCCGGGCCATCCGCCGAGCTGCTCCCTGGCGCCGGCCAGCACCGCCTCGGCGATCGGGTGGCGGGAGCCGTCCTCCGCGGCGGCGGCCATCCGCAGCACCTGGTCGGGGTGCTCGCCGTCGGCGGCACAGGTGCCGACCAGGCTCATCCGGCCGGTGGTCAGCGTGCCGGTCTTGTCCAGTACCACGGTGTCCACCCGCCGGGTGGACTCGAGAACCTCCGGGCCCTTGATCAGAATGCCTAGCGCCGCGCCCCGGCCGGTGCCGACCAGCAGCGCGGTCGGAGTGGCCAGCCCGAGCCCGCACGGACAGGCGATGATCAGCACAGCGACGGCTGTGGTGAGCGCGAAAGCCGGACCCGCGCCGGCCAGCAGCCACCCGGCAAGGGTGAGCAGCGCCAGCACGATCACCACCGGCACGAAGACCCCGGAGGCCCGGTCGGCCAGCCGTTGGATCTTGGCCTTGCCGGCCTGCGCCTGCTCGACCAGCCGGGCCATCTGGGCCAGCTGGGTGTCCGCCCCCACCCTGGTGGCGCGAACCACCAGGCGGCCCCCGGTGTTCACACACCCCCCGGTGACCTCATCCCCCGGCCCGACCTCGGCCGGCACCGACTCGCCGGTGAGCAGCGCGGCCTCGACCGCCGAGCTGCCTTCCTCGACGCGGCCGTCGGCGGCGATCTTCTCGCCCGGCCGCACCACGAACCGACTGCCCACCCGCAGCCGCTCGACCGGCACCCTGACCTCGGGCGAACCGTCCTCGGGCAGGATCGCGACGTCCTTGGCACCCAGCTCGAGCAGGGCGCGCAGCGCGGCCCCCGCGCGCCGCTTGGCCCGCGCCTCGAGGTACCGGCCGGCCAGGACGAACGTGGTCACCGTGGCGGCCACTTCCAGGTAGAGCTCGCCCGACCCGGCCAGCAGGGCCACGAGTGAGGCGCCGAACGCGACCAGCGTGCCCAGCGAGATCAAGGTGTCCATAGTGGCTACGCCGTGCCGCAGGTTCGTGGCGGCCGCCCGGTGGAAACCCCATCCACCCCAACCGACCACGACGGCGGTCAGCCCGAGGCTGATCCAGCCCCAGTACTCGAACCGGACCGCCCCCACCATGGCCAACAACATCACCGGCGCGCTCAACACGGCGCTGACCAGCAGTCGACGGCTCAGCGACCCCGAGGCGGCGGCCTCGGTTCCTGCGTCGCCGCCGGTGTCGGGCGGCGCGGGGATCGAGGCGGTGTAGCCGGCGCGGTGCACCGCGGCGATGAGCTCGGTGCTGTCCAGGCCGGCGGGGGTGGTGACGGTGGCCTTTTCGGTCGCGAAGTTGACCGTGGCATGTACGCCTTCCAGCCGGTTGAGCCGCTTCTCCACCCGCGCGGCGCAGGACGCGCAGGTCATCCCGCCGACCGCCAGCTCGATGAGTTGTTCGCCCGGCGCGTCAGTGCCGCTGGCCTGGATGTGCGTCCGCATGTGACGGATCCTTCCGACATCCATACCCTACCCCCCTGGGGTAGCGCGGAAACGCGCCCTCCGGGTGGTAACGATTCCGGGGTGTGCACCGTCATACCGGGCATGACCGAGGCTGCTGTGGCCGAAGAGGCGCGTCCGTCGCCGCCGGGTCCGGGTGCCGTGCCCGGTGCGCACATTTCGCTGCAGGTGGGCGACACGCTGGGTGCCGGCCGCTGGTGGTGTCGCACGCTCGGCTTCGAGCTGGTGGAGAACCGTGACGGGCCGCACGCCAGTCGCTCGCACCTGCTGCTGCGCCACCCGGGCAGCGGGCTTGTGGTGAGGTTGCGGCGCGGTGGCCCGGCGGCCGGGCGCCCCCACCACCTGTCACTGCGGGTGGAGAGTGAGCAGGCGCTGCGTGACTGGGCTGCGCACCTGCGCCGGCGCGGCATCCCGCACTCGCCGCCGAAGGACAACGGGCTCGAGCAGCGGGTCAGTCTGACCGGCCCTGACGACGTGCGGATCGAGCTGTGGTGGCCGAGGCCGCCGCACGCGGAACCGGCCGCGCGGCGCCGAGCCGCCCGGCTCTGAGCTGGCGACACTGAGCTGGCGGGCCGGGGCGGGGCGGCGCGCGTAGGCTCCGCCGGGTGAGCGACGGGGTCCGCGCGGGCGTTGTGGTGACCGGCAGCGAGCTGTTGACCGGGAAGGTTCAGGACCGCAACGGGCCCTGGGTGGCGCAACGGCTGGCCAGCCTCGGCGTCGAGGTGACCGACATCCTGCTGGTCGGTGACCGGCGCGACGACCTGGCGGCCGGGCTGCGATTCCTGACCCAGCAGCGGGTCGATCTCATCGTGACCAGCGGTGGTCTCGGGCCGACCGCCGACGATGTGACCGCCGAGGTGGTCGCCGGCTTCGCCGGCGCCCCGCTGGTGCTGGACCCGGCGATGGAGCGGCACATCGCCGAACTGCTGCGTAAGTGGGCCGCCCGCACCGGGTTCACCGGTGCCGCGCTGACCGAGGCCAACCGCAAGCAGGCCACCGTGCCGGCCGGCGCGGTACTGCTCAAGCCGGTCGGCACCGCGCCCGGCCTGGTGGTCACCGTGCCCGCCGGTCCGGTCGTCGTGGTGCTGCCCGGCCCGCCACGGGAGCTGCGTGCCATGTGGGATGCCGCGCTGAACGCGGAGCCGGTGCGCAACCTGCTTGCCGGGGTGCCCCCGTTCACCGCGGTGCATCTGCGGCTGTTCGGGCTGCCCGAGTCGGAGATCGCCCAGACGCTGCGCGAGGTCGGCGCCGAGCTGGACCTTTCCGACATCGAGATCACCACCTGCCTGCGCCGCTCCGAGCTGGAGGTGGACCTGCGTCACCGCCCCGGCGCGGAGGCGGCCGCCGCACGGCTGGTCAGTGAGATCGAGCAACGCCACGGTCGGTACCTGGTCACCAGGGACGGCGGCAGCACCGACGAGCTGGTGGCCCGGTTGCTCGGCGGCCACACGATCGGGCTCGGCGAGTCCTGCACGGCCGGTCTGGTCGCCGCCAGGCTGGCCGACCGCCCTGGCTCCTCGGCCTACCTGCTCGGCGGTGTGGTGGCCTACTCGAACGAGGCGAAGACGGCGCTGCTCGGGGTGCCGCCCGAGCTCATCGAGGCGCACGGCGCGGTGTCCCCGCAGGTCGCGCGGGCCATGGCGGACGGGGCGCGTGCGACGTTCGGCACCGGAGTCGGCGTCGGAGTCACCGGTGTGGCCGGCCCCGGCGGGGGCACCGTGGCCAAGCCGGTGGGTTATGTCTGCCTGTGCGTCACCACGTCCGGCGGGGCCGTGCGGGAGTCCGCGCCGGTGCTGCCGGGCAGCCGGGCCGACATCCGGGAGCGTGCCACCGATCTCGCGATGCACCTGATCCGCCGAGTGCTCGCCGAGCAGCCAGAACCCGCTCGGTAGCGGCTCGGTACCCTGCCGGCCGTGACCACGCTGGAGCTGACCGCCGACCCCATCGAGCTGACCGCGGCGCTGGTGGACATCCCCAGCGTCTCCGGCGCCGAGGACGCGCTGGCCGGCGCGGTCACCGAGGCGCTGCGCCGTCAAGCGCCACACCTGCACGTGGTGCGCGACGGCAACGTGGTGCTGGCCCGCACCCAGGGCACCCGCCGCCGCCGGGTGCTGCTGGCCGGGCACCTGGACACCGTGCCGGTCGCGGACAACCTGCCCAGCCGCCGCGAGGCGGAGCGGCTCTACGGCTGCGGCACCTCGGACATGAAGGCCGGTGACGCGATGATCGCCCACCTGGCCGCCACCGTGCCGGACCCGGCCTGCGAGCTGACCGTGTTGTTCTACGACTGCGAAGAGGTCGAGGCGGAGCGCAACGGCCTCACCCGCATAGAGCGGGAGCACCCGGACTGGCTGCACGCCGACCTTGCCATCCTCGCCGAGCCGACCTCGGGCGCGGTGGAGGCCGGTTGCCAGGGCACGCTGCGCGTGGTGGTGCGCACCGCCGGGCGCCGTGCTCACAGCGCCCGCTCCTGGCTGGGCAGCAACGCGGTGCACGCGGCCGGTGACGTGCTCGACCGGCTCAACCGCTACCAGCCCCGGCAGGTGGACATCGACGGCTGTGTGTACCGGGAGGGGCTGCAGGCGGTGCGCATCGCCGGCGGGGTAGCCGGCAACGTGGTGCCCGACCTGTGTGAAATCACGGTGAACTTCCGGTTCGCGCCGGACCGCTCGGTGGCCGCCGCGACCGAGCACGTGCGGGACGTCTTCGAAGGGCTGGAGCTCACCGTCACCGACTCCTCGCCTGGCGCGCTGCCCGGCCTCGATGCGCCGGCCGCGCGGGAGTTCCTCGCTGCCACCGGTGTGGATCCGGTGGCCAAGTACGGCTGGACGGACGTCTCCCGGTTCGCCGCGCTGGGTATCCCGGCGATCAACTTCGGGCCCGGTGACCCCAACCTCGCGCACACCCGCGACGAACATGTGAACGTCGGGAGAATCACCCGGTGCACGGCGCTGCTGCGCGATTACCTGACCAGGGGCGCGCAGTAGGGTCGACTGCGTGTCAAATCCCCCCATGCTGGGTCGGTCCAGCTCGTCGGATGACGAACATCCCTCGGAGAGGCTCCGGGGCCCGGTAGTGCTGCGCAGGGACCGCAGGGAGGAGGCCACCACCACTGACCAGCGGCTGCTCGACTCGCGCGGGCCGTCCGACTGGGTGCACACCGACCCTTGGCGGGTGTTGCGCATCCAGGCCGAGTTCGTCGAAGGCTTCGGCATGCTCGCCGAGCTGCCCCGCGCGGTCACCGTGTTCGGTTCGGCACGCACCGAGCGGCAGCACCCCGAGTACCGGCTGGGCCATGAGCTGGGCGCGGCGTTGGCCGCGTCCGGGTTCGCGGTGGTCACCGGCGGTGGTCCCGGCGTCATGGAGGCGGTCAACCGGGGATGCTCGGAGGCCGGCGGGCTGTCCGTCGGCCTCGGCATCGAGCTGCCGTTCGAGCAGGGCCTGAACCCGTGGGTCGACCTGGGTATCAACTTCCGCTACTTCTTCGCCCGCAAGACGATGTTCGTCAAGTACTCCCAGGCGTTCGTCTGCCTGCCCGGTGGTTTCGGCACGCTGGACGAGCTGTTCGAGGCGCTCACGCTGGTGCAGACCAAGAAGGTCACCAAGTTCCCGGTGGTGCTGCTCGGCACGGACTACTGGGGCGGTCTCTACGACTGGCTCAAGGGTGTGGTCCGGGACAGCGGCAAGATCGGCGACAAGGACCTGGCGCTGCTGCACCTGACAGACGACATCGACGACGCCGTGGCTGTGGTCAACGTCGCCTACCGGGCCTGGGAAGAGGCGCATTGAGCGGCTTCTCGGTCTGCGTCTACTGCGCGTCCTCGGACGACGTCGACCCGGCGAACCTGGCGCTGGCCTCGGCGCTGGGCACCGCGGTGGCGCGGCGGGGCTGGACGCTGGTATCCGGTGGTGGCCGCCGGTCCATGATGGGCGCGGTGGCCCGGGGCGCGAGGGAGGCCGGCGCGCGCACCGTGGGGGTGATACCCCGTTCGATGGTGCAGCGCGAGTGGGCCGACCACGACTCCGACGAGCTGCTGGTCACCGACACGATGCGGGAGCGCAAGGCGCTGATGGACGCGCACGCCGACGCGTTCATCACCCTGCCGGGCGGGCTCGGCACGCTCGAGGAGCTGTTCGAGACCTGGAGCGCCCGGGTGCTGGACCTGCACACCAAGCCCGTTGTGCTGCTCGACCCTGACGGGCACTACGCCGGCCTGCTGACCTGGATGCGGGAGCTGGTGCACGGCGGTTTCGCCCGCCCCGGCGCGATGGACCGCCTGGTCGTCACGAGCGACATCGACGCCGCCCTCGACGCCTGCGCACCCCCGAAATAGACACCAGCGCCCTTTGACCGTGAAAAAAGGGCGCTGGTGTCTGTTTCGGCGGATCGGGAGTGGCTCGTGACGAGTGGTCAGTGGGTTCGGGATGGCGTGGTGGCCGATGCGGGGGCGTGCGCGGCGGTGTACTCGCCGTACGTCACCGACACCACGATCAGCTTCGAGAGCGAGCCGCCTTCGGCGGCGGAGATGGCGCGGCGCATCGAGTCCGCGCGGCGCGGGCATGCCTGGGTGGTGCTGGAGCGCGACGGCAGGGTGGTCGGGTATGCCTACGGCGGCCCGTTCTCCGGGCGCACTGCCTACCGGTGGTCCTGCGAGGTCAGCGTCTACCTGGAGCGGGGCCTGCGGCGCAGCGGCGGGGGCCGGGCGCTCTACCAGGCGTTGTTCGACCGGCTGGCCCGGCGCGGCTTCCGTATCGCGGCGGCGGGCATGTCGCTGCCCAACGAGGCGAGCGCCGGGCTGCACCGGGCCATGGGGTTCGAGCCGGTCGGCGTCTACCGGCGCATCGGGTGGAAACACGGCCGCTGCACGACGTCGCGTGGAGTCAGCGCGGGCTCGGCACCGGCGACGACCCGCCCGCCGAGCCCCGCTGAGCCGTCCGGTGCCAGGATCGGGGAATGCCCGCCGTTTTCGAGCCGAGGGGAGCTGAATGGATTCCGAGGTGAGCCAGTGGTTCGCCGACCGGACCTGGCAGAACCCGGCCTGGACGCCAGCCGAGCTGTGTGCCGCCAAGCGGGGCCGCACCGTGTCGGTGGTGCTGCCCGCGCTGAACGAGCAGGCCACCGTCGGCGCCATCGTCGCGGCCATCTCGCCGCTGACCGAAGGACCGTCCCCGCTGGTGGACGAGCTGGTCGTGGTGGACTC
>DASYBQ010000193.1:0-12023 GCA_036500625.1 Pseudonocardia sp. | reverse complement strand
TGGCGGCACCCCAGGGTGAGCACAAGCGCGCTCTTTCGGCCGAAGGCGAACTTCCGGAGGCGGGCCCGACGGGTCCCCGATCGGAAGTTCTCGCGCGAGAACAGGCCCTGTAGTACTGGCCACACCGAAACACACACCAGCGCCTTTGATCACGGGGCAAGGGCGCTGAGAGGTGTTTCGGCGGGCGGGGTGCTCAGGCCAGGGCGGTGGCGGTCGGGACGGCGTGGAGGGCGTGCGCGGCGGCGACCGGCGGGTAGACGACGTTGCCCTGCCAGGTGTTCAGGCCGGCGGCGAGGTGCTCGTCGGCGCGCAGCGCGGCCTGCCAGCCGTGGTTGGCCAGCTCCAGCGCGTAGGGCAGCGTCGCGTTGGCCAATGCCTGGGTGGAGCTGTGCGGCACCGCGCCCGGCATGTTCGCCACGCAGTAGAACAGCGAGTCGTGCACCCGGAACGTCGGCTCGTCGTGGGTGGTCGGGCGCGAGTCGGCGAAACAGCCACCCTGGTCGATCGCGATGTCCACCAGCACGCTGCCGGGCTTCATCTCCGACACCAGGTCGTTGCTGACCAGCTTCGGCGCCTTCGTCCCGGCCACCAGGACCGCGCCGATGACCAGGTCGGCCGCCAGTACCTCGGTCTCGATGGCCGGCCCGGTGGCGGCAACCGTGCGCAGCCGGCCGCCGAACGCCCGGTCCAGCTCGCGCAGCCGGGCCGGGTTCCGGTCCAGCACGGTCACCTCGGCGCGCAGCCCGAGGGCGATCTCGGCGGCAGCCGCCCCGGACACCCCGCCGCCGATCACCACGACCCGGCCGGGCGCCACCCCGGGCACGCCGCCGAGCAGCACGCCGCGTCCACCGAGGCCACCGCCCACGGCCAGCAGGGCCTGTGCGCCGACCTGCGGCGCGAGCCGACCGGCGACCTCGCTCATCGGGGCCAGCAACGGCAACGAGCCGTCCCGACCGGTGACCGTCTCGTAGGCGATGCCGGTCACCTTGCGCGTCAGCAGCGCGTCGGTGCAGGCCTGGGAGGCCGCCAGGTGCAGGTAGGTGAACAGAAGCTGTCCCTCCCGCATCCGGTGGTACTCCTCGGCGATCGGCTCCTTGACCTTCATCACCATCTCGGCGCCCTGCCACACCTCGTCCGCGTCGGAGGCGATCTTCGCCCCGGCGGCCAGGTAGTCGCTGTCCGGCATCGACGAGCCGACACCGGCGCCCTCCTCGACCAGCACGTCGTGCCCGGCCGCTACCAGCTCGGCCGCGCCGACCGGGGTCAGCGCGACGCGGTACTCGCTGTTCTTGATCTCACGGGGTATGCCGATCCACATGGCGGTCTCCTGCCGGTCAGGTAGGTGGTCAACCTGTTCGAAGTTGACTGGCCCGGGATCACCAGGCCGTCTCTCCTAGAAGTATCGGCAGCGCGCCGCCCTCGCTCTACGACAAAAAGTACAAATAAACGTGATCAACATATACAATCGTCTAGGTGGGCACGATTACCGTTGCCGGTCTCGTGGCGGTCCGCCCGCTCGGCCTCAGCTACCTCGCCGGCGCCGAGGGGGGCGGCCGCCCGATCACCTGGGCGCACACCTGCGATGTCCCCGAGCCCTGGTACTGGGTCGGTCCCGGTGACCTGGTGATGACCACCGGAGGTGGCCTGCCCGCCGATCCCGGCGAGCAGGTCGACTGGTTGACCAGCCTGGCCAGTACCCGGGCCTGCGGGCTGATGATCGGCGCAAGGCCCGGCACTCCCGAAGTATCCGCCGCGATGCTCGATACAGCCGATGAGCTGCGCTTCCCGTTGCTCGACGCCGATTTCGAGCTCGAGTTCGCCAGCGTGGCCCACATAGTGATCGAAAGCGTGCTGCGCAGTGAGCGGGAGCGGATCGTGGAGATTCGGCGGCTGTACGACGCCTACGGCCAGGCGCTGCGGACGAGGGCCGAGCTGCCCGAGCGGCTGCGGGTGGTCGCCGGCAACCTGGGTTGGCAGCTGGAGCTGCGTGATGCCCCGTCCGGCCAGGTGCTGGCCGCGAGCGCCGAGGCTCCGCTGGACGCTGACACCGAGTCCGCCCGGTCGGTGCCGATACCGGGTGCCCGCTCGGCCGTGCTGGCGGCCGTCCCGGTGCGGCGACCCGTGCTGGACACCCTCGTCCTGCATCACCTGGCCGGGCTGGTGGGTGTGGAGCTGGAGCAGCGCGCCGCCGAACGGGACCGCCGGCGCCGTCTGGGCGCGGCCCTGCTGGGCGAGCTGCTTGCCGGGCGGCTCAGCCTCGACGTAGTCCGCCCGGAGCTGGAGCAGCGTGGACTGACCGGGCCCATCGTCCTGGCCCGGCTGGCCGCGCCGGGGCAGGCCGAGGCGCTCGCGGCGCTGCATCACACAATGGTGCTGGCCGCCTGTCACCCGCTGCTGCGCCCGTGCGAGGACGGCGGCCTCCTTGCGTTGCTGCCCGCCGAACCGGACCTGGTGCGCGCGCTGGTCGACGAGCTCGGCCCGGACGCCTCGGCAGGGGTGAGCGCACCGCTCACCCCCGTGCCCGGGGTGACCGAGGCAGCGCGACAGGCCGGACTGGCCCTCGGGCACGCGATCAGTGGCGGGCCGACGGTGGCCGACTACCCTCGGCTGAGCGAGCTGCCCGACCTGCTGCCGGCCAGCCTCGAGCGGGCCCGCGCGCTGGTGGCGCGCCACCTCGGACCGCTGTCGAGCCACGACCGCGCCAACGGCACAGAGCTGGTGGCGACACTGCGGATGTTCCTGCGCCACGACGGCTCCTGGCAGGCCACCGCGAAAGAGCTCGGCGTACACCGCCAGACGCTGGTCTACCGGCTGCGCACAGTGGCGCGGCTCACCGGTCTCAAGCCAACCTCCAGCGAGGGCACCGCCACGCTGTGGCTGGCACTACGGGCCGCTGACCAGGCAGAACTGCTCAGCGACCGCTGAAGCCCTCGGATCGCGATGCCGATGGGAGCTAAGCGGTGACCGGGCTCATCAGGCCCATCACCTCGGTACGCCAGTCCTCGTACTGCTTGCTGGACGGCGCGGCGGTCTCGTCGAGCAACCGGACGCTGGTGTCCTCCCCGCCGTGCAGCAGGTAGTCCACGATCTCCTCGTCGGAACGGTCACCACTCACCACCTGGACCCGCACGTCGCGCTCGGCGAGCTCGGCCTTGGCGGCGTGCGCCAGTACGTGCAGCAGGGCCAGCCGGGAGTGCTGGTCGTCGGGCAGCGCCGCGGCACTGTCCGTGGTGTTGCCCGACACCAACACCACCCGCGCGCCCTGGCTCAGGCCGGGCAGCAGCTGCTCTACCAGCGCGAAGCGTGCCAGCAGGCCGCCGGACAGGAACGAGTGCACCCGTGCCACCAGCGAGTCCCCTTCCAGCGTGACCGTGATCGGCAGCTGGAGGTAGTAGTCGACGTGATCGGCCGAGGGGGGCGCGCCGGCCGCCGGGTCGTGCAGGCTGACGTCGTGGCCCGCCGCGCGCAGCCGGTCGGCCAGCTCGTTCGCCCGCTGCCCCGCCCCGCTCACCAATGCCGTCCTCATTCCCGGACTCCTCTCACCGAGGGCGTTGCGCCGCGGTCCCGTCGCCGTCGACCTCTCACGATCGTAGGCCGAACCACCCCGGCGACGGGCCTCAGGCCTGGGAGCCGCTCCGCCTCGTTAGTCGGCCGCCGGGTCGGAGACGAAGCTGCGGTAGACGCTCAACAGTGCTTGGCGCTGCGGCGGGCTGAGCCGGGGATCGCGCCGGATACAGCTCTCGGTGTCGGCCTCGGGTGTGGCGGCCGAGCCGCCGGCACCGGCGCGAGCCGACGTGTCCGACCATCCGTTGCCGGAGTTCACCCACCCGGTCTGCGCGAGCATCTGCTCGGTAGTCAGGTTCAGCGCCTCGGCGATGGCGCGCAGCACCTTGAGTGACGGTTGGTGCAGGCCGCGCTCGATCTGGCTGAGGTAGGCGTTCGAGACGCTGGTCATGCTGGCCATCTCCCGCAGCGAGAGCTTCGCCAGCTGCCGCTGCGCGCGGATGAAACCGCCGAGCGCATCCATCTGCGACAGCCAGGGATCGCTACCTGCCCGTCCGGTGTCGCCGGACCGTCGGTCAGTCATGGCCCCATTGTGATACCGGCACCCGCCGATAGGCCGGATAACCTGTCGGAGCCCGAGGCAGCGCTCCGAACAGGTCCGAACCCGAGGACGGCCGACTCTCAGGAAAGCTCTCAGAGAGGCATACGCCACACCCGGCTACCGGGAACGAATCAACCGTCCCGTGCGTATTACATGATGACGCCGCCGAGTGGGTACTCAGAAGACCGCAAGGCGGACTGTAGGGAGGGACCGCACATGACCGCACTGATGTCTGACACCCAGAGAGCCACTGTACCCGCTCAGCGGGCTGGAAGCTTGGATCTGGACACAACGGCCGAAGATCTCGACGCTCAGAGCCCGGCCGCCGACCTGGTGCGGGTGTACCTCAACGGCATCGGCAAGCGGGCGCTACTGACCGCCGAGCAAGAGGTCAACCTGGCCAAACGGATCGAGGCGGGCGTCTTCGCCCAGCACGTGCTGGACACGGACGCGCAGCTGGCGGCCTCCCGAGCAACCGATCTGCGCGCCCTGGTGCGCGACGGCGAGCGGGCCCGCAACCACCTGCTGGAGGCCAACCTGCGGCTGGTCGTGTCGCTGGCCAAGCGGTACACCGGGCGGGGCATGCCGCTGCTGGACCTGATCCAGGAGGGCAACCTCGGCCTGATCCGCGCGGTGGAGAAGTTCGACTACGCCAAGGGCTTCAAGTTCTCCACCTACGCCACCTGGTGGATCCGCCAGGCCATCACCCGTGGCATGGCCGACCAGGCCCGCACCATCCGGCTGCCGGTACACCTGGTCGAACAGGTGAACAAGATCGCCCGGGTGAAGCGTGACCTGCACCAGCGCCTCGGCCGCGACGCGACCACCGAGGAGATCGCCGAGGAGTCCGGCCTGCCGGTGGAGAAGGTGTCCGACCTGTTGGACCACTCGCGGGATCCGGTGAGCCTTGACATGCCGGTGGGCAGCGAGGAGGAGGCTCCGCTCGGCGACTTCATCGAGGACGCGGAGGCCACCGACGCGGAGACCACGGTGATCTCCCACCTGCTGCACGACGACCTGCGTCGGGTGCTGGCCACCCTGGACGACCGCGAGCAGAACGTGATCCGGATGCGCTACGGCCTCGACGACGGCCAGCCCCGCACGCTGGACCAGATAGGTCGCACCTTCGGGCTCTCCCGGGAGCGGGTACGACAGATCGAGCGCGAGGTCATGGCCAAGCTGCGGGTCGGCGACCGGGCGAACCGGCTGCGCGCATACGCGAGCTAGACGAGACGCCAGAGACGAGCCGAGGGGCCACGCTGCCTTCGGCTCGTTCTGTTCTCTCGGGGTAACGTCGCGGGGTGCCCGAGTTCAGCCACGTTGACGTGCTGCCGCTGGGTCCGGACGACACCGAGTACCGCAAGCTCGACCTGGGCGGCGTGACGCCGGTCCAAGTGGGCGGGCGGGGCTTCCTCCGGATCGAGCCCACCACCATCACCGGCCTGGTCAAGGCCGCCGTAACCGACATCCAACACCTGCTCCGCCCTTCGCACCTCGCCTCGCTGCGCGCCATCATCGACGACCCCGAGGCCAGCTCCAACGACCGCTTCGTGGCCACCGACCTGCTGCGCAACGCCTGCGTCTCGGCCGGCGGGGTGCTGCCGATGTGCCAGGACACCGGCACCGCGATCGTGATCGGGAAGCGCTCGGAAGGGGTGCTGACCGGTGGCGCGGACTCCTCGGCGGTGGCCCGGGGCGTGTTCGAGGCCTACCAGGAGCTGAACCTGCGCTACTCGCAGATGGCGCCGACCAGCTTCTGGGACGAGCGCAACACTGGCACCAACCTGCCCGCCCAGATCGAGCTGAGCCACCTGGAGTCCGACCAACCGCGCTACGAGTTCCTGGTGCTGGCCAAGGGCGGCGGCTCGGCCAACAAGACCTTCCTCTACCAGGAGACCAAGGCGCTGCTGAACCCGAAGCGGCTGGCCACCTTCCTGGACGAGAAGCTGCGCACCCTCGGCACCTCCGCCTGCCCGCCCTACCACCTGGCGGTCGTGGTCGGCGGCATGTCGGCGGAGTACACGCTCAAGGTCGCGAAGCTCGCGTCCGCCCGCTACCTCGACACGCTGCCGGCCCAGGGCTCCGGGCTGGGCGAGGCGTTCCGTGACCGGGACCTTGAGGCGCAGATCCTGGAGCTGACCCGCGACTTCGGTATCGGCGCACAGTTCGGCGGCAAGTACTTCTGCCACGACGTGCGCGCCATCCGGCTGCCCCGCCACGGCGCGTCGCTCCCGGTCGCCGTCGCGGTGTCCTGTTCCGCCGACCGCCAGGCCAAGGCGAAGATCACCGCCGAGGGCGTGTTCATCGAGCAGCTGGAACGCGACCCGGCCCGGTTCCTGCCCGACCTCGACGAGGAGGAACTGGAGGGCACCGACGTGCTGCGCGTCGACCTGAACCGGCCGATGTCGGAGATTCGGGCGCGACTGTCCCAGCTGCCGGTGAAGACCCGGGTGGCGCTGACCGGCCCACTGGTGGTGGCCCGCGACATCGCGCACGCCAAGATCGCCGAACGGCTGGAAGCCGGCGAGCCGATGCCGGACTACCTGCGCGACCACCCGGTCTACTACGCCGGCCCGGCCAAGACCCCGGCCGGCTACGCCTCCGGTTCCTTCGGCCCCACCACCGCCGGCCGGATGGACTCCTACGTGGAGCAGTTCCAGGCCGCCGGCGGCTCGCTGGTCATGCTGGCCAAGGGCAACAGGTCACAGCAGGTGACCGACTCGTGCGCCGAGCACGGCGGTTTCTACCTCGGTTCCATCGGCGGCCAAGCCGCCAGGCTGGCTCAGGACTGCATCACCCGTGTGGAGGTGCTGGAATACCCGGAGCTGGGCATGGAAGCGGTGTGGAAGATCGAGGTCGAGGACTTCCCGGCCTTCGTGGTGATCGACGACAAGGGCAACGACTTCTTCGCCTCGACCAGCCAGCCGCTGCTGCAGGTCAGCTTCCGATAGCAACTCCAGCCCTGCCGAGGGCTCAGCCGGCGCCGGTGGTCGTCCTGATCAACTCGACGGCCCGCGGCCAGGCGAGCCGGCCGGCCGGGACACGAACGTGGTGAGCCCGTCGACGTTGGTCAGGAACTGGTCGATCTCATCTGGCACGGCACCACACTAGAGCCGGCACAACGGGGTCGGGACTCCGCGCCGCGCGCTCAGTACAGCCGCCTTGGCCCGCCGTCGGTGTTGGTCGGTGGCCGCCCGAGCACCACTTTCGCGGAGGTGACCGACGCGGTGTCCGGGGCGGCGAGCACTGGGGCCAGCCGCAGCGAGCGCAGCTCCGGTAGGTCCTCGGCCAAGCAGCTGGCCCGCAGCGCGAGAGCCTCCAAGGCAGCCAGGTCGGCCGAAGGGGCACCGCCGTAGCCGGCCAGCAGCGGCGTCGCCCTGGGTGCCCGCACCAGCTCGTGCGCATCGCGGATGCTGAGCGGGATCACCCGGTGCGCCCGGTCGCCGAGCAGCTCGGTGGCGATACCGGACAGCCCGAACGACAGCAGCGAGCCGAACGAAGGGTCGTCCACCACGGCGAACCCGCAGGACGGCCCCTTGGGTGCCATCCGCTGCACGTAGAGCTCGCTCTGACCGGTGATCCGGGTCAGCTCGTGGTAGGCGGAGGTGACGGCATCCTCCGAGCCG
Source organism: Pseudonocardia sp. (assembly GCA_036500625.1). Lineage (GTDB taxonomy): Bacteria > Actinomycetota > Actinomycetes > Mycobacteriales > Pseudonocardiaceae > Pseudonocardia. The sequence goes on along the minus strand of DASYBQ010000193.1, from coordinate 4,292 downwards.
AGGTCGAGCCGGATACCGATCAGCTCGGGCCGCTGCCAGCGCTCCGCCACCCCCTTCAGCGCCACCGGGTAGCCCAGCCGCGCCGCGGCCGCGACGGCGTCCTCGGCCGAGTCGACCAGGTCGAACGGCACCACCTCGATGCCGTAACAGGCGAGCAGCTCGGCGGTCTCGCGGTCCGGTAGCGGCACCGCCGACCGGTCGTCCGAGTAGAGCTTGTCCACCAGGCGGCGGGCGGCCTCGGAGTCGATACCCTCCGGCCTGCGGTACTCACCGGCCGGGGTGTCCCGCCAGCGCGCATAGCGCACCACCCTGGCCAGCGCGGCGGCCGCCTGCTCCGGGCTGGGGTAGCTGGGCACCGAGCCCGCCACCGGCCGGCCGTCCGGGCCGTGCGCCGCCAGCTCGGCTGGCACCCCGTCGACGGCCAGGAAGGTACTCAGCACCGGCTTGCGCACCCCTGCCGCCGCGGCGCGAAGCGCCTCGGCGTACTGCGCGGTCGGCGTGGCCACCGCCGGCACGAACACCACGACCAGCGCGTCGGTGCTCTCCGCGTGCGCCGCCGCCGTCACCGCCTCGGCGAACTCGGCCGGCGACGCGGTCACTCCGACGTCCACCGGAGCGCCCGCCGGCACCAGCCCCTCGTCCAGCACCGCGTCGGTGACCAGCACGCCCAGCGCGCTGGAGTTGCCAACCACCGCGACCCTCGGGCCGGCCGGCAGCGGCTGGTAGGCCAACAGCAGGGCGGTGTCGAACAGCTGCGGCAGCGTCTGCACCCGGATCACACCGGCCTGCTCGAACAGTGCCTGCACGCTGGCCTCGTCCACCGGCGCGGTGCTCGCCGCGACGGGCGGCGCCGCGGTGTGCCGCCCGCTCTTGACCACCACGACCGGCTTCTGCCGGGCCAACCGGCGCGCCAGCCGGGCGAACTTGCGGGAGTTGCCGAACGTCTCCAGGTACAGCAGCACCACGTCGGTCGCCGGATCCGTCTGCCAGTACTGCAACAGGTCGTTACCGGACAGGTCCGCGCGGTTGCCCGCCGAGACGAACGTCGACAACCCCAGCCCCTTGGAGGCGACACCGGCCAGGATGGTGATACCGAGCGCGCCGGACTGGCAGAAGAAGCCGATACGACCCCGCCCGGGAGGCTCCGGCGCGAGCGTGGCGTTCAGCGACACGGCAGGGTCGGTGTTGATCACCCCGAGCGCGTTCGGGCCGATCACCCGCATGCCGTGCGTCCTGGCCTGCTTGATCAGTTCGCGCTGCGCCCGGAAACCGCCCTCACCCGCTTCGGCGAAACCCGCGCTGAGCACCACCAAAGCCTTGACGCCCTTGGCCAGGCAGGAACCCAGTACCTCTGCCACCCCGGCGGCGGGGACCGCGACCACCGCGAGGTCGACGTCGTCGGGGATCTCGGTGACCGACGGGTACGCCCGGACCCCGCGCACTGACCTTGCCTCGGCGTTGACCGGGTACACCGGGCCGGTGAAGTTCGCCCGCAGCAGGTTGCCCAGCACGGCGTGGCCCACCTTCGCCGGGTCGGTGGACGCGCCGATCACCGCGACCGAGGTCGGGTGCAGCACCCGGTGCACACCGCGCGCCTCGGCCGCCTGTTCCCGCGCGTTGCGCACCGCCAGCAGCTGCTCGGTCGGGTCGATGCCGAACTCGAGGTGCAGCTCACCCTCGGCCAGCGTGCGGCTGACCTGGTAACCGGCCTCCTTGAACACCCGCACCATCCGCTGGTTCTGCACCAGCACCTCGGCCACGAAGCGCTCAAGGCCGCGCTCCTGCGCCGCGGCCGCCAGGTGCTCGAGCAGGATGGAACCGATACCTCGGCCCTGGTGGTCGTCGCGGACCACGAAGGCGGCCTCCGCGGTGGGGCCGTCGCCGAGCCGCACATACCGGCCGACGGCGACTATCTCGTGCCCCAGCAGCGCGACGAACGCCACATGATCACGGTAGTCCACGACGGTGAACCGCTCGAGATCCTTCGGCGGGATCTCCGGGTAGGGCCCGAAGTAGCGCAGGTAACGGGTCCGCGGGGACAGCCGGGCATGAAACTCCAACAGCTCGGGCCCGTCCCCCGGCCGGATCGGCCGCAGGTGCAGGACCCCGCCGTCGGAGGCCACCACGTCGGCCTCCCAGTGGCGCGGATAGCCCGCCGGCACCGTGCTGGCCGAGTCCCGAGGGGCCACGGTCAGTCCCGGGGGTCGTCTGGGTCGAGGCCGTGCAACGGGAACACGGCGCGGCGGGTGTCCAACACGGCGCGGTCCACCGAGTCGCCGCCGGTACCCCACGGCTCGTAGGAGATCGTCGCCTCCTCTCCCATCGTGGTGGGCACCGGCAGCCGGGTGAGCCCGGCGGTGTGCGCGATCCAGGCCGGTGGGATCGGCCGTTCCACGTCGACATCGCGGTCCAGCACGGTGGCGATCAGGTGCGTCCAGGATCGGGGGACCGCGCGGAAAAGGTTGTAGCCGCCGCCGCCCAGTGCCAGCCACTTCCCGCCCGCTGTGGTCTCGGCCAGCTCCCGCAGCAACCGGTAGATCGCGCGGTGGCCGTCCACCGTCAGGTTCAGCTCCGCCAGCGGATCCTCGTGGTGGGTGTCCACGCCGCACTGCGTGACCAGCAGCTGAGGCTGGAACTGCGCCAGCAGCGAGGGCACGACCGCCCGGAAGGCGCGCAGCCAGGCGCTGTCCCTGGTGCCCGGCGGCAGTGCCAGGTTCACCGAGGTGCCCTCGGCCTCCCCGGACCCGATCTCCCTCGGCCAACCGGTGCCGGGCCACAACGTCATCGGATGCTGGTGCACCGAGACGGTGAGCACCCGGGGGTCGTCCCGGAACGCCGCCTGCACACCGTCCCCGTGATGTACATCGGTGTCCACGTAGGCGATCCGGTCGAATCCGTTGTCCAGCAGCCAGGAGATGGCCACCGCACAGTCGTTGTAGACGCAGAAGCCCGAAGCCTCGGCGGCCATCGCGTGGTGCAGCCCGCCGGCGATGTTCACCGCCCGGTCCGCCCTGCCCTCCGCGATCTCCCGCGCGGCCCGCAGCGACCCACCGCACACCAGCGCGCTGGCCTCGTGCATCCGAGGAAAGATCGGGTTGTCCTCGGTGCCGAGGCCGTGCCCGACGCCGGCCGGGTGATCGGGCGCCGCCTTGACCGCGGCGAGGAAGGACGGCCGGTGGATGCGCTCGATCTCGCCATCCGGTGCCGGTGCCGGGGTGAGCAGCTCGACATCCTCCAGCACCCCGAGCCCGTCTGCCAGTCGCATGGTGAGGTCCAGCCGGACCGGGTCCAGCGGATGGCTTTTGCTGAGCTGGTAGCCGAGGAAGTCGGGGGTCCAGACCACGGCCGGGCTCATCGTCGCGCTCCCCGCCCGGTGGTGCTTTCCGCGTCCTGGCGCTGCGCTTCGAGACTCATGACCAACCACCGTATTCCGTCCTGACCGATCCGGCTCGGCCCCGAGCCGCCCGAGGTGCGCCGAGGCGGAGTCGCCTACTCGGGCCCGACCGCAACAGGTCGGGCCGGGTCCGCGCTCCATTCCGACCAGGAGCCGGTATAGAGCGCCGCCGACCGACCGGGTGGGCGAAGCCCGACATACTCCAGCGCCAGCACGACCGAGCTCGCGGTAACCCCCGATCCACAGTAGGCACCGACATCGGTGCCGTCACGCACCCCGAGCCGCCGGTAGTGCTCGGCCAGCTCAGCCGCTGGGCGCCACCGGCCATTTGGTGCCATGTGCTCGGCGAACGGCGCGTTACGGGCGCCGGGGACGTGCCCGGCCCTCGGATCGACCGGCTCTGTCTCACCGAGGTAGCGGGCCGGCGCGCGGGCGTCCAGCAGCAGGCCGTCACGGGCCAACCCGGCGGCGGCGTCCGCGTCCAAGACCGGCATCGAGCCCGGCGCGGGAGTCAGCCGGCCGCGAGCCGGGGCCGGTATCTCGGTGCTGACCGGAAGCCCGTCCGCCATCCAGCCGGCGTAGCCGCCGTCCAACACCCGAACCCGCTCCGAGGGAAGGCCGAGCCAGCGAAGCAGCCACCAGGCCCGTGCCGCGACCGAGCCGTCCGCGTCGTCGTACGCCACGACGCTCGAGTCATCCGATAGGCCGGCCTCGGCGAGCCGCTCGGCCAACCGTTCCGGGGCCGGCAGTGGATGGCGGCCACCAGGGCCGGGTGGGCCGGCGAGCACCGAGTCCAGGCTCAGGAACACCGCGCCGGGCAAGTGGCCGGCACGGTAGTCATCCGCGCCCGGTGGGCCGGCCAGCCGCCACCGGACGTCCAGCACAGCCAGCCGTGACC
>DASYBQ010000192.1:0-2163 GCA_036500625.1 Pseudonocardia sp. | reverse complement strand
AGTGAGCCCGAACGCGATCGTATCGTCGGTGCTGGTGCAGGTGATGTTCAGCGCCTGCCCGTCAACCGGGATTGACAGCGGGTAGAGGGCGTCGAGGCGGGCGCCGTTCCAGTACAGCGGGACCCGGGACCCGGACACGTTGGAGATCATCACGTTCGGCGGGCGCAGCAGCCCATGGTGACCGACCAGCATGCCCAGCGCCAGCGGTGCGGCCCCTAGCGCGCTCATCGCGAGGACCTGCAGTCGACTGCGCGAGGCCAGCGCGGCCTTGCCTTCGCGCATGCCGGCCCGCACCGCCGCGAGTCGCTCGCCCGCGTCGGCCAGGTTGGTGGCCAGGCTGCACGTCAACGACCCGATCTTGTTCCCCGCATCCGCGGTGCCCCCCCGGCCGTCCGCGGGTCGCGTGCCGTGCAGCGAGACCGGCACCATCGCCACCAGCGGCGCCCACGGCAGCGCCCCCTTACTGGTCAGATAGCTGCGCAGCGCCCCGGCGCACATGGCGAGCACCACGTCGTTGACGGTGGCGTCACTGTTGTTGGCGACCAGCCGCAGCCGCTCCAACGGCCAGGAGCACCCGGTGAACGACCGGGTCCCGTGGATCGGCACGTTGAGCATCGTCTGTGGCGCGACCAGCGACAGCGGCCCGCCGCGGCGGCATAGCGCTTGCTCGAGCGTGCCGGCGAGCGCAGGCACCAGCCCGGCGGCCTCCCGGGCCGCGCCCCAGGCCGTCGCCACCGCCCGACCCGGCAGCCCAAACCGGTTCAGACCGCCCCGCCGTGAGTCCGGTGTGGGTTCGGGTGCGGGCTCGACCGGCTCCCACAGCGCGGGCTCCCCGCGTCGGCCGGAGTGCGCGCTCAACGCCGCGCGCAGCATCCCCATCGCGGAGACGCCGTCGGCCAGCGCATGGTGCACCTTGATGTAGACCGCGTACCGGCCATCGGCGAGACCCTCGATCAGGTGCATCTCCCACAGCGGCCGCTCCCGGTTCAACGGGGCCGCGTGGAGCCATGACACCAGCGCCCACAACTCCGCCATCCCGGCGGGCTGCGGCAGCGCCGAATACCGCACGTGGTACTCGAGGTCGACCTCGCCGCCGGTCTCCCAGCCCCATTGCCCCAGCGACGTCACCGACCGGCGAGCCCGCTTGCGCCACACCTCGGCCACCTTGTCGCGGGCGATGGCTGCGGCAAACATCTCACGCACATCCGAAGCGCGTGCGCCCTCAGGCGGGGAGAACAACGCCAGGCCGCCCACCTGCATGTGACAATTCTCGGACTCTGCCAGCAGGAACACTGAATCGGTCGGGGACATGGGAATCAACATCAGCTCACAAACTCCAAACACAGCACGGGCGGCGACGACGGCGCAAGAACGGGTTGTGCGAGAGCGCCTGTCCGGCTGGGCGAATCGTGTCGATCCGGTGCCCAGATACCGCCGAGGGTGCCTTCGCCCCGCATCTCCAGGCCGGCGACGATCCCGCTGGTCGCAGTGGCAAACATCCTCGTTGGTTAGCGCCGTCCCCAGCCCGCAAAGAACGTGGGCGCTGCTCGAGGGAGGGTTGCCTTACCGCTGTGACTGACGCTACTCCGCACGGTGGGCGTTGTCGCGGTCACACTCGCAGGCGTGCGCGGGCGAGATCAACGTTGCCGCGATTACGGCTAGCCGCGCAGCAGCCGCACCATGTGCGCGGACGGGAATTGGTAATGGTCGGTGAGATGCCCGTCGCTCGGCCCAACTCGTTTTGCTGTTTGCTTTACCTGGATAGGCGGGGTAGACCTAGGGTACGGATCCACGGCAGACCAAGGTCGGACCGGAAGAGAAGATTCCTCCTCTCGGCTGTGGCGCCCAGCACGAGCATGAGGCACCCACGCGAAGCAAGGCCCATCAACTGGGCACAGCGCGGTGGGCTTGCGTCAGGCGGAAGAAAATGTCTTCTGACGCCGAGGCCACATTTCACCGCGCCATCATGCACGCTTGGCAGCCAGGTGCTCGGTGCTTCGGACGGCGCTCCTTTTAATCGGGAGCGCCGTCCGACTCGTGTATGACGAACTTCCGGGCCGGTAGCGGTCCCTTGCTCACTGAAGCGAGCACACTGCGAGTTGGGTAATTATTCCGATGTCTTACGACATCACGGTGTCGGGCCGACAGCATCGGATTGACAGG
>DASYBQ010000191.1:0-3445 GCA_036500625.1 Pseudonocardia sp. | reverse complement strand
GTATGTCGTCAGGATCGTATTTCCCTGGGCCGGTCCGCGCGGTGGAGATACCGAAGAAAGGAGGAACAAGGGTCCTGGGCATCCCGACGGAGGCGGCATAGTGCCGCAGCGTCCAATGATCCTTTGGGTTTCGTCGTTGTCACCCATCCGTTCCACCCGCTGACGGGGCGGCGGCTGGAGATCCTTTATGTGAAGCGCCGCGGGGCGGACATGGTGTTCGTCTGCGCGGGCGGCGTGTACGGGTCGATCACGCTGGCGCAGGCGTGGACCGATCGTGGGGAACCCGCGCAGGCGCTCCGGCTGTCGGCCGAGGGGTTGGCGGCGGTCGACACGCTGGTGCGTGGAATCGAAGGTCGTTGATTATGTTGGCTGGTATCGGCACACTCTTGTGTGATGAGAGAACCCAAGAACGATCTCGGTTCGCTGTCGACGCGGGCGCTGCTGGCTCGGCGGCGTGCGCTGGCGTCCCGGCTCGGCGAGGTGCAGGAGGTGCTGGCCGGGTCGCTGGTGGAGCAGACACGCCGGTGTGGCAAGGCCGGCTGCCGGTGTGCCGATGGGGAGGGACACGGCCCGTACTCCTATTTCGCGCCGCGGGCCGCGGGGCGGGGCCGGTCGAAGTACGTGCCGTCGGGTCTGGTGGAGGTGGTGCGCCGCTACCTGCAGCGCGGCAACGAGGCCGAGGCGGTGTTGGCGGAGATCTCGGCGATCAACACCGAGTTGCTGGCCCGGCGGGAGCTGGGATAACGCGTGACCACCGCCCCGGTCGTCCCGCTGCCCGGACCGCTGTCTGGCTCCGCACGGGCCGAGGCGGTGGCGGTGCTGGCCAACATGACGATGGCGGCGTTGCCGCCTGGGCAGGGAGGCGATCGTGAACGGCGAGCACAAGATCACCGGATGGCATCGGGAGCGGAGCGCGATCGTGTATCTGCGCCAGTCCTCGATGGTGCAGGTTCGCGAGCACACCGAGTCCACGATGCGCCAGTACGGCCTGGCCGAGGAGGCGGTCGCTCTGGGCTGGCCGGCCAGCGACGTGCAGGTGATCGACACCGACCTAGGCGTCTCAGGCCGGTTCGGTGTCGTCAGGCAGGGGTTCACCGATCTGGTGACCAGGGTCTGCAGCGGCGAGGTCGGTGCGATCTTCGGGATCGAGATCTCCCGGCTGGCCCGATCCAACGCCGACGTCGCCCGGCTGATGGAGTTCGCCAAGATCACCGGCACGCTGCTGATCGACGCCGACGGCGTCTACGATCCCGGCGATGTCAACGACCGGATGCTGCTCGGGCTCAAGGGGACCATGGGAGAAGTCGAGCTCCACGTGATGGCCGGGCGGCTGCAGGAGGCCAAGCGGGCCGCCGCGGCCCGCGGCGAGTTGCGCACCCCGCTGCCGGTCGGCTTGGTCTACCAGGAGCACGGCGAGCCGGGTCGCGACACGGTGATCGACCCCGATGCCGAAGTCCAGGCCGCCATCGGCGATGTGTTCACCGCGTTCGCCGCCTGCGGTTCGGCCTACGCGGTGGTCGCGGCGTTCGCCGACCGGCGGTTTCCGTTGCGCGCCTACGGCGGGGTCTGGGCCGGTCAGCTGCGGTGGGGCAAGCTCACCCACGCCCGGGTCTGCGGCATCTTGAAGAACCCTGCCTACGCCGGGGCGTATGTGTTCGGCCGGTACGTCTCCCGCCGCACCCTCGACCCCGACGGGACCGTGCACACCGCCATGTCCGAGCGGCCGCGGGCCGAGTGGCCCGTGCTGATCAAAGACCACCACGACGGATACATCACCTGGGCCGACTACCTGGCCAACGAGGCCAAGCTGGCCGCCAACCGCACCAACACCGGGGCCCGCCCGCCGCGTGAGGGCTGTGCCCTGTGTCAGGGCATCATCGCCTGCGGCAGCTGCGGCAAGCCGATGCGCACCAACTACCACACCGACCAGCGGCCCTCCTATGAGTGCAGCTCGCGCGCCGACCGGCTGACCACGCCCACGTGCCGATCCGTCGCTGCTCACACCATCGACGAGGCCGTCGCGGCCGCTCTGCTCCGGGCGCTGAGCCCCGAGCAGGTCGCCCTGGCCCTGTCGGCTGCCGACCAGGTCGCGGGCCGGCATCAACGCCTCGGCCGGGCCGCGCAGCTGGCAGTAGAGCGCGCCCGCTACGACGCTGACCGGGCTGAGCGTTCCTTCCACCAGGTCGAACCGGAGAACCGGCTGGTCGCCCGCACCCTGGAAGCCCGGTGGGAGACCAAACTCGCCGTCCTCGCCGAGGCCGAGCAGGCATTGGAGGCCACCCACGACGCGTTGCCGCCGCTGCCCAGCCAGGCCGACCTGGAGAAACTCGCCGCTGATCTGCCCGCGCTCTGGCACGCCTCCACCACCAGCAACAAGGACCGCAAACGGCTGCTGCGCACCCTGATCGCCGATGTCACCCTGCTCCCCCAACAGCATCCCGACCAGGTGCGCATCGGGATCCGCTGGCACACCGGCGCCACCGAGAAGCTCACCGCGGCCCGGGTCCTGCATCCAGGCACCGCCAAGCGGTCCCCGGCCGCCGCCATCGACCTGGTCAAACGGCTCGGGCCGACCACCAGCAACGACGAACTGGTCACCCAGCTGAACACTGCCGGGCTGCGCACCGGCCACGACCGCCCGTTCGACATCGCCGCCGTCCAATGGATCCGCCACGCCCACAAGATCCCGACCCCGGCCCCGTTCACCGCCGGGGAGATCTCCGTCGCCGAGGCCGCCCGCCGAGTCGGCTGCCGCACCACTGTCGTCTACCACTGGATCCACACCGAGCAACTAGCCGCCCGCCGCGGCTCGGGCAACCGGTTCTGCATCCCCTGGAACGATCAGACCCAGACCGACTGTCACACCCTCCTTCAACAGCCCTCCCACCTGGACCGCACCGCCCGGCCCCGAAAGCTCCCCGCCCCGCCGTCCCCCGCCGCCGAAGGCGAGGTCAGCGTCACCGAAGCCGCCTACCAACTGGGCTGCAGCATCGGCGTCATCTACTACTGGATCGAAACCGAGCAACTCAGCGCACGGCGCGGCCCAGGCAACCGACTGAACATCCCCTGGAACGACCAGATCCAGGCAGAATGCCGCACCCGGATCGAGCAATCCGGGCACCTCAACCCCGCCGCGCGCCGCACCAAGCCCCGCCGACGCCGCTGAGGCCACCGAAATGTCGGTGCCACCTGCCATGCTCACACCAACAAACCCGCGAACGCAGCGGTCCTGACCAGGGCACATCAACACCAATCCAGAATCATCCCGACACGCGGTTGCAGGAGGGGCAGTATGAATCATCCGTCCCCACCATCGCCGACCGCGTGGTCCAGGCCAGCCTGAAACTGGTGCTCGAACCCATCTTTGAGGCGGACTTCAAACCGTGCTCATACGGGTTCCGCCCGAACCGGCGAGCACAGGACGCGATCGCCGAGATCCATCACC
>DASYBQ010000190.1:0-1924 GCA_036500625.1 Pseudonocardia sp. | reverse complement strand
GGTCCAGCCTCGATCCAGCCGGGCGAATTCGCCAAAATCTTGATCATCGTGTTTGTTGCGGCGTTCCTGGTGACCAAGCGCGAGTTGTTCGTCACCGCGGGCCGCAGGATCCTGGGGGTGGGTTTTCCCCGCGCTCGTGACCTGGCGCCGCTGCTGATCGGGTGGGGTTTATCAGTAGGGGTGTTGACCTTAGAGCGCGAGCTGGGTGCTTCGCTGCTGATTTTCGGCGTGGTACTGGGAATGATCTACGTCGCCACCGCGAGGGTATCGTGGGTGCTGCTTGGGCTGGTGTTCTTCACCGCCGCGGCGGTGACCGCCTACTACCTTTTCGCCCATGTACGAATCCGGGTGCAAGTATGGGAAAACCCGTTCGCGGACCCGTCGGGGACCGGCTACCAGGTCGTGCAGGCCCTGTTGGGGCTCGGTACCGGCGGGGTCGGCGGCACCGGGCTCGGTGGAGGGCGACCCGAGCTGGTACCGCTGTCCAACGCCGATTTCATCATCGCCAGCCTGGGTGAGGAACTCGGCCTCTTCGGCCTGGCCGCGGTTCTGGTCGTGTATTTGATGCTGGTGACCCGGGGGCTACGCGCCGCGCTGGACGTGCGCGATAGCTTCGGCAAACTCCTCGCCGTCGGGCTGTCGCTAACGATCGGCTGGCAAGTGTTCATCGTCGTGGGCGGTGTCACCAATCTGATCCCCGACACCGGGCTGGCCACCCCGTTTCTGTCCTACGGCGGCTCCTCCCTGGTCGCCAACTATCTCCTCGCCGCACTGCTCATCCTCATCTCCCACACCGGGCGCGCACCCAACCAAGCCCGACCGCCGCCACCCCGCACCCCCCTTGCCCGCGCCGCCACCGAAGTCGTCAAACACAGTTAACTCCCGACATATCTCCGGTCCCAGGCCCGGCCCGGAAGTCCGCGTCGTGGCCCGCTATGGCGATGATCCCAGTGACCGACGCGCGGTGCGTACCCGCGCTGGTTGGCTCAGGCGCGGGACGGAGTCGAGGCCACCGGCGGCCCAGTCTCCTGGGCGCGGGTCGGCAGGTGCTCTGCCGGCCGGTCGCACTGGGTTGTCCCCATCGGGGCGGGGACTCGGTGAGAGAGTGTGGCTGATCGCCGCGGGTGCGCCTACCGCTCGACGCGCCGTCCCTCGCACACGGGCTGAAGCCGCGCCGGTAACCCAGGCTTCGACCAGGCAGAGCACGAGCGTCACGGTACCCACATACCGAGGGCACCCCGGAGCCCGCTGTGTTCCGAGGTGATCATGCCTGAAGAGCCGGATCGCCGAGACTCAGCCCGGGCCAACCCGGCTCTGAGCGAACGCCCCGCTCGATGCCTAATTCATCTCCGCGCGGGGTACTAAGGCTCGTGGTTTACCGGTGCCGGGGAGAGTGGATGCGCGGTTTACTCGGCGTCCGGTTCGCAACGGCGGCGCTTCTGCTGGTGGCGTTGGCGATCGCACTCAGCGGCTGTGGCCACTCGTCTTCGACTACCTCCGAGGGCAGCTCGGCCGGTAAGTGCGCTACGGGATATGTCGCCGGGGTGGTCGGTGGCCAATCGAGATGCCTGCAGACCGGTCAGCAATGTGAGCAACAGAACGCCTCCGACTACCAGAAGTACGGTTTCAGCTGCTGGAAGAAGGGCAAGAAGTATGAGCTGAAACGCACCTCCTCCTCCGGCGGCTCGAACTCGCACGGTTGACCGGTTGGGCCCCGTCGGCGCTACCCGCGGCGGAACCCTCCCCAACCTCACGCCGTCCGACGCCAGACCTCCGATCTTGTTGATTGTCAAGCGGCGGCTGGCTCGGGCTGGTCTTGGGGCGTGGGGAACGCGGTGGCTTCGTTGTAGCTCTGACCGGTTTGCAGGCAGTGGTAGAGGCAGCCGAGCAGGCGGTTGAACACGTTGCGCAGGGCGGCGGCGTG
>DASYBQ010000189.1:0-23678 GCA_036500625.1 Pseudonocardia sp. | reverse complement strand
CGCAAGCCACCGACCTGGTGCGTTTCGTCAACGGGGTGCTGGAGCGGGGCCGCGCGGACGGCAGCCTGGCAGCCAGCGACCAGCGCTGGTTCGGCAACTCGCTCAACCCCGTCCCACAACCACCCCCGGCCTGCTACCAGGACCAGCCTCCGGCCTCGTGAGTGAAAAGTAACGCTATAGCGTTACTTTTCACTCACGACCCCAGGGGTACGGGGCAGACGACCACGGTGATGTTGTCCCGGCCGCCGGCGTCCAGCGCGAGGTCGGTCAGCTCGCCGGCCACCTCGAGCGGGCTCGCGCCCTCCGCCAGCGCGGGCAGCACGACGTCGGCCAACTCGTCCGGCTCGGACAGGTAGTTCCACAGCCCGTCGCTGCACACCAGCAGCACACCGGATCCGTCCGGACGCCAGGTCAGCACCTCCGGTTCGGGCTCGCCGCCCCGGCCCAGCCAGCGGGTGATGGCGTGCGCGCGCCGGTCGGCCCACGCGGTGGCCGCGTCCATCCGGCCCGACTCGATCATCGCGGTGGCCCACGAGTGGTCGGTGGACAGCAGCCGGGACGGTTCCTCGGAGCCGGGCTCGGCCAGCCAGTAGGCCCGGCTGTCGCCCACCCAGCCGATAGTAAGCACCGAGTCACCGACCAGGGCACACGCCAGCGTGCAGGCCGGCGGGTCCGGCTCGTCGGACTCCCCGAGCCGGGCCACCGCCTCGGCCGCCTCGGTCACCGCCGCCCGGACCAGCCGGTTGCCGGCCTGCGCAAGCGCGCGGGCGCTCGCGCTGGTCGCATGGCGTGGTGGGTCGGCGAGCAGCACCCTCGATGCCGCGTCGGCGGCGGCCCGCGCGGCCAGCTGCGGATCCCGGACCGTGGACACCCCGTCGCACACCACCGCGGCGGCCCGATTGCCCCGGTTGCCCAGCGCCATCGCGTCCTCGTTGCGGGCGTGCACCAGGCCCCGGTCGCTGACCCCGGCCAGGATGCCGAGGTCGGTCCGCACCCGGTCGCCCCGCGAGTCCGCTTCGACGGTGTCGTCGACGCCAGCCGTGCCGGCGGTGTCGCTGTTGTCGCCGGCGTTGTTGCCGTTGTTGCCGGCGGTCATCGTCGAGTCATGTGAGTCAGACACCATCTTTCTCGGGGGCTATGTCCAGGTCAGGGGGCGTGCCGAGTTGGCAAGGTCCACCAGCGCGATCCGCTCGCGCCGGTCGGCGCTGAGCCGGGCCGACCCGCGCAGGCAGCGCTCGAGACCGAGGCGCAGTTCGCGCTGCCGCCACGGCAACCCGAGGAACGTCGTGGTGTCAGGTGCCGGTTGGTCGGCGGGCGCGAGCCGCAGCGCGGCGGTCAGCAGCCGGGCACGAAACCGAAGTTCGGTGGCGGTGTCCAGGTCGAGTCGCGCTACCCGGGCCTCGGCCGCGCGCAGCGCCGGTTCACCGACCTCGCTGTCCTGGGAGTCGGACCGGCCGAGCAGGGTGGCGGTCACCGCGGCCAGCTGCGCGGCGACGTAGTGGCTGCTGGTGTGCGGCACCGCGTCCAGCGCGGCCAGCGCACCCACCCGGTCACCGGCCCGCAGCGCCGTGCGGGCCCGGCCGAACACCGCATCGGCCAGTCCGGGGTCCGGCCGGGCGATCATGGTGTAGCGCCGTGCCGCGCCGGCGCCGGCGCCGGCGCCAGTGTCGGTGTCGCGCCCGGCGCACTCGGCGGTCGCGGCCAGCGCCAACTTCGGCGCCGCCTCACCGGGCAGCGTCGCGTACACGATGTCGAAAGCGGCGGCGGCCCGATCCAGCTCGGCCGCGTCGCCCCGGCCGGCGGCGGCGTGCAGCGCGGTGAGGCCGCGCAGCCAGTCCAGCCGCCAGTCGCTGGGGTGCTGGGTGGTCAGCTCGTCCAGCGCGGCATCGGCGGCGGCCGGGTCGCCGGAGTCCAGGTGGGCCCGGACCAGGCGCAGCCGCAGCTCGAGGCTGAGCTCGGGCAGTTGGCCCCGTGCCGCCTCGACCGCCGAGGTCACCGCGTCGCGGTCCTCGGTGTCGAGGGTGGCGAGCAACCCGGCGCCCGGGTCGGTGAGGTCCACCAACGGCACCGGCAGCAGTGCCGCCACCCGGGCCGGATCCGGTCGGCCGGGCCGGCTGGGCCCGTCGGCGTCCGCCGGACCGGCCGGACCGAGCAGCAGGCTGGCGGCGAAGCTGCCCCTGGGCTGGGCGAACCGGGTGGAGGTCGCCGGTACGGCCCGGCCCTCCTCGGCGGCGAGCACCTCCCGCAGCACCCCGTCGAGCTGTTCGGCCATCTCCTCGGCACAGGAGAACCGGCGCGGCGGGTCGGGGTCGGTGGCGCGCAGCAGCAGGCGGTGGAACGACTCGTGCGCGGCCAGCACCGGGTGCTCGCCCGGCAGCGGGGTCGGCCGGCCGCCTCGGGTCGGTGGCATGCCCAGCGTCAGCACCGCGAGCGACCGGCCGACGGTGTGCACGTCCGACTGCGCCGATGGTCCGGCCTCGTTGATCTCCGGGGCCTGGTAGCCGAGCGTGCCGTACACCGCGCTGCGCTGGTCCGCGATCTGGATCACCGCGCCGAGGTCGATCAGTTTGAGCTGCCGCTCGTACTGGATCGCGTTGTCCGGCTTGAAGTCGCAGTAGGCCAACCCCCTTGCGTGCAGGTAGCCCAGCGCCGGCAGCACCTCCAGCGCGTAGGCGATCGCCTGCGCCACCGGCAGCGCCCCCCGGCTGCTCTCCGGGCGTCGCGCCATCAGTTGGCCGAGCGACGAACCGCCGACGTACTCCATCACGATGTAGCCGACCGCTGCGCCGTCGCCGCCCTGGTGCTGCACGAAGTTGTAGATCTTGACGATGTTCGGGTGGTTCACCTCGGCGAGGAACCGGCGCTCGGCCACGGCGGCGGCCATCGCGTCCGCATCTCCGGAGTTGAGGAGACCCTTGAGCACCACCCAGCGGTTGTCGACGTTGCGGTCCACCGCGAGGTAGATCCAGCCCATCCCGCCGTGCGCCAGGCAGCCGCGCACCTCGTACTGGCCGGCGACCAGCTCCCCAGGGTCCAACGCGGGGGAGAAGGAGAAAGGTGTGCCGTCCTTCGGGCAGACGCCCTCGGTGCTGCCCGGCCGGCCGCCCTCGGCCCGGCCGACCGGGCGGCCACAGCGGACGCAGAACCGGCGGTCCTGCGGCACCGAAGGGTTGGTCAGCAGCGCGCTGGCCGGTTCGACCACCGGGATCGGCGGCACATCGACCAGACCGGCGCCGAGCTGCCCCCGGGCCGGGATCGTGTTGGTCCCGGATGCGCCGCGCCGGGACGGCCGGCTCGGCCCAGTGCCGTGCAACTCGACATCCGGCTCCCGACTGGCGGCGGAGGTCGGTGGGCCGCCAGCCGAGGTCGGTGGGCCGCCCGAGGACGTCGGCGGCCCGGCCGAGGATGTCGGTGGGCCGGCGGCGGACGTGGCGTCGCCCAACTCGCGGTAGCACATGCTGCCTTATGCCCCTCTGCGCCGAGCGGCCCCGTCGCTGCGCCGTCGCCCGATCGTGTGGGGAGAATAGCGTGCTGATCGCCAGCGCAGGGGGATGCACCGTGCGCCGGCACAGCCGCGCCCGCTGTGCGCCGGTACGGCCGGTGTTTCGCCTCGGCGGTGCGCAACGGATGAAACCGCCGGTTACCGCGCCGGCTCGACCGTTGCCCTCTGCACGCTGCCTGGTAAGCAACCTCGTTACCTACTCTGCTGAGCGGGGCTGCCCGGCCGGCATTCCCCCTGCTTCGCTCCCCGCTCGAGCGGGGAGCGGCCGGGCCGCGCAACCCCTCGACCCGGAAGGGGGTAGCTGGTGGCATCCCACGCTGAGCTGGTGGACCTCCAGACCGAAGACGAGGAGCGTCCCCGCTCGACGCACCGGCGTGCCAGGGCGGCCCGGCCGCGTTCGCGCACCCCGTTGATCGTCGGCGCGGCGCTCGGCACCACCGCGCTGGTGCTGGGGGTGGCACTGCTGGTCCGGCCGGCTTCCGGCGAGCCGGACGCGCCGCGCACCGATGTCGCCGCGCCGGCCGCCGTGCCTCGGCCCGCTCCGGTGCCCGGCGCGGCGCCCCCGGGTGCCGCCGCCCCGGACGGCCCCGCGCTGGACCTCCCCGCGCCCTCGGCGACCAAGCCATCCACATCGCCCAGCTTGTCCACACCGCGCCAGTCATCCACATCAGACAAGTCATCCACATCGGGCAAGGCGGGAAAGCCGGACGGGACGGCGACCAAGAAGGCCGCCGGCAAGCAGGTCACGATCGACCTGACCGGCTACTCGTGGTGGGACAACACTCCGGCCGGGTCCGCCGAGGTCGGGAACCCGATCCTGCACAAGGAGGCGGGCGGCACCGGCAGTTACGCGGACCCGATCACGGTCGCGGTGCCGAAGACCAAGTACCGGCCGGGTACCCGCTTCTACCTGCCCACGGTGCGTCGCTATGTGATCATCGAGGACTCCGGGGCGAGCAGTGCCTCGTCCGGCTCGGACACCCACCTGGACATGTGGGTGGACGGTCGCGGCGGCTCGGAGTCGGCCGTGTCGGCGTGTATGGACCGGATCACCGGCAAGGTGCCGGCCGAGGTCAACCCGCCGCCAGGCCGGCCGGTGATGTCCGGGCCGATCTACTCTGGCGGCGGCTGCCGGATTCCGTCCTCCTGAGCGAGGCCGTTGTGGACAACTCGTTCGAGGGTGGATCGGTCACTATCCAGTGATTTGACCGTGGCCCGGGTGCTTCCTCTTCGACGGCATGGCCACCACCTAGTTATGTGTGAGTGGGCAACTATCGGTCACACCGTCCAGGAGATGATCAATCATGGCCACCACCTCGCTGCTGGACTGGATCCTCAGCCTGCTGCGCGACCCGGACGCGCGCGAGGCCTTCCAGGCCGACCCGGCCGGGTACGCCTCGGCGCACGGCTTCGACAACGTCACCGCGGGCGACATGCACGACGTGCTGTGCCTGGCGGTTGACGACGAGTCGGCGCACGGCAGCGACCGCAACGGAGACGGCGGGCACCACGGCTCGACGCACCTGCCGCCGCCCCGGCACTACAGCCACCACGAGTCGGCGCCGCAGTATCTCAACCACTACATCACCAACAACTACAAGATCATAGACGAGCACGACACCAATATCGACAACTCGGTGCACCAGGACATCGACACCGGCGGCGGTGACTTCGACCAGCACATCGACAACGACCCGGTGGTGGCCTCCGGCGAAGGCTCGGTCGCGGCCGGCCACGGCATCCGGGACAGCACGCTGACCAGCGGCGACCACAACGTCGTCGGCAATGACAACCTGGCCAACACCGGCGATGACTCCACCACCGCGTTCGGCTCCGGCGACGCCAGCACCGCGGACGTGCACGGCCTGCGCACCGGCGACGGCGGCAGCTTCTCGGTCGGCGGCGACGCCAGCGGGCACAGCACCAAGAACGACACCACCACACTGGCGCACAACTCCGGCTCCGGCAGCACTTCGGTCAATGCGGCCGGCGACCACGGCTACACCGACCAGAACGCCGACCAGCACGAGTCGGACCACAGCACGCACAGCAGCTACCAGGACGCGCAGCACACAGACAGCCACGACATGGACGACTCCGCCAACCACTCCAACTACGACGACAGCCACAACTACGACAGCCACAGCTACGGCCTGCACCCCTGACCGTGCGGGATGAACCGCATCCCCGGGTGGCCACCGGGGCCCGCGCCGCGTGTCGCCGGTGGGCTAGCCGGCGCTCGTCGGAGGCGGTGCTCCGGGGCTTCGGATGGGTAGACCCGCCGCCGAGGCAGCGGCGAGCAGTCGCTGGTCGTAGCTGACGAACGCGGTGAGCCGGGCGCCGAAGACGCCACTGGCGGTGGCGAGGTGGATCGCGCCCAGTGAGCGCAGGGTCGGGTCCGGGTAGGCCGAGGCGGTCGAACGGACGGTCTCGTAGCGAGCGACCCGCGCGATCACCGCCAGCAGGCTCGGCTCACTTCGGCGCAGTGCGCGGGGCAGTTCCACCTCGATCAGGGTCGAGGCCACCCAGGGCAGGCCGGCTCGCTCATCGAGCCAGACGGCAAGGGTGTCGGTCTCTGGCTCGCGGCGGACCAGCTTCACCAACGCGGCGGTGTCCAGGTAGATCATCAGTAGCGCTCGTCCTCGCGCATCCCGCGCAGCAACTCGCCCGCCTCATGGTCGGTCCGGACTTCGCCGGCCGGGCGGGGCGCGGGACCGGTGAGGGTGGCCGGGCGTGGTTTTCCCGAGCCGATCAGGTCGGCCAGCGGCTGGCCCTGCCCGGGGATCAACCTCGCGATCACCGCGCCGCGTTGCGAGCGCCTGGCGGTGGCGGCTCGGCGCCGGCTGGTGCCCGGTGGGCGACACGGCCCGTGTTGGCAACGCTGGGTTACGGCGGATTAAACCTGTTTGAGTGACAATGGTGTCCGAAGAATGATGGTGGCACGCAGAGTGGTTTCTCACGCTGAGCATCAGGGTGCTCTCGGGTGAGGGCAACCGCTGGAGGCGCCCGAGGTGTCGGGTACGGAGAGGACGGCCGGTGAGCGAACTTGGCCCGCCACACTATCGGCCCACGTCCCCAGCCGGCCCCCCGCCGGCCGGATACATGGCACCGGGTGCCCAGATACCGGCTCAGCGGGCCTACCCCGGGCCGCAAGGTCCATGGCCGCCCGCGCCGCCGGAGCGCTCGGCACCGCAGAAGCCGCAGCGGGAGCACAACCCCGTCGGCGCGTTCCTGTTCCTGCTGGTGCTGGCGTTGGTGGCCACCGTGGCGATGGCATACGGCCCGGCAGTCGGCGGGATCAGCGGGTTCTCCCTGTTGGCCGACCCGGCAGGCGGGGACGAGGCGGTCGCGCCGGCGCCCAGGCCCTCGGTTGCGCCGGCCGGCCCGCTGCGCGGTGCCGCGGTCACGGCGTTGTCCAACGAGGTCAGCCCCGCGCTGGTGAACGTCAACGTGGAGCTGGGCCTGCAGGACGCCGCCGGCGCCGGTACCGGGATCGTGCTGAGCCCCACCGGTGAGGTGCTGACCAACAACCATGTGATCAACGGTGCGACCAGCATCCGGGTCACCGATGTGGGTAACGGCCGCAGCTATCCCGCCTCGGTCGTCGGCTACGACCGCGCGCACGACGTCGCGGTGCTCCAGCTGCGCGGCGCATCCGGGCTGCGCACCGCGCCGCTGGGCAACTCCGACACGGTCGCCGTCGGTGACTCGATCGCGGCGATCGGCAATGCCGGCGGGGTGGGCGGCACACCGAAGACCTCGCCCGGCCAGGTGGTCGCGCTGGGTCGGGCGATCGCCACCAGGGACGAGCTCAGCAGCAGCGTCGAACGGCTGTCCGGGCTGATCGAGGTCGCCGCCGACGTCGAGCCGGGCGACTCCGGCGGGCCGCTGGTCAACGCGAGCGGCCAGGTGATCGGCATGGACACCGCCGCTTCGGTCAACTTCCGCTACCAGACACCGGGTGGCAAGGGGTTCGCCATCCCGATCAACCAGGCGATCGGCGTGGTGCACCAGATCCGCTCCGGTGCCGCGTCCGACGTGGTGCACATCGGCCCGAGCAGCATGTTGGGGGTGAGCGTGCTCAGCGCGGCGGCGGACGCGTTGCCGTCCACCGCGCTGGACGGCGGTGACAGCGCCCAGGGCGTGCCGGTGGCCCAGGTGGTGTCCGGCTCGCCAGCCGAGCAGGCCGGTCTGGCGCAGGGCGACACGATCATGTCCTTCGACGGCCAGCGGATCGACTCGGCGGACACGCTGACCTCGCTGGTCGGCCAGCGCCATCCGGGCGACCAGGTCCGGATGCTCTGGCTGAGCACGGACGGCCAGCAACACGATGCCACCATCGTGCTGGCCGCCGGCCCGCCCTCCTGAGGCCGACGGACCACGCGGCCGGCGCGTGTACACAGTCCGCTCCGTTGTGCAGTGGGCCGAGATGTTTCGCTAGTCGAGCAGCCGGTCGGCGCGGACCGTCCGCCGGATGGCCGCCCGGTGCTCCGGGGTCACCCGGCCGAACAGCTGGCGGGTGCGCTCCAGGCTGCTGACCACGCCGGGGTGCTGGGTGTAGGCCAGGATCGCGGTGTGCCGGGCCACGGTGCCGCGCACCGGGGTGACCCGGTGCAGCGCGTACCGGCCGCGGAACAACTGCAGGTCGCCGGGCCGCAAACTCAGCCGGTGGACCAGGTGCTCGCCTCGGTCGTCCAGCACCGCACGCACGTCGTCGAAGTTCTCCGCGTCCGCCGAGCGGATGTTCGGGCAGTACTCGAAGATGCCGCCCTCGCCGGCTTGGGTGAGCATGCTGACAGTGAGCTCGTTGACGTCGAAGTGCCACGGGTGCGACTCGCCGGGCGGCACCACATTCAGGCACAGCGAGGCCAGCGGGTCGGCCAGCTCGTGCACCTGCGCCAGCTCGAAGCAGTCCGCGACGAACCGCTGGAACACCGGCTCGGTGTAGAGCCGCTGGATCACCGCGCCCGCCGGGATCTTGTCCCTCGGCACGAACGCGTTGCCCCGCTGCATCCGGACTCGGCCCGGGTGCTCCGCCGGCAGCGGGGTGTCCAGCGCGATGTTGTAGGCGTTCACCGTCTCGACGCGGTAGTGCGCGGCCGGCGCCATCGCGGCGCTCTGCGCGCGCAGCGTGTCGACCAGCTCGGGTGCGATGAAATCGGACAACACGCAACAGCCGCCGCCACGCAGCGCCGCCCGGGCATGGGAAACTGTGTGCCGCCATGCCACGCTCCCCGGCTGGGTCAGGGGGTATCGCGCGGTGTTCAGCAGGCGGGCGATCACCGGGGTTTCCGTTCCGGACACAGCGGTCCAGCCTCCCTCGTTGAATACATTGCGTCCCACCTACCCCATCCTTACCGGGATATGCCGTCGAGCGCCGGCCGGCTTAACCTGAGGATGAGGATGACCAGCGACGGAGATTACTCGACGCGCACGTTCGGTCACGAGCATCTGCTGCCCCGTGTCCCGCTGCCGGAGCTCAAGGACAGCTGCGCCCGGTTCCTGGACTGGTGCACGCCGCTGCTGACCGGCGAACAGCTGGACCGGACCCGCGCCTCGGTGGAAGAGTTCCTGGCGCCGGACAGCTCCGCGTGGCTGCTGCAGGACGCGCTGCGCGGCTACGACAACGAGCCCGGCGTGCACAGCTGGCTGGACGCCTTCTGGCCGTACCGCTACCTGGGCCGCCGCGACCGCATCGCGCTCAACGCGAACTTCTTCTTCCTGCTGCGCGACACCAGCGGCCAGGACATCCCGGTCGACGGCGAAGGACCGCAGCTGAGCAGGGCGGCGAACCTGGTCTCGGCGGCGCTGCGGCTGAAGCGCCAGCTGGACTCGGAGAGCGTGCCGCCGGTGTTCCTGCGCGGTCAGCCACAGTCGATGGAGCAGTACAAGTACCTGTTCTCCACCACCCGGATCCCTGGCGAGGAACTGGACACGGTCCGCTCGCCGTACCGGGGTGACTGGCCGGGGCCCTCGCCCGCCCGGCACATCGTGGTGTTCGCCGGCGGGCGGATGGCCAGGGTGGAGGTGTGCGACGCGGCGGGCCGGCCGTACCCGATGGCCGAGCTGGCGGCCACGCTGCGCGCGGTGCGGGAGTCGGCGCGGCAGTCGGTGCGCGGGCCGGGCGGTGCGCCGCGGCCGTTCGACGCGGTGGGGCACCTGACCACGATGGCCCGCGCCGACTGGGCACGGGCCCGCCAGGCGCTGCGCGAGCACAGCCCGGTGAACGCCGAGGCGCTGGAGACCGTCGAGACGGCGCTGCTGTGCCTGTGCCTGGACTCGGCCGAGGTGAGCGACGACCAGGCGGCGTGCGACCAGCTGCTGCACGGGGACAGCGGCAACCGGTGGTTCGACAAGGCGCTGTCCATCGTGGTGTTCCCGGACGGACGGGCCGGGCTGAACATCGAGCACTGCGAGCTGGACGGCACCACGATCCTCAGCTTCACCGACAGCATCCTGACCCCGCGCGAGGCCGAGCAGGGTCCGCTGGCCAGTGGGCGCCCGCCGTTCCAGCCGCTCGAGTTCCTGCTGGACGAGGAGCTGCGCTCCACGGTGCGGGAGGCGGCGCAGGACTTCGCGGCATTCGCGGACAACACCGCGACCAAGGCGCTGTCGTTCACCGACCTTGGCACCGACCGGGTGAAGAAGCTGGGCATGTCACCGGACAGTTTCGTGCAGATGGCCTACCAGCTGGCGCACCAGCGGGCCAAGGGACTGATCGGCGCCACCTACGAGTCGATCGCCACCCGGCAGTTCCGACTCGGCCGCACCGAGGCAATGCGGGTGGTCACCCCGGAGGTGCTCCGCTTCGTCGCGGCCATGCAGGACGCCGACACCGAGCCGGCCGCGCGCGCCGAAGCGTTCCGCGCGGCCGCCGAGGCGCACGTGGCCAGGGCGAAGGACTGCCAGCAAGGCCGGGCCCCCGAGCAGCACCTGTGGGAGCTGCAGCTCATCGCGCGCCGCCGGGGCTCGGAGCTGGGCGCCACCGAGCCGCTGGCACTCTACGACTCGCCGGGCTGGACAGTCATGCGGGAGGACTACCTGAGCACCAGCTCGGCCCCCTCGGTCAACATCGACTACTTCGGCTTCGGCTCGACCAGCTCCCGGTGCATCGGGGTGGCCTACGTGCTGCTGCCGGACCGGCTCAACATCTACCTGAGCACCCGGCGCGACGTGGCCGAGGCGATGACCGCATTCGGCACCGAGCTGCGCCGCGCGGTCGACGAGCTGACCGCGCTGCTCGACGGCACTGCCGCTTCGAGCTGACCCGATGGCTGCCTTCGTGTTGACCCACGGTGCCGGAGACGTCGGCTGGTACCGGCACCTGGGCTGGTGAGCTGGCCGAGATCCTGGCGTCCCGGGTGGGCGAGGATTAGCGGCCTGGTCAGTCTGGGAGCAACGGCACCGCCACCCCCGAATCCCGGCCGAGCAGCGCTCCCCTGGTCACGGCGGCCGAGCCGAACCGGTTCCGCACGCTGTCCAACGCGGCATCCAACGCCGACCCGGGCTCGACGGGCTCGGCGCGGCGGCCGGCCCGGGGACAACCTCCGGGACCGGCACGGGGTTCGGCGAGCGGCAGCTCCAGCTGCTCGGCGCCGTCGTTGCCGAGGTTGGCCACCGCGATACCGACCAGGCTCAACCCCTGGGCGTGCATCAACGGCCGTGCCTGCGCCAGCAGCGCCCTTGCGGCGGCGAGCACCGGCTCGGTCCGCGCGGTGGGGTGCGTCAGCGTGTGCGACCGGGTGACCCGGGTGTAGTCGCCGAACCGCAGCCGCAGCACCACGGTGCGCCCGGGCCGACCGGCGGCGCGCATCCGCCGGGTGACCCGGTCGACAAGGCCGGCGAGCACCGCGTCGATCTCCTCCGGCGTCCGCCGGGAGCGCCCGAGCGCGCACTGCGCCCCGATGGAGCGGCGCCGCCGCCCGGTCTGCACCCGGCGCGGGTCGCGGCCCAGCGCCAGGCTGTGCAGGTGCCGCCCGGCGGCGGGGCCGAGCAGGGCAACCAGCGCCGACTCCTGCAACGCGGCGACGTCGGCGACCGTGCGCACCCCCCAGCTGTGCAGCTTCTCGGCGGTCACCGCGCCGACGCCCCACAGCCGCTGCACCGGCAGCGGGTGCAGGAACTCCAGCTCGCGGCCCGGGTGAACCACCAGCAGCCCGTCCGGCTTGGCCACCTGGCTGGCGACCTTGGCCAGGAACTTGGTGGCCGCCACCCCCACAGTGATCGGCAGGCCGACCCGCTCGGCGACCTCGACCCGCAACCGGGCGGCAATCCCCTCGGCCGGCCCGGCGATCTTGCGCAGGCCGCCGACGTCGAGAAACGCCTCGTCGATGGACAGCCCCTCGACCAGCGGCGTCGTATCGTGGAAAACCTCGAAAACCCGCCGGCTGGCCTCGCTGTATGCGGCCATCCTCGGCGGCACCACGATTGCCTCCGGGCACAGCCGCCGGGCCGCCGCCCCACCCATCGGGGTGTGCACGCCGTAGGCCTTCGCCTCGTAACTGGCCGCGAGGACCACACCGCCACCCACGATCACCGGCCGGCCGCGCAGCCGTGCGTCATCGCGCTGCTCGACCGACGCGTAGAACGAGTCGAGGTCGGCATGCAGGATGTGCGCCTCCGCGGCGTGCTCTGACACGAACACATGTTCGCACCAAACCCCGACAAAACCTGGCGGCACACAGCGGTTGGTCGCCGCACACATGTCCCGACCTGTGTGCCGCGCACACTCGCTGTGTGCCGTCCGCCAGTTTGCTGTGTGCCGTGCCGGGTTCCGTTTGACTTGGGTACCCCCTAGGGGTATCAATGGGGAGGTGGGAGAGGGAGGTGTGGTGATGTCCGCGATCGGGCACGCGTTGGCCCTGGCCGGTTCGATGACCTGGGAGATTCTGTGGGCGCTCATCCTCGGGTTCGCGCTGTCGGCGGTGGTGCAGGCGGTGGTGCGCCGTGCCACGATCGTGGCGTTGATGGGTGACGACCGGCCGGGCACCCTGGCGGTCTCGGCGGTGCTGGGCGCGGCGTCCTCGTCGTGCTCCTACGCGGCCGTCGCGCTGGCCCGCTCGCTGTTTCGCAAGGGCGCGCACTTCACCGCGGCGATGGCCTTCGAGATCGGCTCCACCAACCTGGTGGTCGAGCTGGGGATCATCCTGGCGTTGCTGATGGGCTGGCAGTTCACCGTGGCCGAGTTCGTCGGCGGGCCGGTCATGATCGTGCTGGTGGCGCTGCTGTTCCGGCTGTTCGTTGGGCAGCGGCTGCTGGACGCGGCGCGCGAGCAGGCGGAGAAGGGTGTCGCCGGCTCGATGGAGGGGCACGCCGCGATGGACATGTCGGTGCAGCGGCCCGGCTCGTTCGCCCGGCGGCTGTTCTCCGGCGAGGGGTTCACCTCGGTGGCGCACGTGTTCGTCATGGAGGTCGCGGCGATCCTGCGTGACCTGGTGATCGGGCTGCTCATCGCCGGAGCGATCGGCGCGTGGGTGCCGGACTCGTTCTGGCACGGGTTCTTCTTCACCGAGCACCCGCTGGCCTCCGCGCTGTGGGGGCCGATCGTCGGGCCGGTGGTGGCGGTACTGGCTTTCGTCTGCTCGATCGGCAACGTGCCGCTCGCCGCGGTGCTGTGGAACGGTGGCATCAGCTTCGGCGGCGTGGTCGCGTTCCTCTTCGCCGACCTGTTGATCCTGCCGATACTGAACATCTACCGCCGCTACTACGGCACCCGGATGGCCCTCACCCTGCTCGGCACGTTCTACCTGGCCATGGTCGGCGCCGGTTACCTCGTCGAGCTGCTCTTCGGCGGTCTCGGGCTGGTGCCGGTGACGCGGTCCGCGATGGTCATGACCGAGGGCATCTCGTGGAACTACACCACCTGGCTGAACATCGTGTTCCTGCTGCTGGCCGCGGTGCTGGTGCTCCGGTTCGC
The DNA here is from genome assembly GCA_036500625.1 of Pseudonocardia sp. Classification (GTDB taxonomy): domain Bacteria; phylum Actinomycetota; class Actinomycetes; order Mycobacteriales; family Pseudonocardiaceae; genus Pseudonocardia. The sequence continues at coordinate 10,260 of DASYBQ010000189.1, read as the reverse complement.
GCGCACCGGCGGCCTTCCGATGTTGCGCATGATGAACGGAGCGCCGGACGGCGGACACTGACCGGGCGCCGTAGCCTCATCGGGTGCAGCAACCTCGCCTTGTCGCATCGGATGTGGACGGCACGTTGCTGGCGGACACCGAGACCGACGCCATGAGCGCGCGCACCATCGCGGCGGTGTGCGGCGTGCTGGCGAGCGGAACCCCGTTCGTGCTGGTCACCGGCCGGCCGCCGCGTTGGATCCCGCCGGTGGTGAAGCACCTGCCGGGGGTGGCGCTCGCGGTCTGCGCGAACGGCGCGGTGCGCTACGACGCGGCTCGGGACCAGGTGCTCTCCGCCGCCACCCTCACCCCGGCGCGGCTGGGTGAGCTGGCCTCGGCCTGCGAGCGGGTGCTGCCGGACAGCTGGCTCGCGGTGGAGCGGATCGGGCGGGCCGCGCTGGATCCGGCCGCGCTGCCCCGCGTCGAGCAGGGCCACCGGCCGACCTGGGCCAGCGACTTCGTCGAGGAGTCCCGGCGCGACCTTGTCGCCGAGCCGGCGGTCAAGATGTTGATCCGGCACGCCGAGCTGACCAGCGACCAGATGCTGGCCACGCTGCGCGCCGAGGTCGGGGACGGGCTGTCGCTGACCTTCTCCGACCCGGGCGGCATGATCGAGGCGGCGCCGGCCGGGGTGACCAAGGCGTCCGGGCTGGCCGAGGTGGCCCGCGAGCTGGGCATCGACGCCGCCGACGTCATCGCGTTCGGTGACATGCCCAACGACGTGGAGATGCTGCGCTGGGCCGGGCACGGGGTGGCGATGGGCAACGCGCACCCGGACGTGCTCGCCGCCGCCGACGAGCGCACCGCGCCGAACACCGAGGACGGCGTCGCGCTGGTGCTGGAACGCTGGTTCGCCTCAGGGTCGTGAGTGAAAAGGATCGCTATAGCGTTCCTTTCCACTCACGAGGCCGAAGGCCATACCGCCGAGATCGGTTTCGGCGCGCCGCGTAGCATCGAAACCTGCACGGACAATCTTTCCCGACAGCATGGAGGCGTCCGTAGTGGCCGATCCACTGGCGGCGACCACGCTTCTCGATTCGGGTGCTGAGCGAGACCGGTTGCGCGCCGCTGAGACGAAGACGCTCGGCGCCGTCCAGCGCGAGCTGGCCTACCCGCCGGTGGTCAGCACCGCAAGGGGGCTGTCGCACTTCGGCGAGCACGCGGCGGGCTGGCTGGCGTTCGGCCTGCTCGGGGCGGCACTCGACCGGCGGCAACGGCGTGGCTGGCTGTACGCGACCGCGGGTGTCGCCGCCGCGCACGGCGCCTCGATCGGGGTCAAGCGGGTGGTGCGCCGCCCCCGTCCGGACGACCCGTCGGTGCAGGTGCTGGCCGGCACGCCGAGCCGGCTGAGCTTCCCGTCCTCGCACGCAAGCTCGACCACCGCCGCCGCCCTACTGTTCGGCGGGCTGCTCGGTGGCCGGGTGGCGGGACGGTCCTGGTCCGGCCGGTTGCTGGGGCTTCTGGTGCCGCCGATGCTGCTGTCCCGGCTGGTGCTGGGTGTGCACTTCCCGACCGATGTGCTGGCCGGGTCCGCGCTGGGCCTCGCGGCGTCGTCGGCGACGAAGCGCGTGACAGACCGCGCGGCGCGACGAGCCGCGCGGCGCGGACGGGCGGCAGGCCGGTGACCACCACCTCGCCCGCCCAGTCCACCGACCCGACCGCCCCCCGGCGGACCCCCGCTTCCGTGTTCGGCGGTCTGGTCAAGGCGCTGCGCCCCCGGCAGTGGGTGAAGAACGTCCTGGTGCTGGCCGCTCCGCTGGCCAGCGCCGACCTCGGCTCGGGCAGCGTGCTGAGCAAGGTCGCGCTGGCCTTCGTGGCGTTCTCCCTCGCCGCGTCGGCGGTCTACCTGGTCAACGACTCGATCGACGTCGCAGAGGACCGGGCACACCCGGTCAAGTGCAACCGGCCCATCGCCTCCGGACGGGTGCCGGTCAGGCTGGCGGTCGGTGCCGCGATAGTGCTGTTCCTGGCCTCGCTGGCGGTTTCGCTGGCCGCGTCCACCGAGCTGCTGATCGTGATCGCGGTCTACATCGCGGTGCAGCTGGGCTACTGCCTGGGGCTCAAGCACCAGCCGGTGGTCGACATCTGCATCGTCGCCTCCGGGTTCCTGATCCGGGCGATCGCCGGCGGCGCGGCAACCGGCATCCCGCTGTCCCAGTGGTTCCTGCTCTGCGCCGGCTTCGGCTCGCTGTTCATGGTGGCCGGCAAGCGGTACGCCGAGTTCGTGCTTGCGGAACGGACCGGCGCCAAGATCCGCAGGTCGCTGGAGAGCTACTCGGCCTCCTACCTGCGGTTCGTCTGGACACTGTCCGCCACCGTGCTGATCATGATGTACGGGTTGTGGGCGTTCGAGATCCGCGCCGCGCACCACAACTCGGTGTGGTCGGTGGTCTCCATCGTGCCGTTCGTGGTCGCGGTGCTTCGGTACGCGGTCGATGTGGACGGCGGCAACGGCGGCGAGCCGGAGGAGATCGCGCTGGCCGACCGGGTGCTGCAGGTGCTGGCCGTGCTCTGGCTCTGCGCGCTCGTCGTCGCCGTCTATATCTGACCGCGTCTGATCTTGGGGTCTGATCTTGGGGAGGGCCGGGAGGCATGGGAACTACTGACGGTTCGTCCTACACCGCGCGGCTGACCCGCCTGGAAGGTGCCCGCTGGAAGCAGCTGCTGGACGTGCAGGCACCGTACCGGTGGAACCTGCGGCGGCTGGTCGGCGACCGCGCGGTGCTCGACGTGGGCTGCGGCATCGGGCGCAACCTGGCCAACCTGGTCCCTGGCAGCGTAGGAGTGGACCACAACAAGCACTCCGTCGCGCACTGCCGAGGACGCGGCCTGACCGCCTACACCCCTGATGAGTTCCGCGCCTCGCCGCACGCCGCGCCGCGCAGCTTCGACGGGCTGCTCGCCGCGCACCTGGTCGAGCACATGGACCGGACCGCCGCGCTGGAGGTCATCGGCTCGTACCTGCCGTCGCTGCGGCCCGGCGCGGTGGTCGTGGTGATCACCCCGCAGGAACGCGGTTTCGCCAGCGACGAGACGCACGTGCGGTTCTGCGGGTTCGACGAGGTGGGCGAGCTGTGCAGCACGCTGGGCCTCATGCCGCGCTCGCACAGTTCCTTCCCGCTGCCCCGGTGGGCCGGGCGGGTGTTCACCTACAACGAGTTCGTCACCGTCGCCGAGGTCGGCTGAGGCGCTGGGCCTTTCGCGGTCGGCTCCAGCCGGCCCGAGTCCATCGCGCGCAGTGCCCGGCGCAGCGACAGCGCCATCAGCCCTGTCACCAGGATCGGCGCCACCACCTGTGCGGTGACCGCGGCGGCCAACGGCGACATGACTGCTTCCGGGGTGAACAGCAGCCCGAGGAACACCACGCTGGCCAGCACCCAGGCCAGCATCGCGGACCGGTTGCGGCGCAGCGCGACCAGCGCGGGCTGCAGGATCAGCGAGGCCATCATGGCCACCGTGCCCAGCCCGAGCCCGACCGCGACCACCCGGGGCAGCTGGATCGGCGCGGCGAAGAACACCGTGGTGGCCCACGGCCCGAGCAGCCCGCCGACCGCGGCGCCGGTCAACCCGACGGCGGCCACCGCGAGCAACGCCACCCGCACCTTCGCCCGCACCTGGGCCGTGTCGCCCCGGGTGGCGGCCTCGGTGAGCGCGGGCAGCAGGAACGCCTGCACCGGGCCGAACAGGAACAGCGGCACCCTGGCCAGCAGGAACAGCGACACGAAGCTGGCCGCGAGCTCGGCGTCGGCGTGCCCGGTGCCCAGCCGCGAGGTCAGCACCACCGGCCCCAGGTTGATCATCATCAAGGTCAGCGCGGAGGCGCCGGCCAGCAGCGCGATCGCCCCCGACAGCCGGCCAACTCCCCGCAGCGACACCCGGTCCGGGTCCTTGGCCGGGTGTACCGGGCGGCCCAGCTCGCGCCGGCGCGCCCCCGGCCGCCCGAGCGCCAGCCCGGGCAGCGTGACCAGCGCGGCCAGTCCGCAGCCCAGCGCGAAGACGAAGCCGAACCGGTCCGCGTTGGTCCAGCCGAGCACCGCCAGCAGCACACACGGCACCAACCGGGAAAGGCCTTCGCCGGCCAGGCTGATCCCGTACCACCGGTACCGCCGCTGCCCGCCGAACACGCCGCGAAACAGGTAGGCCGCCGCCGCGCCGCCGACCGCGAGCACTGTCGCGACGACCAGCGCCAGGTGCCCGGCGAACACCTTCGGCACCAGCACCGGCGTCAGCGCCAACACCACCAGTGTGATCAGCGCGATGAGCCCGGCGGTGACCGCGAGGATCGCCCACAGCACCGGCCGGATGCGCAAACCCGCCGCCAGCCGGCCGCTGACCTCGTGGTTGGTCTGCTGCTCCACCGCGGCGAACACCCCGGGGCCGACGATCGCGGTGATCAGGAACATGTTCGCGGCCGCCGAGTAGTCCCGGGGCGTCAGCGTGTGCCCGGCCAAAGCCAGCACCGCGTAGGCGGCCAGCCCGACCAGCATCAGGCCGCCACCCACCGGCGCGGCGGTGACGAGCCGCGCGCGCAGTTGCGCCGCCCGGGAGATCACCGGCCGAACAGTACGCCCGTGCGTCGCGCGGCAGAGCAGGTGGCTATTCTGCGGCGGTGCTCCACGTCATGCTGCCCGCGTACGGCGACGACGTGTGGGTGCGCCAGGCCATCATCAGCGTACGGGAGCAGGACGACCCGCGCTGGCGGCTGACCGTGCTGGACGACGGTCCCGCCGCCGGGCGCGACCCCGGGCTTGCCGACTGGCTCCGGGAGCTCGGCGACGCCCGGATCCGCTACCAGGCCCACTCGCAACGCCTCGGCATCAACCGCAACTTCCAGCGCTGCGTGGATGCCAGCGCCGTGCATGCCAGCGCCGCCGACCTGGTGGTGATCCTGGGCGCCGACGACCGGCTGTTGCCCGACTTCGTCGGCCGGGTGCTGCGGGTGGCCGAGCAGTTCCCCGGCGCGGCGTTCCTGCACACCGGCGCGCGGATCGTGGACGGCGCGGGCGCGCCGGTCATGCCGCTGGTGGACCGGGTGAAGCGGCTCAGCTCGATACGGGCCCTCGGCGGCCCCCTGGAGACCGGCGGGCAGCGGCTGGCCGCTTCGCTGCTGCGCGGCAACTGGATGTACTTCCCGAGCGTGGTGTTCCGCCGGGACTGCCTTGTCGAGCACGGTTTCCGGCCCGGGTACGACGTTGTGCAGGACCTGGACCTGTACCTGCGGATCCTGCGCGCCGGCGGGTCGGTGGTACTGCTCGACCGGCCCGGCATCGAGTACCGGCGGCACGCGGCGAGCGTCTCCTCGGCCGGCGCGGTGGACGGCTCCCGGTTCGCCGAGGAGCGGCGGTACTTCGCCGAGGCGGCCGCCGCCATGACCCGGGCCGGCTGGCCCGGCGCGGCCCGCGCGGCCCGCTGGCACCTGACCTCGCGGCTGCACGCGCTGGTCAAGGCGGCCGGGCTGGTCGCCGGTGGCGACTGGCCGGCGGCCGGGCGGATGTTGCGCGGGACCCTCACCCCGCTGCCGCCGCCTGCCCCGACGCCGGCCGAGGACCACGGGGCGGCGACCCGATGACGTCCAGCCGAGCGGCGCGGACAGCCGAGCAGGAACGCCCCGAGCAGGAACGTCCCGAGCAGGAACGTCCCGAGCAGGAACGCCCCGAGCAGGCGGACCGGACGCTCGAGCTGTCCGTGGTGCTGCCCTGCCTCAACGAGGCGGAGACTCTGGCGACCTGCATCGACAAGGCGCACGAGTCGCTGCGCCGGCTCGGGGTGGCCGGCGAGGTGGTGGTCGCGGACAACGGGTCCACCGACGGCTCGCAGGACATCGCCCGACGGCGAGGCGCCCGGGTGGTGGACGTGCCGAGGCGCGGCTACGGCGCGGCGCTGCTGGCCGGCATCACCGCCGCGCAGGGCGAGTACGTGCTGATGGCGGACGCGGACGACAGCTACGCGCTCGACGACCTCGGCGACTTCCTCTATGCGCTGCGCGGCGGCTCGGACCTGGTGATGGGCAACCGGTTCCTCGGTGGCATCCAGGCCGGTGCGATGCCGTTCCTGCACCGCTATCTCGGCAACCCGGTGCTGTCCCGGCTGGGGCGGCTGTTCTTCCAGATTCCGGTGCGCGACTTCCACTGCGGCATCCGGGCGTTCCGCCGGGACCGGGTGCTCGGGTTGGGGCTGCGCACCTCGGGCATGGAGTTCGCCAGCGAGATGGTGGTGCGCGCGTCGCTGGCGAACCTGCGGATGTGCGAGGTGCCGACCACGCTGCGCCCGGACGGCCGCAGCCGCTCGCCGCACCTGCGCACCTGGCGGGACGGCTGGCGGCACCTGCGCTTCCTGCTGGCGTTCAGCCCACGCTGGCTGCTGATGTATCCGTCGGTGCTGCTGCAGACGGTGGGGCTGCTCGGGCTGGCCTGGCTGGCGCTCGGGCCGCACATGGTCGGCGGCATCGGCTTCGGCCTGCACAGCATGCTGGCCTGCGCGACCATGTTCGTGCTCGGCGTGCAGGGCCTCGGGCTGGCCATGGTGGCCCGGTCGTATGCCGCGCACCTGGGTCTCCTCTCCCCGTCGCACCGGCTGAGATGGTTGCAGACACACTTTTCTTTGGAGCGCGGCCTGCTGCTGGGCGGGCTGTTGTTCCTGCTCGGCGTCGCCTGTTTCGCGGTGGCCCTGACCACCTGGGGTGCCACCGGATTCGGCGCGCTGAATGTGATGGACACCATGCAGGTGCCGATCGTCGGCATGGTGCTGTCCGTGACCGGCTTCCAGGTGATCATCGTCAGCTTCACCCTCAGCCTGACCCGCATCGGCGACGACTAACGCCCATGCCCGCCCTCGGGCGGTGGGTCAGAACGGTGGCGGGTCCGGGTCGTCGGACGCAGGTGCCGGCGGATCCAAGGGTTCGGCCCGGGTGGAACCGGTCACCGGGCCGGGCATCCAACGGCGCCAACAGACGCTCGCGGTCGGCGTACTGGGCGGCGGTGTCGGCCAGCACCGGCGCCCAGCTACTCAGCCCGGCGGGGACCGCGCCGGGGCCGCCGCCGGTCAGGGCGACCAGTAGCTCAGCGGGAATGTGTAGTTCGACGCTGCCGCCTCGGCTTCTCCGGGGTGGTCGACCAACCGGCGGGAGTGGTCTTCGGCGGGTGAGCCCGCCGAAGACGATGTGGCCGTCGGTGTCGGTGTCACGATCCGTGGCATGGACACCGCTACCGGTCCCGTCGGCATTCTCGCGGCCCTGCTCTTCGCTGGCCTGGTTGCCGCTGGCCCCGTCTTCGGTGGTGTCTGGCGGGGCGGGTTCGGCGTCTTCGGGGCGGACACGCTCGAGCATCGCGGTGATGATCTCGGCGCGGTTGTGGTGTGGCAGGGTGCCGTCGAGCAGGCCGACGTAGAGGTCGGCGCGGATTTGGGGTAGCAGGCTGGGATGCCCGGCACGGCGGATCCCAGCGGCCAGCTCGTCGATGCGGGCTATCGCCGCGGCGGCCTCGTCGGGGGCGAGTCCTTGGCCGCTGATGGTCATGGTGCCGTCTTGGTCGAGATAGGCGGTGACACCGCGTTGGTGGATCGCCTTGCGGTAGCGCCGCGCCGCCCAATCGGGGTCGGTCTCCAGGATCATGCGCCGGAGCCGGTTGGCCAGTTTCCCGGCGGTCCACCCGGCGGCGGGGCCGACCAGGGCGGTCCAGATCGAGGTTTGCAGCGGTGCGGACAGGTCGTTGAGGTGATCGGCGAACACCCACGCCTTGTCCCGATCCAGCCGTCCCGCGAGCAGCCCGGCGTGTACCTGAGGCAGGTCGGGGACCACCCACTCGGCGAAGCACAGTTCGCCGGCAGCTTTACGGTCGGTCCAGTTCATCAGGGCGGCGATCTCCCCGTCGGCCCATCGGCTGGGGCAGGCAAGTCGGCGCAGCTGCCCGGGCGGGCCTGGGGCCCGCCGCCCGGCCTCCACGAGCGCGGCCAGTTTCCCCCCCGAGCTGGTGGCTTTCCTGCCGCTGCTGGGCGTCGAGGAAGGTAAGGGAGTCGTCGTGGCACAACCGTGTCGGGTCGACCCCGGCCAGGGCGCTGACCAGCGCCGGGCCTGGCGGTAGGTCCGCTAGGACCGGGGGCAGTGTCTGGATTGCCGCTGTCATGGTTCGATCATATATTCGAATGCCGACAGTTTCAAGTGCCAGCTGATCGGCGGTACCCGCCCCGCGGCAACCGGTTTGACCCGCACCCGGACTCAAGATGTGAGGTATGCGGCAGCAAGCATGGGTCAGCTGCCGCACGGGTACAACGGACTACATGACTTCTACCCCCGCAATAGCTGTAACCCACGCTGGCGGGCAGCTGGCGCCGACCACCATCGAGCGCCGCGAGCTTCGGCCCGACGACGTGCAGATCGACATCGCCTACGCCGGCATCTGCCACAGCGACATCCACCAGGCCAAGGACGAGTGGGGCGGCAGCGTCTTCCCGATGGTGCCCGGCCATGAGATTGCCGGCACGGTTGCCGCCGTCGGCCCCGACGTCACCAAGTACCGGGTCGGCGACCGGGTGGGCGTCGGCTGCATGGTCAACTCCTGCGGCGAGTGCGACTACTGCCGCGAGGGCTACGAGCAGTTCTGCGTCAAGGGCAACATCCAGACCTACAACGGTGTGGACTACGACGGCGCGCACACCTACGGCGGTTACAGCCAGCAGATCGTGGTGAAGGAGGGCTTCGTCTGCGGCATCCCGGAGGGCATCGAGCTGGACGTCGCCGCGCCGCTGCTCTGCGCCGGCATCACCACGTTCTCGCCGCTGCAACACTGGGGCGCCGGCCCCGGCAAGAAGGTCGCGGTCGTCGGCCTCGGCGGCCTCGGGCACATGGGCGTGAAGATCGCGGCGGCGATGGGCGCCGAGGTCACCGTGCTGAGCCAGAGCCTGAAGAAGCAGGAGGACGGGCTACGCCTCGGCGCGAAGCACTACTACGCGACCGAGGACTCCTCGACGTTCGACACGCTGCGCGGCCAGTTCGACATTGTGCTGAACACGGTGTCGGCAAAGCTGCCGATCGACGCCTACCTGTCCACACTGCGGGTCGGCGGCGCGATGGTGAACGTCGGCGCGCCCTCGGAGCCGCTGGAGTACAGCGCGTTCTCGCTGATCGGCGGCAACAAGGTGCTCACCGGCTCGATGATCGGCGGCATCGCGGAGACCCAGCGGATGCTGGACTTCTGCGCCGAGCACCACGTCGGCTCCGAGATCGAGACCATCTCGGCGGACCAGGTCAACGAGGCCTACCAGCGGGTGGAGGACAGCGACGTGCGCTACCGCTTCGTCATCGACACCTCCACCCTCTAGCCGGCCTGACCCGCCGCGTGGTCACCGGCTGGCCTCGCCAGGTTTGCGGGCCAGCAGGTAGGCCCTGGCCGTGCCCTCCACCCCGTCGTCGTCCGGCTCACGCAGCAGCCGGGCGTGCGGGACGAGACCGGCCAGGGCCACCAGCTCGGCGACCTGCTCCGGCTGGCGCCGGTACAGCGACATCGAGACCGGGTGGCCGAGCCACCCCGTGGCGCGGTTGATTCCCTCGCCGACCTGGAACGCCACCAGCAGCTGCCCACCCGGCGCCAGCACCCGGTGGAACTCGGCGAACGCCGTCGGCAGCCGCTCCGGCGGCAGGTGGGTGGTGGAGTAGAAAGCCACCACCCCGCCGAGAGCACCGTCCGGCAGGTCGAGAGCCAGCATCGAGCCTTCGACGAACCGTAGGCCGGGATGGTCGCGCCGGGCCACCGCGACCATCCCGGGCGAAAGGTCGACCCCGAACGTGTCCAACCCGAGGCCGCGCAGGTGCGCCGTCGTATCCCCCGGCCCGCAGCCGACATCGGCGACCGTCCCGGAAGGACCGGCCAGCACCAGCTCGGCGAACCCGGCCAGCACCGCCCGGTCCAGTGGCTTGCCCGCAAGCCCGTCGCGGAAGCGCGCGGCGTAGGCGGCGGCCACCGCGTCGTAGGACGCCCGGGTGTCGGGTAGGAAGCTGGGGTCGGTCACATCCAGCGACGATAGCGACGGGGTCCGACAAAACCCGGCAGAGACAGCGCAGAGACAGCGCGAGACAGCAGAGAGCCCTGCGCAATTCTTCAACTCGGCGTCCGATCGGCGCACCAGAAACGTCCGGGCGGCGCAGCTGAAACGATTGCCTCGACCGTGGTGCAGCGCCGGCACGCCGGCCGCCGCGTGATCCGGACGCCGCCAGCAGACACCCCTCG
>DASYBQ010000188.1:0-4302 GCA_036500625.1 Pseudonocardia sp. | reverse complement strand
ACACGCTCGTCTGCGGCATATAGCAGCAACCTCCACGACACGCCTATTTCTCCGCCGTTACTACAGCGACCCCGGGTCCGTTCACTGCTGAGTGTGTGCCTGCTTCGTGGCTAGGGCTAGCCGATCCTTCAGCTCGCGGGTATGCCGGCGGCTGACCGGTAGCTCGACGGTCATCGGACCGGATCCCAGGCGGACCACACATTCTACCCCGGACGACCGCAGCTCGGTGAACTCCGACAGCGACATCAGGTAGGACCGGTGGATGCGGACAAACCCAGCCTCGCACCAGCGCTCTTGCAGCACACAGAGCGGGATCCGCACCAGGTGGGACTTGCCGTCGTGGGTGTGCAGCCGGGTGTAGTCACCCTGTGCCTCGACGTAGCGCACCGATGAGCGCGCCACCAGCGTCGTCGTGCCGGCTAACTCGACGGGCAGTACCTCGTCGTCGCTCGGGTCTGTCTCACCGCCGGTGACCAGCGGGAACGACAGGATGCGGTTCAGTGCATTGCGCGACAGCGGGTCGTGAAGTTGACCTCCGGCGTCCGCAGTGATCGTGCACAACCGTAGCAGCTCCTCGCCGTGACACGGTCCCGGCGGGCACCAACAGGCCAGGTCCTTGCCGGCGAGCTCGGCGCGCGCGGCCGCGAGCAGCTCGGGCCGCGCACAGATCCAGTCCCGGAATCGACGCGCCGCATCGGCCCGCGCCGCCGCGGTCAGCTCCGTGGGCCGAAACGGGTTCGCATACGGGCTACGGCGCAGCCCCGGCGCGGCGCGCCCGACGTAGACCGCCCCGTCCGGGACCCGGCCGTGGAACAGGTCCCCCCGCACTCGCACCCGCCGCGGCCCGCGATCGGCCACCGCATCAGCGCGCACCCCGACCGACCTCCGGCTGTCGCGGATAGTTTCCCGAGTCGACCGACCGGACGGGTCGTCCTGGCAGATCGCGCGAGAGCTTACCGCGGATAGTGAGCGGTAGCGTCACCAGCGAGCTGGGCGAACCGAGGTGGCAAGTCGCGCCACTGCGTGTGTTTATCTGCGATAGCGACTGAGGAGTGCGCCGTGGGCAACATGTCGGTGCCGCCTCGGTGAGCACGCGGCTTGATGCGGCGGTTGAGTCGTTCTTGGCCGAGGTACCCAACCGCAAACACCGCTCGCGCCTACAGCCGACTCGCCCTCACCGACGCCCAAACCAGCTACGACGGCGGAGGCTAGTGGTCCGTGGTGTAGCTGGTGGTGGGGAGCTGGTGGTTTGCGGTGAGCACGGTATTGCTGATGATTCGGCCGGCGAAGCCCAGCACGCCGAGGATGATGAATACGATCAGCAGTACCTTGGCGCCCCCGGTGATGTACAGCGGCCGGGTGCCCGCCGTGGTGGGCGGTGTAGCCGTGGAATGTGGAGTCGTGTCGGGGTGTGAACGCGCTGGTTCGGCTCCCGCGGGCCCGGGCTGATCGCCAAACAATCTGTTCGGGTAGCCGGGTGTGAGCATGAATAGGTAGGTTTGGTAGCGCAGGTTGTAGCGCACGACCGCGGCGGTGGCGTGGAACAACGCTGGCGGTGTCCGGCCCACGAACAGCACGGTCAACCAGGCGAAGAAGCCGAACAGTTCCCATCCGTAGAGCACGAATGTGACCACGAACGCGGCCGGGATGGCCAGGATGAGCCGGAACAACACCGCTACAGGATTCAGCGGAGCGGCGGGGGCGAACGCCACCCGGACCGGGTAGTCCGGCGCGGTGAACGCGAACGGCGGGTACTGGTCGGTCAGTAGCAGGGCGTAGGCGGCCAGGCGGGTGTACCAGGCCAGGTAGCCGCGCAGGAACCCCTCGGCCCATTCCGGTAACCGGCCGGTCACCAAGGCGGCGAACCAGCCGATCACCCCGGTCACCCCGGCGCCGACACCGAGCACGGCCACGACAATCATCTGCGGGATCAGCAGGAACAGACGCACCAGCACCGTCCAGCGTCGCTGCCGTAACGGGAAGTCGATCTCCAACTCCGGCGGTGCGCCAGAACCAGGCGGCCCCTGCGCCCCCGGTGGGAGGACACCCTCGCTCGGAGGTATCGGCGTGGTCATCGGTGAACCCCCGTAGATAGGTGTCGAAGCCTATTCCGGCTCGTCGAGGCGGGTATCACCGTACTGGGCCTGCCGGTAGCAAACCGACGATCAGACAACGCTGCTCAGTGTTCGCGCCGCTCAGCGCCCTGAGCGCGGAGGGTGTCGTTCGTCTATCGGTGATCTCTCGACAACGGTCTCACCAGCGGAAATGGTCGGGACCGTGGACGATTCGTCGGATTCTTCGGGGAGGCCACACTGTTGTCCGTCGTTGATCTTGCCGATGATGCCTTCATCGGTGTTGCCAATGTTGCTGAGCGGTGGTGGCCGGCGGCCGCGTGATCGTGCTCCCCTGCCGCGGCCAGGACCTGGGTGGGTCAGCGCTCGCGGTGCCCTTTGGGTGTCTTCTCGGCGAGCGGGCCGCCGAGCAGGGCTTCCAGACCGACTTGCAGGTCGGATTTGCCCATCAAGGCTTCGATGGTGTTCGGGCGCTGCCGCGCGGCGAGGTCGAGTACTCGTTGATACGCGGGGCGTAGCTGGGCGATCTGCTCGGCGAGCTCGGCGAGGCCCGCGGTGGCGGGGTGGTCGCGTTGTCAGCGGGCGAGTTGGTTCTCGAATGCCTCGTGCCCGTCCAGACCGTCGAGGTAGACCCGTTCGACACGGTCGAGGGTCGCGTTGTCCAGGCTGTAGGGGCGTGCGCTGGCCAGCAGCCGCTGCTGGTCGGCCGCGCCGTTCAGCATCCCGGTCACGACCTCGGCGATCGTGGGCAGCATCGTGATCGGTTGCCAGTTCTGCTCCCGTTTAGCCGTCCTGGCCCTACAGCATTCCGCCTTCGGCGCCCGGCGCGGCGCCCGGTCTCGCCCGGGGGTTGATGCCGGAGTGCGGTCACTCCGCCGGTGAGTGCTTCGCTAGAGGCTACCTGGGAGCGATCCGCAACCGGGCTGGTTCACTCCGGGGCGAGACGGCGCAGTTGATCGGGGTGCACGGTCAGGGTGGGACCTGGGACGAAGTGCACGATGAGCCGGCCCTTCCCGGTGCGCGCGGCGATCACACCGGGGGTGCCCCGCTGTACCCGATGGCGCCAACCGCCCAGGGTCGTGAGCGCGACCACGAGGTCTCCCAGGTCAAACCCCGCGCCGCCGCTCTCGCCGGTCACCCGTGGGTCATCGGTCATCAGCCTCTGTCACCACCGTGGCTCGCGCCATCACCAGCGGGGAGCACGACGCAGTCCGAGCCAGGAACCACCACTACCTCGGACCCATCGGCGATGCGGACCAGATACGGCGGCTCACCACCGGCGCCGACCTTAAGGATCACCGCGATCCGATCGGGCCGGTCGACGTGGCGGCTGTAGAACCGCAGCTGATCCCCTTCCCGAGCTTTTATGACCAGTCACCCTCCTTGGTGTGATCGGCAGAGCTGTGGCAGTGGCTTCGATTTGTCGGGTGTCGGTACATGGATCATCCCCCGGCTCACCCCGATGATGCCGCGGACGGCACCGCGGCGGCGGTCACTCGATGCTCGCGGTGGGCGAGCCGGCCACCGGGTGCTCCACCGAGGCGCGTCTTCGGCTCACTACAAAAATGATCGGATTTGAGATGTCCACGACCGCTGTCGATGTCTGAACTCGCGTGCCCGGCTGAGCTGGGCCTGACGGGTCGAACCTCACAGGTCCATCTCGGTGCGCAGCGCGGCGGCGAGCGCCTCGAGCGTATCCGAGGTGACCGTGCCGATCGGGCCAGACAGCCAGGGCAGGTAGGTGCGGGTGACCTCGTCAGCACGGATCCAGCCCTTCACCGGGTCACCCGGCCCCAACCGGACCGCCACCGGGGTGTCGATGTCCAACGCGGAGACTACCGGCGCGGTCAGCACCCACCGCCGCTGCGGCGCCAGCCGATAGTCCGCGCTGACCACCACCCGGTACGGCGTGCGCGGGTCGTCCTCCTTCGAGGGCCGGTCACGCTCAAACCGCCAGACCTGGCCTCGTCTCACGCGGCGCTACCCCGCCCAAACTCGGCGGCCTCCGCCTCACGCTGCGCGGCCAAATCCTCCTCCGCCTCGTCGGGGGTGCCGCGTCCGGCGCGCCGATCGGCCTCGGCCAGCCGGGCGGCGTCCTCCCACAGCATCCAGTTACGCGCCGCCCTGGCAATGGTGGGGGAAAGCTTCGCCCCGACCTCGGCGGCCTTCTGCTCGAACCACGACAGAAGACCCTCGTCGACCGTGATGGTGACCTGCTTAGTAGCCATAT
>DASYBQ010000187.1:0-3752 GCA_036500625.1 Pseudonocardia sp. | reverse complement strand
AGGACGGCGGCGGTGTTCCCGGTCTCGAAGCCGGTCCGCACGTCCTTGACGTTCTGGTACGGGTAGAGCACGTAGTTGCGGATCTGGGTCCCCCAGCTGCCCGCCGCCTCACCGCGCAGCGCGTTCATCTCGTCGGCTTCTTCCTGGCGCCGTCGCTCCAGCAGCTTGGCTGAGAGCACGGCCATGGCCGAAGCGCGGTTCTGGATCTGGCTGCGCTCGTTCTGGCAGGAGACCACGATGCCGGTGGGCAGGTGGGTGATCCGCACCGCCGAGTCGGTGGTGTTGACGCCCTGGCCGCCGGGGCCGCTGGACCGGTAGACGTCCACCCGGATCTCGTCGTCGTTGATCTCCACGTGGTCGGTCTGCTCGACCACGGGCACCACGTCCACGCCGGCGAACGAGGTCTGCCGGCGGCCCTGGTTGTCGTACTTGGAGATGCGGACCATCCGGTGCGTGCCGTGCTCACCGCGCAGCGTGCCGTAGGCGTAGGGCGCCTTGACCGCGAACGTGGTCGACTTGATCCCCGCCTCTTCGGCGTAGGAGATGTCGTAGACCTCGGTCGGGTAGCCGTGCCGTTCGGCCCAGCGAAGGTACATGCGCTGGAGGTTCTGCGCGAAGTCGGCGGCGTCCGCGCCGCCGGCCTGCGCGTTGATCGTCATCAGGGCCTCGCGCCCGTCGTACTCGCCGGCCAGGAGCGTGCGCACCTCGAGCTGGTCGATCTCCTTGCGGAGCATGGCGAGGTCGCCCTGCGCCTCGATGCGGGTCGGCTCGTCGTTCTCGCTCTCGGCCAGCTCAAACATCACCCGGGTGTCGTCGAGCCGCTGCCGTAGGTTGTCCAGCCGGGCCAGCTCGCCTTCCAGATAGGAAAGGCGGCGGGTCACCGACTGTGCGTGCTGCTGGTCGCCCCACAGGTCCGGATCGGCGGCCTGATCGCGCAAAGTGGCCGCTTCCTCCCGCATCGCGTCGGGATCGAGGACCGCTTCCACGGTGGCGAGCTTCGACGACAGTTCCGAGATCTCATCAATGGGATCGGTAGCTGCCATGGCGGACAGCCTATGCGAGCCCCGGGGCCCGCTGGCGCATGCAGGCGCGGCGGCGGCCTGGCTACCGGTATCCTGCCGAGCGGGTCTTTGCACGGCGGCCCAGCCCCGAAGGCACGACGGCGGAGGATAAGCTCGGCCCCGGGACGTCTCCGGTTGGCCCAGCAGACAACGAACATGCGAGCGACTTTTAACCGCTTTCCCAGAGCGCTTACGGCCGTTTCCGGGCTGCTGGCTGCCCTCGCGCTGGTCCTGAGCGTGCAGGGCTGCAGCACCACCGCGTCGGCCACGACCACGGTGACCGGCCCGAACCAGGCCAAGGCGCTGAAGGTGTTCAACTCTTTCGTCACCGCCGAACGGGTCGCGGTGGCCAACCACGACGCGCTGCTGGCCCAGTCGCTGGTCAGCAGCGCGCAGTACTCGATGGTCTCGGCTCTGTGGTCCACCGGGCAGACGGTGACCGCGCCGACCTACGGCAAGCCGACGCTGTACGTGCCCAAGCTGACCACCTATCCGCAGTGGTTCATGGTCAGCGTGCCGGAGTCCCGGAACGGGAAGGCGCTCGGCACCGCGCTGATGGTGTTCGACAAGCCGGACGCCACCGCCGAGTGGGCGCAGGACAACTCGGTCATGCTCAGCCCGGGCGCGCCACCGCTGCACGTGGCGGTGAAGGACGGCTACGCCACCGCGCTGCGCACCACCGACACGAGCCTGCAGTTCCGCCCGGACGAGGTGGGCGCCATCCACGCCACGGTGGTGGACGACGGCCCGGCCAGCGCGGCGGCCAAGGTGGTCGCGGCGGGCCCGCTGACCACCGGGCTGTACCAGTCGTTCTCCGCCCTGGCCACGCAGGTCGGCGCGGCGGGTAACTACTACTCGTTCGAGCTGGAGGGCACCAGCTACCCGTTCTTCGCGCTGGCCACCACGGACGGCGGCGCGATCGTCATGTACACGATGTCGATGAACACCTCGACCACGCCGAAGCACCCGTCGTCCAAGCAGGCCATCGCGGTGCCCGACGACTTCAAACCGCTGGTGGCGCAAGTGACCGCGGGCAAGTACCCGTTCACTCGGCTGATGGACGCCGACTACACCCAGCAGTACCTGGCCATCGACCCGCCACCGGTGAAGGACGGCAAGCCCGGCCAGCTCCAGGTGGTGGGGACGGCCAGCGTCCCCACCTACCTGTACGGCGACTGACCAGCGTAGTCAGGATTGGCCGGTCAGGATTGGGCGGTCAGGACGACTGCGGCAGGGAACTGGACGCGACCAGCGCCCGGACCGCGCGCAGGGCCACCGACAGCGTGGTGAAGGTGAACCGCTCGCTCTCCCAGATCTCGCCCAGGGTGCGGGTGGCCCGGCTGACCGTGGCGGCGTTGCGCTCGGTCCAGACGGCCAGCCGCTCCTCCGGCGTGCCCACGCCGCCGACCGACAGCACGTCGCGGGTCGCGGCCGCGTGCGCCCCGTACAGGTCGTCCCGCAGGGCGGCCCGGGCCATACTGCTCCACCGGTCGTCCCGCGGCAGCGCGGTGATCCGGTCGCGCAGCCGGGCGATCTGCAGCCGTTCGGCCAGGTCGAAGTAGACCTCGGCGGTCTCCTCGACGCCGCGGGAGGCGACCCCGGCCGTTTCGACGATGTCGAACGCGGAGTACGCCGGGACCATGCCGGCCACGGTCTCGGCCAGCTCCGGCGGCACGCCCCGGCTGGCGAAGGAGTCCCGCCGCTGCTGATGCGTATCGGCGTCGCGGCCGGTCAGCAGCTTGGGCAGGCCGGACCGGACGGCCTGCACGCCGCTGCTGAAGTGGTCCACCGCGGCGGTGATGTCGACCGGCGGGCGGCGGTTGTACAGCAGCCACCGGCAGGCCCGCTCGGTCAGCTTCCGCCCCTCCAGCAACAGCGCGATCTGGGTACCGATGTCCACCGTGCCGTCCAGCGCGGTGACCTGGCGCCAGAACTCGCGCAGGCCGAACACCTCGCGGGCCACCAGCCAGGTCCGGGTGATGTCCGGGACGGAGGCACCGGTCTCTTCGTTCAGCCGGAAGATGAACGTGGTGCCGGAGGTGTCCACCATCTCGTTCACCACCGAGGTGGTGATGATCTCGTGCCGCAGCGGGTGCGTGCCCATCCGCTGCGGCTGGGTGGCCCGCAGCGGGGCCGGGAAGTACTCGGTCAGCTCCCGGTGCAGGTACGGGTCGTCGGCCAGCCCGGAGGCCAGCACCTCCTCGGCAGCGGAGATCTTGGTCTGCGCGAGCAGCAGGGCCAGTTCGGGGTTGGTCAGGCCCGTGCCCGCCGACCGGCGCTCGGCGATCTCCTTCTCCCCCGGCACCGCGTCCTGGCCCTGGCGGAGCCGGTGCTCACGCTCAAGGTAGCGCAGGTACCGGGCGTGTACGTGCAGCATCTGCGGTCCCTGGGCCCGCGCCGTGGCCAGGGCCATGTTCTGGCCGTAGTTGTGCTGCAGGACCAGCGCGGCGACCTCGTCGGTCATCTGCTGAAGGAGGTCGTTGCGGTCATCCTGGGTGATCTCACCGTCCCGGACGGCCTGGTCGACACCGACTTCATCGACAACTCGGCCGGGGTCGACACCTCCGACCACGAGGTCAACATCAAGATCCTGCTGGACCGGGCGGTTCGGGACGGCGAGATCACGCGGGACGGCCGTAACGATCTGCTGCAGCAGATGACCGACGAGGTCGCCGCGCTGGTGCTGCAGCA
>DASYBQ010000186.1:0-47213 GCA_036500625.1 Pseudonocardia sp. | reverse complement strand
CCCGCCGGTCCATGAGGAGGTTCTCGTTCGTGAGCGGCGGCGTCTCTGTCCTGATCACCGTCACCGGACCGGACCGCCCAGGGGTGAGTTCGGTGCTGTTCACCGTGCTGACCCGGCACGGCGTCGAGCTGCTCGACGTCGAGCAGGTGGTCATCAGGGGGCAGCTCACGCTCGGCGCACTGGTCGCCACCGACCGGGACCCCGAGGATCTGCAGGAGGCCGTCGAGCAGGCGATGGCCACCGTGCGGATGACCGTGGCGACCTCGGTGGCACGCAAGCGCGACACCGAGGTGGTGCTGCGCCGGACCTCCAGCCATGCCGTGGTGGTACTCGGCCGGCCGATCACCGCCCGTGCCTTCGGCGAGGTGGCCAAGGCGCTGGCCGAGGTGGGCGCGAACATCGACTCGATCCGGCGGGTGGCGGACTACCCGGTCACCGGGCTGGAGCTGATGGTCTCGCCGGACCCGAACGACGACTCCGAGCACCCGCACGGTGAGCTGCGCGCCAAGCTGGTCAAGGTGGCCGCCTCGGTGGGTGTGGACGTCGCGGTGGAGCGGGCCGGGCTTGCCAGGCGCAGCAAGCGGCTCATCGTGTTCGACGTCGACTCCACGCTGATCCAGGGTGAGGTCATCGAGATGCTCGCCGCCAGGGCCGGCGAGGCGGCCGAGGCGCAGGTCCGCGAGGTCACCGAGGCGGCGATGCGCGGCGAGCTGGACTTCACCGAGTCGCTGCGCCGCCGGGCCTCGGTGCTCGAAGGACTGCCGGTCTCGGTGCTCGACGAGGTCGCCGAGAGCCTGCAACTGACCCCCGGCGCCCGCACCACGATCCGCACGCTCAAGCGGCTCGGCTACCGCTGCGGTGTGGTCTCCGGCGGCTTCACCGCGGTCGTGCGCCGCCTGGTGGACGAGCTGGGTCTGGACTTCTGCGCCGCGAACGAGCTGGAGGTCGTGGACGGCCGGCTGACCGGTCAGGTGTTCGGTGAGGGCGGCGCCGGCGGCGCGATCGTGGACCGGCCGGGCAAGGCGGCCGCACTGCGCCGAGTCGCCGAGCGGTTCGACATCCCGCTGGAGCAGTGCGTCGCGGTCGGCGACGGTGCCAACGACATCGACATGCTCGGCACCGCGGGGCTGGGCATCGCGTTCAACGCCAAGCCGGCGCTGCGCGAGGTCGCGGACACGGCGGTGAGCCTGCCGTACCTGGACGTGGTGCTGTTCGTGCTGGGTCTCACCCGCGAAGAGGTCGAGGTCGCGGACGCCGCCGAGGGGCTGCTGCGCCGCGTGCCGCTGCTGCCGTGAGCCCGGCCGTCCCGGTCTTGGCACCGCTCGCCGCCCGGTATGTGGACTGGCTCCGGCTGCCGGCGGCGGCCACCTCGAACACAGACGACGAGGATCCTCAGCTGGTTCGCGCGATGCCGTTGGTGATGCGTATCGAGCGGGCCGACCCACCGTCGCGCACCCCGTTGCTGGAGGCTGCCGCCGCCGCGGCGCTGGCGGTCTGTCTCGACCCGCGCGCCGAGCCGGGCGGCGAGTGGCACGAGGCGGTGGCGACCTGGGTGAACGGCCGCATCCGCAAGATCGCCCGGCGGGCGCGAGGGGCGCACTGGACGGCGGTCGAGTCGCTGCCAGGGGTGACCGCGACGGTGGACGGCGCTTCGGTGCGCGCGCTGCTGCCCGGGCTGGTGTCGCGGACGCCCCGCGAGGTGTCCCGGCTGCAGATTTCCGGCACCGAGGTGCCGGCCGACTCGCCCGGCGATCCGCCGCCTGGCCGCGCGGTGGTGTGGCTGAACCCGTCGGTGGAGCTGACCGTCGGCAAAGCCGCCGCCCAGGTCGGGCACGCCACGATGATCCTGGCCGCCGCGTTGCCCTCGGCGGATCTCGCCGCCTGGCGGGACGCGCGGTGGCGCACCTGTGTCCGTGTCGCCTCGGCCGGTCGGTGGGTCGAGGTGTCGCGGGCGGCCGACTCCGGCGAGCGCGGGCTGGTGCTGGTCCGCGACGCCGGCTTCACCGAGGTCGACCCGGGCACCGTCACCTGCGCCGCCCAGTGGCGCGTGACCTGACGCCGGGCTACCGAGGGCGTGGCCCGTCCGTGACCGGCGCTCGACGCAGCTCGGGAACCCGGTCGAAATCCTCGTCCAACGCCATCAACCGACAGTTGTGGGCGAGGGCGGTCGCGGCGATCCACAGGTCGTTCATCTTGATGCGCTGCCCGGTGCTCTCCAGCGTTGCGGACAGACGTGCGTAGGTGCGTGCTATCCGGAGATCGACCGGCACGGCGGGCACCCGTTCGAGCAGGCCCTTCACGTACGCGGTCCGCGCCCCGGGCCGGGGCGGGGCGGCGCGATGAACGCCGTGCAACAGCTCCTCGGCTGTCACCACCCAGGGTCAGGGCGTGGCAGGTTGTCCAGGAGGTCGAGGAACTCCGCCCCGGAGATGAACAACCGGGGCGGCGGGCTCACCACGGCGACCACCTGACCGTGCCGATCGATCTCGACCGTCTCGCCTATGCCACCCTGGACAGCAGCTCGGAGAAGCCACGACTGGCTTCGGTGGCGGTTACCCTCACCCGGGCAGGTTTATCAGATTGATCTGACTTCCTGTGAGGTCGGCTTCACCGAGATCGTCCCGGCCCCGTCACCTGCGCCGCCCGCCGGCCGGCCTTGGCCTGCGCAACTCGGCCAGCCTCTGGGTGATTCCCTCGGGGTCGAACGCGTCAGGGTCGAGGTCTTTGGGATCGTCCAGTCCCAACCATTCCAGCTGGTCGTCGTGGTCGGGATGGTCGGGGTCAGCCAGCACATCCAGCAGGAAGACGTATCCCCAGATGCCGCCGCAGTCCTGCGGCGGGGCGGCCCGCCGGCCTCCGATGCATGCGGCGGCGGGCACCGGGTCGGTCGTCTTCTCCACGAGGACGTCGTGTTCCCAGTCGTCACCGAAGTCGTAGGTGTAGCTGATCTTGCCTTTCGGGGCCGCGACCTGGCTCAGTGCCACCCGCCGCTCGTCGCCGACCCCGTCCAGGAAGCCCGGTTGGCCGAACCGCCCGTGCCGCGTCTCGAAGGCGTGCAGGTGTGAGTCGTCCCAGCCGAAACCGATCTGGATGACGTGGTGCAGTTCGGCGAGGCTGAGGTCCGAGGGCACCTGCAGCCGCCGCCAGATCGGTGGCTTGGAGTCCTTCAAGGTCACCTTGAGCTGGTACCCCGGCACTGGCCCTTGGTCCGGCGCGCTCGGCAGTACGCCGATCTCGGCACCACTGCGGCGGCCCCGGGTCTCGACGGCGGCCCTTTCCGACACCGGGAGCGTGCTGATCCGGGTGCGCAGCAGCGTTTCGAGGACCTCGAACGGCGGACCGTCCGGTTCGTCCTCCGGCTCGTCGTCCAGCGAAATCTGCTCGAACGCTGGGTACCCCAACTCCTGATCAGCCCGGATGTCGAGAGCGGTCTCCACCCGCCGCCGGTACTCCGCCGGGTCGAGTGACTCCACGATCAGGTCGATGCCATCGGCCCGTGCGGCGGCTCGCATCTTCTCGATCCCCTCGTCCACGTCCTGGCTGTCCATCAGCGCGAGGTCCTCGGCGGCGCCTTCGTTCACGAGGTCGTTGATGAGCACGAATGTCTGCGACAGCTCGCCCCGAAGGAACTTGCCGATCACGATGGCCATGTCGTCGGCAGCGGTGAGCTGCCAGCAGGCGTCGAGCCGAGGTGTCTGACCGAGCTCTGTCACCCACCCCGGGCGTGGCACCCCGGCCGCCACCTGCCGGTCGGCGGCCGTCGAGGCGGCGGGTCCGACTCCCTCGGCCGTCATTGTGCCGAGAGCCAGCAACACCGCCTGGGCGCCGACGGTGGCCCCGGCCTCCAGCGAAGGGATGATGTCGTCGAGCAGGACCTTGTCGAACTCGTCATCCGACTCACCGAGCATGTGCATCGTCGAGGCCAGCAGTTCCGCCGCGAACGCATCGTCCGGTTCCTCGATGGTGGCGGCGTCGGCAAGCAGGGCGTCGGCCAGCGTGTCGTAGGAGATCGGCTCTTCGCCAAGGCAGGCGGGGCAGTCGCACGCGTCTGGCGTGCCGACCGGCACCAGCACGGGGTGACGGGGCGACGCGGTGCTCTTCTTTTTCTTCGGCTTCCGGCCGCGGCTCACGGGACTCATGCGCGTGCAGTTTTCCGCATCCGAGAACACCGGCACCCACCGGCCCGTGGCCCACAGTTCGACGGCACACAGCGAGTGGTCGCCGCACACATGCCCGGACCTGTGTGCCGCGACCACTCGCTGTGTGCGGTGCCGACCTTGGCCCGGTTTCGTGCGGAGGAGAGGGTCGGTGGGGGTGGGTCAGGGGGTGGCGGCGAGGCGGCGGAGGGCGGCGCGGACCACTTCGGGGTCGGTGGTCGGCCAGAATGGGGGGAGCGAGGCGCGCAGAAAACCGCCGTAGCGGGCGGTGGCCAGCCTGGGGTCCAGTATCGCCACCACGCCACGGTCGTCCATCCCGCGCAGCAGCCGCCCGGCGCCCTGGGCGAGCAGCAGCGCGGCGTGCGTGGCAGACACGGTGAGGAAGCCGTTGCCGCCCCTGGCGTCGACCGCGCGCTGCCGCGCCGAGACCAGCGGGTCGTCCGGGCGGGGGAACGGGATCCGGTCGATCAGCACCAGCCGCAGCGACCGGCCCGGCACGTCCACCCCCTGCCACAGCGACAGGGTGCCGAAGAGGCACGTCGCATCGTCCTCGGCGAACCGTTTCACCAGCAGCCCGGTGGCGTCGTCGCCCTGGCACAGGATCGGCTGCTCCAGCCTGGGTCGCAGCGCCTCGGCGGCCTGCTTGGCGGCCCGCATCGAGGAGAACAGCCCGAGCGTGCCGCCGCCCGCCGCGGTGACAAGCTCGGCGATCTCGTCCAGGTAGGCCTTCGGCAGGCCGTCGCGGCCCGGGGTTGGCAGCTGCTTGGCCACGTACAGGATGGCGGCCCGCTGGTGCTGGAACGGCGAACCCACGTCCAACCCGGACCAGCGCGGCACGTCCGGGTCCGGCACCGGGTCGGGCTTCTCCTTCCCGCCCTGCAGCGCCGCGCCCTCCGGCTTCGGCGCCTCGGCTGGCAGCCCCCACTGCCGGGCCAGCGCGTCGAACGAGCCACCGAGGGTCAGCGTCGCCGAGGTCAGCACCACGGTCCTCGGCCCGAACAGCCGCTCCCGCAACAACCCGCCCACCGACAGCGGCGCCACCCGCAGCACCCGGCCGCGCGACCCGTCCGGGCCCTGCTCGGCCAGCCACACCACGTCGTAGCGCTTCGCCGGATCCTCCTCGGCGAACGCCACCAGCAGCCGCGACGCCGTCTCGTTCACCTCATCGAGCAGCGCGAGCGCCAGCTTGCGCGCGGTGGCGTTCTCCGGGTCCTCCCTGCGCTCCGAGCCGAGCGAGGTGCGGCAGCCCGAGGTGGCGTCCCGCACCGCGGTCAGCGCGCCGGCCACCGGCGTGGGCAGGCTGTTCTCCCAGCGGCCCAACGGGGCGTCGGTGAGCACCAGATCCAGGCCCTCGGCGGCTTCGGACAGCCGGTCCGCGATGGCCTGGTCGACCAGCTTGGCGCAGCGCCGTGACGCGGCGGTCACCATCGCGCCGGTCAGCTCCGCGGTGGCCACCCCGGTCACCCGGTCCACCAGGTCGTGCGCCTCGTCGACCACCACCACGTCGTGTTCGGGCAGCACCGCCCGGCTCTCCAGCGCGTCGATCGCCAGCAGCGCGTGGTTGGTGACCACCACATCGGCCCGGCCGGCCTCGTGCTTGGCCCGCTCGGCGAAACAGTCCGTACCGACCGGGCAGCGCGACACCCCGAGGCACTCCCTTGCCGACACCGACACCTGCCGCCACGCGGAGTCCGGCACACCGGGCACCAGCTCGTCCCGGTCACCGGTTTCGGTGTTGGACGACCATTCGTGCAGCCGCTTGACGTGGCGGCCCATCGAGGAGATCGCGAACGGGTCGAACAGCTCGTCGGCAGGGTCAACGTCGTCCGCGCCGGTCAGCCGGTGCAGGCACAGGTAGTTGCGCCGGCCCTTCAGGATGGCGAACGTCGGCGCCCGCCCGAGTACCGGCTTGAGCGCCTCGGCCAGCCGCGGCAGGTCCCGGTCCACCAGTTGGCGCTGCAGCGCGATCGTCGCGGTGGAGACCACCACGGTCGTGTCGTGGGCGATGGCATGCCGGATCGCCGGGACCAGGTAGGCCAGCGACTTCCCGGTGCCGGTGCCGGCCTGCACGGCCAGGTGAGTCCCGCCGACCAGCGCGTCGCGCACCGCCCGCACCATCGTGCGCTGCCCCTCCCGGGGCTGCCCGCCCAACGCCTCGATCGCCGCGGTGAGCATCTCGTCGACCCCGGGCAGCTCGATGCCGGACTTCGCGGGCGGGGAGAGCTGGCTCGACACGGCCAGGACGCTACCGCTCACCTCGGTGACCAATCACGGGGTGGGGTCGCTCTCGCTGCTCGAAGTGGGTCGTCGCGGTGGGGTCGAGGTGGCAGACGCGAGCACGCCGATCGGCGTGCCGTCGCGGGTGATGACGAACTCTTCACCAGGTGACGCTCGGTGCGCCAGGTCGTCGGCATTGTCGCTCAACTCCTGCACGTGATCTCGGCCACGGCGCAATTACCCAACGGATCGCAGCCCGGCCAGGGCGCGGAAAGCCGCACTTCGAAGACGGTCTCCGCACTGTCAGTAGACGAGTCGGGGAGACGGGGTTCCTCGCCGTGTGGCTTCGGGGGTGAGGTGGCAGCCGGTGATGAACAGCATTGCGGTGTTGTTACCGGTGCCAAGGTCCAGATGGGCGTCGTATTGGTCGTAGAAGACGATGTCGTGGCCTACGCCGGGTCGGTCGGCGATGCGGAATCCTGGGTCGAACCCGTAGCTCTGCATCAGCGGGCGAATTATCGCGAGTACCTGTTCCCATTGTGCTTCGGTAGGGCTACCCGGTGCCGTCCAGCGAAGACTGGGGATTCAGCACATCGGCCCATTGCGGCGCGTCGTAACCCATCCAGGTCACCGTGGCGACCTCGCCATGATCGCCGTACTGGTTTGAGATTCTCCGCGTCTGCTCTTGTAATTTGCGCATCTTATCGTCGTTGCTTCTCAAATCTCCGTCTACCGTGGTGGTGAAGCCGGGAGTGAAGACCGCGACGTGCTTCGCGGTGTCCATGTCGCCGACCGCGACGACTGCCTTCGCCCGCTCGGCCGAGGTGTCCAGGGTCAGCAATTGACGGCCGCCGCGAGCAACGACCTTGGCGATGGCGTCCAGTGAATCCAATTTGGCTTGGAGTTTGGCGACGTCGGTTTGTTCGGTGGTGAGGGTTTTGTGTTGGGCGGCGGCTTGTTCCGATGCCGGCCCTGCCCATCCGGGTACTGGCATGACACGGGTGAAGTCGTCGCCGGATCACGCCAGTATTTGCAGCCGTTGCCGCGGTGTCGCGGCGATCTGGTCCAGCGCACCGGAGTTCCACCGTCGTAGGTCCGCCAGGGCTGACCATCAGCCCAGCGCCGTGGCGATCTCGCCCATGCCCGGCCGGTAGATCGCCCCGGAGCCATCGGTGAGGGACAGCCCGGCGGTGTCGTGCTGCTCGGTCGACTGGTAAGCATCGGCCGAGCGGCTCAACGACTCGACGTGCTGGGTGGCCGTCTCGCACCACCCGGTGAACAACAGACCCCACACGCTGGCGTACTAGCGCTGGCTAAGCGACCGTCACACCTGCGGCTTGTAGCTCGGCCATGGCGGCGGCTGTGGTGTCGGGCGCTACGCCCGCGGTCAGCGGGGTGAGCACGGTGGTGGTGAAGCCGGCGCGGGCGGCGTCCAGCGCGGTGGCGCGTACACAGTGGTCAGTGGCGATGCCGGCGATGTCCACCTCGGTGACGCCGCGTGAGCGCAGCCAGTCGGCGAGGGACGTGCCGCCGGGCTCGGCGCCTTCGAAGCCGGAGTAGGCGGCGCTGTAGGCGCCCTTGGAGAACACCGCCTGGATCGGTCCGACGTCCAGCGCCGGGTGGAACGCCGCGCCGGGAGTGCCCGCCACGCAGTGCACCGGCCAGGTGTCCCGGTAGTTCGGGCTTTCGCTGAAGTGGCCCGGTGGGTCGATGTGGTGGTCGCGGGTGGCTACCACGTGCGGATAGTCGCCGGTGATCGCGTTGACCCGCTCGGCTACCGAGGCGCCGCCGGCCACCGCCAGCGAGCCGCCCTCGCAGAAGTCCAGCTGGACATCGACGATGATCAGTGCGCGTGCCATGGAACCCTCACTCGAAGACAGTAGGGATTGCCGGTTCGCCACGGGACAGCTTCAGGCCCTCCCACGGTACGGAGATCAGCGCGGCGCGCAGCCGCTCCCGCGACTCCGAGAGGGTCTCCAGCCCATCGAGCCGCGCACCGCCGGACATCAACGGCACCGGCAGCACCCGGTCGTGCGGCCCGACCGCCGGGGGTGCGCCGGCCTGGAACACCAGCTCCTCCAGCGCGGTGCCGGTCGGCTTGTAGCGGCGCAGCGCCGACTTGCGCCCGCCTCGGGACTCCTTCGCCGAGCTGCGCTTGGCCACCGGGCGGCCGTCCACCTCCACCAGCTTGTAGACCATGCCCGCGGTGGGCGCGCCGGACCCGGTGACCACCGAGGTGCCCACCCCGTAGGCATCCACCGGCTCGGCGCGCAGCGCCGCGATCGCGTACTCGTCGAGGTCGCCGGACAGCACCACCCTGGTCTTTTTCGCGCCGAGCCGGTCCAGTTGGTCGCGGGCCTGGCGGGCCAGCTCACCCAGGTCGCCTGAGTCGATCCGGATCGCGTCCAGCTCCGGGCCGGCCACCTCGACGGCTCGCTCGATGCCCCGGGTGATGTCGTAGGTGTCCACCAGCAGGGTGGTCTTCGGGCCGACGGTGGCCAGCTGGCTGGCGAACGCCTCCTCCTCGTCGTCGTGCAGCAGCACGAAGGAGTGCGCGGTGGTGCCGCTGGTGGGGATGCCGTAGCGGCGCCCGGCCTCAAGGTTGGACGTACTGGCGAACCCGGCCAGGTAGGCGGCCCGCGCGGCGGCCACCGCGCTCTGTTCGTGGGTGCGCCGCGAGCCCATCTCGATCAGCGGTCGGCCACCGGCACCGGCCACCATCCGCGCGGCGGCCGAGGCCACCGCGCAGTCGTGGTTGAGCACGGACAACGCCAGCGTCTCCAGCAGCACCGCCTCGCCGAACGAGCCGGTCACGGTGAGCACCGGCGAACCGGGGAAGTACAGCTCGCCCTCCGGGTAGCCGTGCACCTCGCCGGAGAACCGGTAGTCGGCCAGCCAGCGCAGCGTCTCCGGCCCGACGGTGTCCTCCCGCCGCAGCGCCGCCAGCTCGGCGTCGGTGAAGCGGAACCGGGAGATCGCCTCGAGCAGCCGCGCGGTGCCGGCCACCACGCCGTAACGCCGCCCGTCCGGCAGTCGGCGGGCGAACACCTCGAACGTGCAGCGGCGGTTCGCGGTGCCGTCCGCCAGCGCCGCGGCCAGCATGGTCAGCTCGTAGCGATCAGTGAGCAGCCCGGTGCTGCCTGCGGAGGTCATGACAGCGCAGCCTATCCAGCACGCCTCCCGCGCGGGGGAGACGAGCTGGAGATGTCACCTCGGGCACAGCGGCGCAACGGCGGGTCAGCGCCGCCCGATCGGAATCTTCGCCAGGTGTGACCAGGCGTGCGAGGTCAGCTGTGCAGCTGTCACCATGGAGTACATGCCCGCACCATTTTCCGCGCCTACCCGCGAGGCCGATCGGGTCACCGATGACGCGGGTGCCGTCGAGGTGCCCTGGCAGACCATCGTGTGGAACGACCCGGTGAACCTGATGTCCTATGTCACCTACGTCTTCCAGAAGCTGTTCGGCTACGACAGGGCGAAGGCCACCAAACTGATGCTGGACGTGCACCAGAAGGGTCGGGCCACCGTCTCCTCGGGCAGCAAGGACAAGGTCGAGGGCGACGTGGCCAAGCTGCACGCCGCCGGCCTGTGGGCCACCATGCAGCGCTCGTGAAGGGGTGGCGAAGCCACGGCCGGGGCGCGAGGCAGCGGCTGGTCGGGGTGTTCGACGAGCAGGAGGCGCTGCTGCTGCGCGGTCTGGTCGGCCAGCTGCTGGACATGCTCGGTGAGCGCGGCTCGGCGGCACCGGTCGACGAGCTGGCCGAGTTGACCGGGATCAGCACCGGGCACTCCCGCACTCCGGAGGACGCGGTGCTGGCCAGGCTGCTGCCGGACTTCCACCGGGAGGACTCCGAGCTGTCCAGCATGCTGCGCACGGTCCGCGAGCCGGAGCTGATCGAAGCCAAGTCGGCGGCGGCCAAGGTGGTGCTGGACACCTGCCCCGCCGAGGGCGGCCGCGCCGAGGTGACGCTGGAGCAGGCCGACGCCTGGCTGGCCTCGCTGAACGATGTGCGCCTTGCGCTGGGCACCACGTTGGGCGTCACCGAGGACATGGCCGATGACCTGCCCGACGACCCGGCGCTGGCCGCGCACATGGGCGTGTACCAGTGGCTGACGTTCGTGCAGGACGCGTTGGTGCAGACCCGCTCGATGGCGCTCTGACACCACGCGGCCGTGGACGTTCGGCAGCTGGAGTACTTCCTCGCGGTGGTGGACCAGGGCGGGTTCCACCGGGCCGCGCAGGTCCTCTACGTGGCCCAGCCGTCACTGTCGCAGTCCATCCGGCTGCTGGAACGTGACCTTGGCAGCGAGCTGTTCCACCGGATCGGCCGGCGGGTGGTGCTCACCGAGGCCGGGCGCGCGCTGGTCGAGCCGGCAAGGGACGTAGTGCGCGGGCTGGCCACGGCACGCGCCGGGGTGGCGGCGGTGCACGGGTTGACCAGCGGTCGGGTGGAGATCGCCGCGATGCCGTCGCAGGCGATCGACCCGCTGGCCGCCATGATCGGCGGCTTCACCCGCCGCTACCCGGGGGTTTCGGTCTCGGTGCGGGCCGCGTTCACCGCCGCCCAGACGGCGGACATGGTGCGCACCGGGGTGGTCGAGCTCGGCCTGTTGGCCAGTACCCAGCCGATCAGCGCGCCGTCGCTGGAGCTGCACCCGGTGGCCCGGCAGCGGTTCGTGCTGATCACCCCGGCGGACGGGCCGTTCCCCACCGGCCGCCCGGTGCGCGCCGAACAGCTGGCCGGGCAGCGGATGATCGTCGGGCAGCGGGGCACCGGGATGCGCGAGGCGGTGGACCGGATGCTGCGCGCCGGCGTCGAGGTGATCATCGCGGTGGAGTCCGAGCACCGCGAGGCGATGCTGCCGCTGGTGCTCGACGGCGCCGGGATCGCGGTGGTCGCGGACTCCTGGCGGGGCCTCGCGGAGCGGGTCGGTGCCTGGGTGCTGGACCTGGAGCCGGCGTTCTACCTGGATGTGGCCCTGGTGTGCCGGGAGGGCGGCGCGCTGACACCGGCGGCGCGTGAGTTCCTGGCCCAGGCACTGGCCGACCGATAGGGGATACCTATCAGGGTGGTCGGCAGCCGGTCTTGGACGGGACCGACCCGGAGTTGGTGTGATATCGGCCATGGTCACCCACCGCATCGCGTTGATCCCCGGCGACGGGATCGGTCAGGAAGTCCTACCGGCCGCCACGGCGGTGCTCGATGTCGTCGGGCGCCGCCACGGCGTGGCGTTGCGCTACGACGAGTTCGACTGGTCCTGCGAGCGTTACCTGCGCGAGGGCGCGATGATGCCCGAGGACGGACTGGACCAGGTGCGCGACCACGACGCGATCTTCCTCGGCGCGGTCGGCGCACCGGGCGTGCCGGACCACGTCTCGCTGTGGGGCCTACTCATCCCGATCCGACGCGAGTTCCGCCAGTACGTCAACCTGCGCCCGATCCGGGTCTTCGAGGGCGTGCCGAGCCCGCTGCGCGAGGCCACTCCCGACGATGTCGACCTGGGGGTCGTGCGGGAGAATGTGGAGGGCGAGTACAGCGAGGTCGGCGGCCGGTTCGGCCGTGGTTTCCCTGAGGACATGGCGGTCCAGGAGTCGGTGTTCACCAGGGCCGGGGTGAGCCGGATCGCGGACTACGCCTTCGAGCTGGCGAGCCGGCGCGGCGGCGGGCTCACCTCGGCGACCAAGTCGAACGGCATCGTGCACACCATGCCGTTCTGGGACGAGATCGTCGCCGAGCGGGCCGCCGGGTACCCGGACGTCCGGTGGAACTCTGAGCACATCGACGCGCTGTGCGCCAAGCTGGTGCTGAGCCCGGCCCGGTTCGACGTGATCGTGGCGTCCAACCTGTTCGGCGACATCCTGTCCGACCTGGCCGCCGCGCTGGCCGGCAGCATCGGCATGGCCCCGGCCGGCAACATCAACCCCGAGCACCACTTCCCTTCGATGTTCGAGCCGGTGCACGGCTCGGCACCGGACATCACGGGCAACGGCGTGGCCAACCCGATCGGGGCGATCTGGACCGCCGCGATGATGCTGGAACACCTTGGCCACGACGCCGCCGCCCACGACGTGCTCGACGCGATCGCCGGCGTGCTGGCCAAGTCTGACCTGCGCACCCCCGACCTGGGCGGCAGTGCCAGCACCGAGGAGTTCACCGCCGCGATCGTCGACCACCTCGGCTGAGGACCGCCCGACCCCACCCCATCCCGCCGTACCCCGCGCGCCTCGACGAGGAGGACAGAACATGGACGACACCCTGGTACCCCCTGCCCGAAAAACGCCCTGGTACCGGCAGCTCTACACCTGGGTACTGCTCGGTATCGCCCTGGGTGTGCTGGTCGGCTGGCGCTGGCCGGGCTTCGCCGCCTCGCTCGAGCCGCTCGGGCAGATGTTCATCAACGCGCTGAAGATGGTGATCGGCCCGGTGGTGTTCCTGACCATCGTGCGGGGCATCGCAGGGGTGGACAGCCTGCGCAAGGTCGGGCGGGTCGGGGTCAAGGCGCTGGTCTACTTCCAGATCGCCACCCTGGCGTCGCTGCTGCTTGGCATGCTGGCCGGGAACCTGTTCCAACCGGGTGCCGGGGTGCACGCCGACCCGAGCAAGATCCACGTCTCCGACTCGGCCGGCAAGCTGATCCAGTCCGGCGAGCACCAGAGCGTGTGGGGCGTCGTCACCGACATCGTGCCGGCGAGCATGCTCCGCCCGTTCGCCGAGGGCAACATGCTGCAGATCGTGTTCATCGCGATCCTGGTCGGCATCGCCATCAACGCCATCGGGCCGGTCGGCAAGCCGATCGCCGACGGGCTCGACAAGGTGAGCGCGGTCGTGTTCAAGGTGCTCAACTACGTCATGTACGCCGCCCCGGTGGGCGCGTTCGGCGCGATGGCCTACAGCATCGGCACGTTCGGGCTGGACACCCTCACCGGACTCGGCAAGCTGGTCGCGGTGTTCTACGGCACCGCGGCGGTCTTCGTGTTCGTGGTGCTCGGCGCGGTGGGAGCCTATCTGCGGATCAACGTCGCGCGGCTGTACGGCTACTTCCGCGAAGAGTTCCTGGTGGTGCTGGGCACCTCCTCGTCGGACACGGTGCTGCCCCGGATCATCCACAAGCTGGAGATGCTCGGGGTGCCCAAGGACATCGTCGGGCTCACCGTGCCGACCGGCTACGCGTTCAACATGGACGGCATCGCGCTCTACCTGTCGCTGGCGACCATCTACATCGCGCAGGCCACCGACGCCAACCTGTCGATCGGCATGCAGCTTGCGCTGATCGGGGTGATGCTGCTGACCTCGAAGGGCTCCACCGGAGTGACCGGCGCCGGCTTCGTCATCCTGGCCGCGTCACTTTCGGTGCTGGGTACCCTGCCGGCCGCCGGGATCATGCTGGTCTTCGCGGTGGACAAGTTCATGTCCGAGTGCCGCGCGCTGACCAACGTGTGCGGAAACATCGTCGCCACGATGGTGGTGGCCCGCTGGGAGGGCCGCCTCGACGCGGCGGCCATCCGCCAGGCACTGCGGCAGCGCCCGGAGCCGAGCGCTGTCATCGAGCCGGCTGCCGAGCGGACGGCCGAGCCGGTGTCCTCGGAAGTGGCGTGAGCACCCGAATACTGGTTGCGCCGGACAAGTTCAAGGGCAGCCTCAGCTCCAGCGAGGTGGCCGCCGCGCTGGCCACCGGGCTGCGCTCGGCGGGGCGGCCGGTCGATGCGGTCGAGATGCCGCTGGCCGACGGCGGGGACGGCAGTGTCGAGGTGGCGCTGCGGGCCGGCTTCCGACGGCAGCCGGTGCGGGTGACCAGGGCCGACGGCACCGACGGCGTGGCGGACATCGCGCTGCGCGGCGGGACGGCCGTGGTGGAGGCCGCGCTGATCTGCGGGCCGACCGGCGGGCCGCCGAGCCCGTTGACCGCGACCAGCCGAGGCGTCGGCCAGGCGATACAGCAGGCCGTCGGGCACGGCGCCGGCACGGTCGTGCTCGCCCTCGGCGGTTCGGCCAGCACCGACGGCGGGGCCGGGCTGCTCGCCGCGCTCGGTGCCAGGATGTCCGACCGCGCCGGGAATCCGCTCGCGCCGGGTGGCGGCCCGCTGACCCGGCTGCACCGGATCACCCGGGTCGGCAGGGTCGGTCTCGGGTCGGCCCGGCTGGTGCTGGCGGCCGACGTGGACAGCCCGCTGCTCGGCGAACGCGGCGCGGCGGTGGTTTTCGGCCCGCAGAAGGGCGCGACGCCGGACGAGGTGGCCCGGCTGGAAGCGGGGCTGACCCAACTGGTCGAGCGGCTGGACCGGGCCGGACTGCCGGCGTCGGCCTGCGCCCGCCGCCCCGGCGCCGGCGCGGCCGGCGGACTGGGCTTCGCCGCGTTCCTGCTCGGTGCCCGCTACCGAGGCGGCGCCCGGGTGTTCCTCGAGCTGGCCGGGTTCGACGCCGCGGTGCGCACCGCCGATCTGGTCGTCACCGGTGAGGGCTCCTTGGACGAGCAGACCCTTGCCGGCAAACTGGCCTCGGTGGTCGCCGTCGAGTCGGGTGCGCACGGTGTCCCTGCGATCGCGGTGGCCGGGCGCTGCCTGCTCGACGACCCCGCGCTTGCCGGGTTCGCGCGGTGCTATGCACTGGTTTCCCGCGAACCCGGTTGTGCCAGGGACCGGACACTGAGCGCCCGGACGCTGACCGCCATCGGCAGGGAGATCGGCCAGTCGCACTACCCGAGGAGGGTCGGATGAGCGTTCCGCTGCCGGCCGGGTTCCGGTACCGGACGGTCGACGCGGACGGCGTCGCGATCAACGCCGCCGTTGCCGGCGAGGGGCCGCCGGTGCTGTTGCTGCACGGCTATCCGCAGACCCACCTGATCTGGCACCAGGTCGCGCCGGCGCTCGCCGCCGACCACACCGTGGTGCTCACCGACCTACGTGGCTACGGCGACAGCGCAAAGCCCGCCCCGGATCCGGGCAATGAGCACTACGCCAAGCGCGCGATGGCCCGCGACCAGCTGCTGGTGATGCGCGCGCTGGGTTTCGAGCGGTTCGCGGTGGTCGGCCACGACCGGGGCGGTCGGGTCGGGCACCGGCTCGCGCTGGACGCGCCGGAGGAGGTGACCGGGCTGGCGGTGCTGGACATCGTGCCGACCCGGTATGCGTTCGGGCACCCGGACATCGAGTTCGGGCTTTCCTATTACCACTGGTTCTTCCTGGCCGCCGGTAACGGCGTCCCGGAACGGATGATCGGCGCGGACCCGGAGTTCTGGTTACGGGCGCACATGGCCGCCCAGCCCAGGGGCGGCGGTTTCCAGGACGAGGCGGCGGTGCGGGAGTACGTACGCTGCTTCGCCGACCCGGCGGCGGTAGCGGCGTCCTGCGCGGACTACCGCTCGGCGGCAACCGTGGACCTGGAGCACGATGCGCGGGACGCGGAGGCCGGGCACCGGGTGGCCTGCCCGCTGCTGGCGCTGTGGGGCGGGTCGAGCTTCGTCGGCCAGCACTACGACGTGCTGGTGGCCTGGCGGGAGTACGCGCTCGAAGTGCGCGGCCGGGCACTCTCCGCCGGCCACTACGTCCCCGAAGAGGCACCCGAGCAGACCACCGCCGAGCTTCGCACCTTCCTGGCCGAGCTGCCCTGACACCCGCGCCCCAACTCCGGTGATCATCAGGACCTGGCCGCGGTTTCACCGGGCGGAAACCAGCAGCTCGGTCCTGATGATCATGGCCGGGGTGCCCGGTGTGAGAAGTCCGGACATTGGGTGCGCACCGAGCGCGGGAGCCCGTACCCTGTGGTTGTGCTGGTGATCCGACGAGATCTCGTTGACGAGATCGTTGCGCATGCCCGCCGGGACCATCCCGACGAGTGCTGCGGCGTGATTGCCGGCCCGGACGGCTCGGACCGTGCCGAGCGGTTCGTCCCGATGGTCAACGCGGCGCGCTCGCCGACGTTCTACGAGTTCGAGTCCGGCGACCTGCTGCGCCTCTACCGTGAGATGGCCGCTCGCGACGAGTCTCCGGTGGTGGTCTACCACTCGCACACCGCGACGGAGGCCTACCCGTCGCGCACGGACGTCTCCTACGCCTCCGAGCCGTACGCGCACTACGTGCTGGTCTCGACCCGGGACGACCAACCCGCCGGTGACCTGGAGTTCCGCTCCTACCGCATCGTGGACGGCGAGGTCACCGAGGAGCCGGTCGAGGTGGTGGAGAGCTACATGTTCTCCCACACCGGCGCCGACGACGTGCCTGACAGCCGCTGACACGCACGTCGCTCGCGCGGAATCAAACCACCGCCTCGCGACGTTCTTGTCGCTCGCCTGTTCCCGGCTCGGCCGCACCACGAGGAGGACCCGATGGCCGTCACCGTTTCCATTCCCACCATCCTGCGCACCCATACCGGGGGTGAGAAGTCCGTAGAGGCCAAGGGCACCACCGTGTCCGAGGTCATCTCCGACCTGGACGCCCGGCACGGCGGCATCAAGGAGCGCCTGGTCAAGGAAGGGTCACTGCACCGGTTCGTGAACATCTACGTCAACGACGAGGACGTGCGCTTCGCCGGCGGCCTGGAAGCTCCGGTGTCCGACGGTGACCAGCTGACCATCCTGCCGGCGGTTGCCGGCGGGGTCTGACCGGTCGGGAGGCCGCTGTGGCTCGTTACGACTCACTGCTGCACGCCGTCGGTGACACGCCGCTGGTGGGGCTGCCGTCGTTCTCACCCGCGCCGCACGTGCGGCTGTGGGCCAAGCTGGAGGACCGCAACCCGACTGGCTCGATCAAGGACCGGCCGGCGCTGGCCATGATCGAGGCCGCCGAGGCGGACGGCCGGCTCACCCCTGGCGCCACGGTGCTGGAGCCGACCTCGGGCAACACCGGGATCTCGCTGGCCATGGCGGCCAAGCTCAAGGGCTACAAGCTGATCTGCGTGATGCCGGAGAACACCTCGGAGGAGCGGCGCCAGCTGCTGCGGATGTACGGCGCGGAAATCATCTCCTCGCCGGCGGCCGGTGGCTCGAACCAGGCGGTGGCGGTGGCCAAGAAGCTGGCCGCTGAGCACACCGACTGGGTGATGCTCTACCAGTACGGCAACCCGGAGAACGCGCGCGCGCACTACCGGGGCACCGGGCCGGAAATCCTGCGTGACCTGCCGAGCATCACGCACTTCGTGGCCGGGTTGGGCACCACGGGCACGCTGGTCGGCACCGGGCGCTACCTGCGCGAACACAAGCCGGACGTGCAGATCGTCGCGGCCGAGCCGCGCTACGGCGAGCTGGTGTACGGGCTGCGCAACCTCGACGAGGGGTTCGTCCCCGAGCTGTACGACCCTTCGGTGCTGACCGGGCGCTACTCGGTGGGCAGCTTCGACGCGTTGCGCCGCACCAGGGAGCTGGTCGAGCGGGAAGGCATCTTCGCCGGCATCTCCACCGGCGGCGTGCTGCACGCCGCGCTGGCCCTGGCGGAGAAGGCGGCCGGCGGCTCCGAGCCGGCCGACATCGTGCTGATCGTGGCCGACGCCGGCTGGAAGTACCTGTCCACCGGCGCATACGCCGGCGACCTTGAAGAGTCCGCCACCGCACTGGACGGCCAACTCTGGGCCTGACCCGTGAGTGTTGCGGGCGGTTATAGGCGCCCGCAACACTCACGGTCTCGGGGTCTGTCGGCTGGTCTCGCCGTCGTGCGCGACCCGGAAGCCGGCCGGGCGCAGCGCGTCCAGTTCGGTGAGCTCGGCATCGGTGAGCTCGACGGCCAGCGCGGCCAGGTTCTCGGTCAGGTAGCGCTGCCGCTTGGTGCCGGGGATCGGCACCACGTCCTGGCCCTTGGCCAGCACCCAGGCCAGCGCCACCTGGCCCGAGCTGACACCGTGCGCCCGCGCGACGCCGTGCACCACCTCGAGCAGTCGCTGGTTGGTTTCCAGGTTCTCCGGGCGCCACCAGGGCAGCGTGCGCCGGAAGTCGTTCTCCGCGAGGTCGTCGAGGTTGCTGACCGTGCCGCCGAGCATGCCCCTGGCCAGCGGGCTGTAGGGCACCAGCCCGATGCCCAGCTCCCGGCAGGTGGGCAGCACGGCGTCCTCGATGTCGCGGGCGAACAGCGACCACTCGGTCTGCAGCGCGGTGATCGAGTGCACGGCGTGTGCCCTGCGGATGGTGTCCGGGGCCGCCTCGGACAGCCCGAGGTAGCGCACCTTGCCGGCCGCGAGCAGTTCGGCCATCGCGCCGACAGTCTCCTCGATCGGCACGTTCGGGTCGGCCCGGTGCTGGTAGTAGAGGTCGGTGTGGTCCACGCCGAGCCGGGCCAGTGAGGCGTCGGCGCAGGCGCGCACGTACTCCGGGCGGCCGTCGGCCGGGCTGGGCCCGCTGAAGTCGGTGCCGGGCTTGCGGGTGATGCCGAACTTGGTGGCGATGGTCACCTGGTCGCGGACCGGGGCCAGCGCGCGACCGACGAGCTGCTCGTTGTGGCCGAAGCCGTACAGGTCGGCGGTGTCGAAGAACGTCACCCCGTCCTCGACGGCGCTGCGCAGGAGCTGGCTGGACTCGGTGTCGTCCACCGGCCCGTAGGCGTAGCTCATCCCCATGCAACCCAGACCCAGCGCGGAGACGGTCGGTCCGGTGCTGCCGAGGCGTCGGGTGGCGAGTTTCTGTGGCATGTCCCCGACGGTAGCTCGGTCCGGCAAGTGGTGCAACGACACGTTGCGTATTTAAATGGGCTGGCTACGCTCACGGCATGGGACCACCGGGCCGGCCGAAGTCGGAGAAGGCACGCAGTGCCGTGCTGGCCGCCGCGCTCGAGCTGGTCCGCGACCACAGCTATGCCGCGCTGACCATCGAGGGCATCGCCGCGCGGGCCGGGGTGGCCAAGACAACGATCTACCGGTCCTGGCCGAGCAAGGCCGCGGTCGTGATGGACGCGGTGTTCAGCGAGTCCGACCCCAGGCTGGAGTTCCCGGACACCGGCTCGGTGCGCGAGGACCTGCGGCTGCAGATGGCGCGGGTGGCCGCACTGTTCACCTCACCGGAGTTCAGCAAGCCGTATGTGGGCCTGCTCGCGGAGAGCCAGCACGACCCCGCGCTGGCCGAGGCGCTGCACCACTGGCTGATCAGCGCCCGGCGAACCGGCGCGGCACAGGTGCTGCGCCGGGGTGTGGCGCGCGGTGAGCTGCGCGCGGACCTGGACGTGGAGCTGGCCATCGACGCGCTGTACGGCGCGCTGTACTATCGCCTGCTGATCAGCCACGAGCCGCTCTCGGCCGAGTACGCGCACGCCGTGCTCGAAGCGGTATTCACTGGCCTTGCCGCCCCCGGGTCCGCGTAACCTCGCGGGTATGGCGACCTCGGCGCGGCCGTACCGGCCCCGGACCTCGGCGCGGGTATTCCCGCGCCGCCCGTTCATGGCCGCGTTCGGGATGTTGCTGTTCACCTTCCTGCTCTATCTCGTCGAGGCCTACGACCAGACCACCAGCCTGGCGTTGAACGACGAGGACGGCATCGTGGCCAGGGACCCGAGCCACCTGGTCGGGGTCGTCTGGGCACCGCTGCTGCACAGCGGTTGGCCCCATCTGGAGTCCAATGCACCGTTCTTCCTGATCTTCGGCTTCCTGGTACTGGCCGGCGGCCTGCGTCAGTTCATCGCGGTCACCGCCGTGATCTGGGTGGTCAGCGGGCTGGGAGTGTGGCTGATCGCGCCACCCGGCTCGGTGACCGTCGGTGCCTCCGGGGTGATCTTCGGGTGGCTGGTATTCCTGCTGTTCCGAGGATTCTTCTCCGGCAGCCTGAAACAGATCCTGCTGGCCGTGGTGCTGTTCCTGCTCTGGGGCGGTGTGTTGGTCGGTCTGCTGCCCGGCGATCCGCACGTGTCCTGGCAGGCGCACCTGTTCGGCGCGCTGGCCGGAATACTGTGCGCCCGGATGGTGGCCAGCGCGGACCGAAGCCGGGCCATTCGCTCGAGGGAGCCGGTGATACGCCAGTGAGCAGGCCGTGGGTGCGAACGGCGGAGCGCTTCCGGGGCCTGCCGGTGGACGCGCCGATCGGGATGATGGACTCCGGCGTCGGCGGGCTGACCGTGGCCCGCGCGGTCATCGACCAGCTGCCAGCCGAGCGGCTGGTCTACGTCGGCGACACCGCGCACAGCCCCTACGGTCCGCAGCCGGTGGCACAGGTACGGGGGCACGCACTCGAGGTCGGTGATGCGCTGGTAGCCCGGGGGGTGAAGATGCTGGTCATCGCATGCAACTCGGCATCGTCGGCGTGCCTGGTGGACTATCGCGAGCGCTACCCGGTGCCGGTGGTCGAGGTGATCCGACCGGCGGTGCGCCGCGCGTCGGCGGCCACCCGCAACGGCCGCATCGGGGTGCTGGCGACCGAGGTGACCATCCGCTCCGGCGCCTACACCGACCTGTTCGCGGCCGCCGACGTCGAGGTGGTGCCGGTGGCCTGCCCCCGGTTCGTCGACTTCGTGGAGCGCGGCATGACCAGCGGCCGGCAGGTGCTCGGCCTCGCGCAGAGCTACCTCGAACCCCTGCAGCGCGCCCAGGTCGACACCGTGGTGCTCGGCTGCACGCACTACCCGCTGCTGTCCGGGGTGCTGGCGCTGGCGCTCGGCCCGGAGGTCACCTTGGTCTCCAGCGCGGAGGAGACCGCCAAGGAGGTGCTGCGGGTGCTCTCCGAGCTGGAGCTGCTGCGCGAGCCCACCGCGGAGCCGGTCACCGGGCACGAGTTCCTGGCCACCGGCGACCCGGAACCGTTCCGCCGCCTCGGCCGCCGCTTCCTCGGCCCGGAGATCGGCACCGTTGCGCGTCCCGCGCTCGTGAGTGAAAAGTAACGCTGGAGCACTCCTTTTCACTCACGAGGCCGAGGGCCAGTATCGTCCACCAGGTGATCCACCCACTGGCCGTGCTGGTGCTGGCGCTCACCGCCGGGCTGGCCATCTTCGGCATCGTCACCACGGTGCGGGGCAAGCCGACCGAGCGGCCGCTGGTTGCCTCGGTGGGAGTGGTGGAGGCGGTGCTCGCCGTGCAGGCCGTGATCGGTCTGGTCCGGGTGTTCGTCGGCCAGCGGCCGGCCGAGACATCGACGTTCCTGATCTACCTGCTGGTCACGGTCTGCGTGCTGCCGTTCGGCCTGCAGTTCGCCCGCGCCGAGCCGACCCGCTGGGGCGGCACGGTCGTCGCGGTCGCCGCTATCGCGGTAGGCGTCGCGGTGCTGCGGCTGCTGGCGCTGTGGGGGACCACCGGTGGCTGAGACCCGGGCCACCGCGACCGGGCCGGGGCGGGTGCTGATCGCGGTCTATGCGGTGTTCGCGCTGTCCGCCACCGCCAGGGCCGGCGTGCAGCTGGCAACCAGGTTCCACGAGGCGCCGGTGGCCTACCTGCTCTCCGCGCTCGCCGGGGTGGTGTACATCCTGGCCACCATCGGGCTGGCGCGTACCGGTCCGGCGGCACGCCGACTGGCGTGGACGGCGGTGTCGGTGGAGCTGACCGGGGTACTGGTGGTCGGCACGCTCAGCCTGGCCGACCACGCGGCGTTCCCCCGCTCGACGGTCTGGTCGGACTACGGCTCCGGCTACGGCTGGGTACCCCTGGTGCTGCCGGTAATCGGGATGGCATGGCTGCGCCGGACCGGCCGCGCGGCGCCCGCTCCAGCCACGCCGCGGCCGGGAGCCGACTCCGCTCAGTAGCCGGCGCGAGCGTGCCGCGACGGGTGCCGCCTTATCCGGCCGGAACACCGAGTAGCAGGCAGTATGGCCGCCATGGACCTCACCGTACTGGGCTGCTCGGGCAGCGGGCCGGGGCCAAATTCGCCGTCGTCGGGCTATCTGGTGCGTATCGGTGACCATGCGGTGGCCCTGGATCTCGGCAACGGCACGCTCGGCCCGCTGCACCGCCACCTGAGCCCGTTCCAGCTGGACGCGCTGCTGCTGTCACACCTGCACCCGGACCACTGCTCCGATGTGGCTTCACTGGTCGTCTACCGCCGCTACCACCCTCGGCCGCCCTACCCGGTCACCGAGCACCGGCTGCCCGTCTACGGCCCGGGGCAGACGGCGGTGCGGCTTGCCGCGCAGTCCGCGGCTTCGGTTGCCGAGCGCGAGGCGGACGACCTGTCCGATGTGCTCGACTTCCACGTGTTCACCGACGGGGCGAACACCGAGATCGCCGGTGCCACGGTGTCGGTGCGACAGACCGTGCATCCCTGCGAGTCCTATGCGATGCGTCTTGAGCACGGCGGTCGCACCCTGGTCTACAGCGGCGACACCGGGGCGTGTGACGCGCTGGTCGAACTGGCCGCCGGGGCGGACGTGCTGTTGTGCGAGTCCACCTGGCCGCATGTCGGGCCGAACGGGGAGATACCGCCGGCCGGCGTCCACCTGTCCGGCCGGGAGGCCGGCGAGCACGCCGCAGCCGCGGGCGTGGGCCACCTGTTGCTGACCCATATAGCGGTCTGGAACGACCCGGCCGCCGTGCTGGCCGAGGCCAAGGCCGCCTTCGACGGGCCGGTGGACCTGGTCAGCCCCGGCGAGACCTACCAGGTCTGACGCGTTGCGCGTGCGGATACCACCGCCAGGCCGCCACCTGAGCGTGACGGAGCCGGTGACCGGAGCCCAGGGGACGACTGTGGATCGTGATCAGCCGGGGAGCGCACCTCTGTCACCTGACCATTTCCGTACGCCGCGTTCGGCGCGTATACGCTGGATTTGATTCGCCGGGGAGCACTCTCGGAATTGACATCGGACGGTCAGGAGTCGGGCAGTGTGTCAATCGGCGGCAGATACCAGGGTGACTCGGGTCCGGTGACTCGTTCGAGCCACCGGTGCGCGTCCCGGTTTCCCAGCGCGATCGCCCGGTCGATGAACTCGGGTGCGAACATCAGGTAGCTGATCAGCTCGCCGTGCTGCTCGCTCTCCCCGCCGAGCAACCGACTCACAATTGCCAAGTCGGGTGTTTTGACGGCCTGGAAGCCTCGGTAGTGGCGCCGGAACACCTGCGAGGCAATGTCGCCCAACGCACCGCGGGTCGCGGGGGCGATGTACATGTACGGCACCTGGCGGTAGGGCTTCTTTCGGTGCGTGTCGCGGTGCGCGGCCACGGCGCTGGCGGCGCCGCTGATCAGCTGGTTGACCTGACCGAGGCGGCGGATGTCGTCGATCAGCGGGGAGAGCAGCGTCGCGTTCAGCAACTGCAACGCACCGTCGGCGAGGTCGGGCTGCTTCTCGTGACCGGACCAGAAGTCGCTCGGCTTCGGCGCGATCGAGTGGGTGCCGATCACCACGAGCCGATCGACACCCAGCTCCAGCGCGGGGTCCAGTGGTGTGTTCAGTCGAACTCCGCCGTCGTAGTACCACCCCTGGCTGGCGGAGGGTTGCTGGACCCGCACGGCGGGAAACAGTACGGGGATCGCGGCCGAAGCCATCAGGTGCTCGCCTGAGAGTGTCGTGGTCACGTACTCGACGGTGGGGCGTGACGGTAGGTCGGGCCGACCCTGGTGCTCGACGAACACGGTGTTGCGCGGATTTGCCGCCGGAGAAGCGCACACCGCGAGACACTCGAGGGTCCCGTTGCGTACGTTGCGGTGCACCGCCGAGAAGTCGATCAGTCGGTGCAGCGAGTCGCGCAGCGGCGCCGGATCCAGCAACCCCGCCAAGCGCATGCTGGGCGCCCCGAGAACCTCCCCGAGATAACGCAGCGCTGTCAACGGAGCCTGCCAGCGGATGATCGGATGGAACACGTCGGCGAGCCGCCACCCCCGCCACCGCTCCACGAGCCGAGCCGCCGCCCGCCGAGCGCTCTGGTCGGCGTCGACAGCCAGACTGGCCGCGCTCAGCGCACCTACGCTGGTGCCGACGAGCACCGTGGGCCGCTGACCGCGGCGCTCCAGCTCCGGCAGCAACACCGACAAGACCCCGGCCTCGTACGCACCCCGCGCCCCACCACCGGACAGCACCAGTCCGATCCGCTCGCCCAACGCCGCTCCTCAACCTAACGCCGCACGCCGACCGTGCCGGAGAACTTGGCGCCGTGCGGGAAACCCCGTCGATACGTCCCGTGCGCCAGAGTCCCGCTGTGCGACACCGCGCCGTTCGTGTCGATCCGCTGTCTCATGACGGATCAGCGCACTGTCGCCGGGAAATCTTCGACATTATGCGGTTAATGGCGCCCCGTCCACATCGCTTCTCTATACACCACCGAATATAGAGGATTCGTCAAACGCCGACGAGACGCCGCGGCGGTGCGCCGCATAACCGGTAAACGTCGCGGTGGAAATGTCAGCAGGCGAGGACAATCACCTGACCCTGTATTCCACAAGGTCCCGGAACGGGTGGGGAAAGTGGATGGGACTCTGGTTGATCTCCCGCCGGTGAGCTAGCGATCCAGTTCGAAGACTGTCGGGGCGGTGGCGTCGCGCACCCAGGCGGAGATTTCGGCGCGTATCGGCCGCAACGGCCGAGGGCCGCTCGGGGTGAGACGGGTCTGGACGTCGTGGCCGGGGATGAGGGTGGCGGCGGGGTCGGCGAGCAGCTCATGGCGGACTCGCTCGATGCTGGCGTGGCTGGCGACCTCGTCGAGGGTGAGCGCGACCTCGCCGGTGTGCAGCTCGTGACGGTTCTTGACGGCGTCGCCGGTGAACAGCACCGGCCCGGTGGCTGTGCTGATGCGGT
This sequence comes from Pseudonocardia sp., assembly GCA_036500625.1. Classification (GTDB taxonomy): domain Bacteria; phylum Actinomycetota; class Actinomycetes; order Mycobacteriales; family Pseudonocardiaceae; genus Pseudonocardia. Next base: position 22,223 of record DASYBQ010000186.1, on the reverse strand, counting down.
AGGCGCAGTGCCCTGGGGTGTGCCCGGGAGTTGCCAGGACCGTGACGCCGGGCAGGACCTCGTCGCCGTCGTCGGCCAGCGTGAGCGGCCAGCGGCCCGAGCCGAGGTGTTCGACGTGCAGGTCGGCGAGGTCGAAGACACCGGCAGGTTGGCGGCGGGCCCAGGCCAGTTCCTGGCCACCCACCGTGATCCGTGCGGCGGGGAAGAGGTTGAAGTTCCCGACGTGGTCCCAGTGGCAGTGTGTGATGAGCACGCCCGTGACGTCGTCGGGGGCAAGGCTGCGCTCGCGCAGGGCGGCGAGCAGCCTGGGGCGCAGGTTGGGGCCGCCGGTGTCGATGAGCGCGGTGCGTTGGCCGTCCTGGAGCGGTAGCACGCTGGACCAGCCCAGTCCGCCGTGCCAGCGGGTGGTGCCGGGGTATCCGGCCAGCAGCGAGGTGACCTCGTACATACGGGTGGTGGCCTCCTTGGTGTGTGGCTACGCCTGTGCGTCGGCGGACCGGGCTTGCGGGGTGGCGCTCGGCTCGGTGGGGTGGCCGGAGGTGGTGGTGATGGGGCGGCGGCTCAGGGTGAGCACCAGGGTTGCGCCGGTGATCAACAGTGCGCCGGCCACGATGAACGCGGCGGTGTAGCCCCCGGAGACTTGCACGATGAGGCCGGTGATGATCGGGGCAAGCACACCGAAGGTGTTACCGCCGAGAATGACGATGCTGTTGGCTTGGCCGGCGGCTCGTTGATCGCGGACCAGGTCGTTGGTCAGTGCGATGTTCAGTGTGAGCGCGGTGGCCACGAACATCAGGGAGACGCTGATGACGGCCAGTGCCCCGGCCGTGGAGGTGATGGCGGGAGCGCCCAGCACGACGGAGGAGGCCAGCAGGCAGGCGGCGACCCCGATGCGGCGGTTTCCGGAGTGGGTACCGCTGGCCTTGAGCAGCCGGTCGCTGAGGGTGCCGATCGCCACGCCCCCGATGACGGCGGCGCTGTAGGGGATGGCGCTGTAGGGGATGGCGCTGTAGGTGCCGCTGGCGAACACCGACAGCCCATGGACGTGTGTTCGAGGTAGCTGGGTAGCCAGGTCAGGAACAGGTACTGGGTGTAACCGGCGGTACCTTGCGCGATGGCCAGTACCCAGATCGTGCGTTGTCTGGCCAGCGCGCGCAGCGCCGGCGCGCCGGTCGCGCCGGTCGCGGCGTCTCGGGCGGGTGTGCCGCGCCGCGCCGTGATGTGGTCGCGTTCGGAGTTGGTGAGCCAGCGGCTGTGCTCCGGCAGCCGGAACCACACCAGCCACGGCACCAGCCAGACGAGTCCGATCACACCCATCACCCAGAACATGACATGCCAGCCGTGCTGGCTCAGCAGCCACGCCGCCAGCAGCGACCCGACCGCCGGGCCGGCGTATGCACCGGCGTTGAAGATCGCGGTGGCGCGGCCCCGCTCGCCCTCCGGTGCCCATTCGCGGGTGATCCGCCCACACGCCGGGTAGGTCGCCGACTCGCCGAGGCCCATCACGACCCGGGTGCTCAGCAGGGCGACCAGGCCGCCGGCGAACCCGGTGGCGATCGCGGCGAGCGACCACACCGTGATGCTCAGCGTGTTGGTCATCCGGGTGCCGATCCGGTCTACCAGGATCCCGGATGGCACGACGCAGAGCACGTACGCCCACAGGAAGGAGGACAACACCACACCGGTCATGGCAGGTGAGAGATGCAGGTCGTGCTGGATGGGGATGATCGCGACCGACAACGCGGTGCGGTCCATGTAGTTGATGACCAACAGCAGGAACAGCAGGCCGTAGACGAGATAGCGGCGGCGATGGCGCATAGTCAGGTCCGTTTCACAGCAGCACGCTCGTGTTGGCCGGCGCGAACCTGGTGCTCGGTGGTCGGGTCAACGCGATGGCCGAGGCCGCCGCGCCGCCGAGGGCACTCGGCCGCTACCTCGCCGCGTTCGCGTACGCGTTCACCGTCGCCGGGGTGCTCGCCCCGGGGTCGCCGCACTGTTCGCGGTGGCCGGGTGGCTGCCCTGGTTGGTCGTCGCGCTCGCCGTCGGGCCTCCGGCCTGGGGCCGCGGTACGCGAGCGCCCGGCTGCCCGTCCACGCGTTCGACGGCTGACCCTCGGTCGGTGCCCGGCTCGCTGGTCGTAGGGTGGCCCAGGTGACTCGAGGAGACGGTAGGGCGGACGACGAGCTCCGCCCAGTGCAGATCGACAGAGGGTTTCAGCTGCATCCGGCCGGTTCGGTGCTGATCTCCTTCGGACAGACCAAGGTGTTGTGCGCGGCCAGCGTGACCACCGGCGTGCCGCGTTGGCGCAAGGGCAGCGGGCTCGGCTGGGTGACCGCCGAGTACGCCATGCTGCCTTCGGCGACGCACACCCGCAGCGACCGCGAGTCGGTGCGCGGCAAGGTCGGCGGTCGTACCCACGAGATCAGCCGGTTGATCGGGCGTTCACTGCGGGCCTGCATCGACCTGGCGGCAATCGGGGAAAATACCATCGCGATCGACTGCGACGTGCTGCAGGCCGATGGCGGCACCCGCACCGCCGCGATCACCGGCGCCTATGTCGCGCTGGCCGACGCGGTCACCTGGCTCGGCGCGGCCGGCCGGCTCAATGACCCGAAGCCGCTGTCCTGCCAGATCGCGGCGGTCAGCGTGGGAGTGGTGGACGGCCGGGTGCGCCTGGACCTGCCCTACGACGAGGACTCCCGCGCCGAGGTCGACATGAACGTGGTGGCCACCGACGCCGGCACGCTGGTCGAGGTCCAGGGCACCGCCGAGGGCGCCACGTTCACCCGTTCCACACTGGACTCCATGCTGGACATGGCGGTGGCCGGCTGCGCAAAGCTGGCACAGGCGCAGGCCGCCGCGCTGGCCAAGCCCTACCCGCGCGAACTGCCGGCCGCCCCCGAGCCGACCGGCCGCTCGGGCGGTAAGTCCGGCGGCAAGGACAAGGAGTGAGGTTGCTGCTGGCGACCCGCAACGCCGGCAAGCTGGCCGAGCTGCGCCGAATCGTCGGTGAGCACGCCGGTGGCATCGAGGTGCTCGGCCTTGCCGACCTGCCGGAGTACCCGGAGGCGCCCGAAACCGGTGCGACGTTCGAGGAGAACGCGCTGGCCAAGGCGCGCGACGCGGTCGCGGCAACTGGGCTGCCCTCGGTGGCCGACGACTCCGGGCTCACCGTGGACGCGCTGGGCGGCATGCCGGGCGTGCTGTCCGCGCGGTGGAGCGGCCGGCACGGTGACGACCTTGCCAACCTGGAGCTGGTGCTGGGCCAGATCGCGGACACCCCGGACGAGCGGCGCGGTGCCGCATTCGTCTGCGCGGCGGCACTGGTCACACCGGGCGGCGCGGAGACCGTGCTGCTCGGGCAGTGGCGCGGCCGGCTGATCCGGGCACCGAGGGGCGAGAACGGCTTCGGCTACGACCCGATATTCGTGCCGGACGGTGAGCAGCGGACCTCCGCCGAGCTGCCCGCCGCCGAGAAGGACGCTGCCTCGCACCGCGGCCGCGCCTTCCGCGCCCTGGCCCCGGCACTGCATGCCCTCGCGGACGCCTGAAGCGGCTTGATCGCCAGCGGGTGAGCATGACCCGGGCTCGCGCCCAACGAGCCCGGGTCCGCCTCGGCGCCGGCCGGGCTCCGTGCCAACCCGTCCGGCGCCGGCCGCTCGGTGCCACTGGCCGCGGCAACGTCCGGCTACCACCACAGACGGCTCCCACCGCCCTCCGGTTCCCCCAAGCTCGTGAGTGAAAAGTGACGCTATGGCGTTACTTTTCACTCACGAGGGCGGAGGTCAGTCGGCGAGGGCTTGTTGGGCGATGGAGAACGCCGAGTTGGCCGCCGGCACGCCGCAGTAGATGGCGCACTGCATGAGTACCTCGGCTATCTCCTCGGTGCTCAGGCCGTTGCGTCGCGCGGCGCGCACGTGCATGGCCAGCTCGCCGTGGTGCCCGCCGGCGACCAGGGCGGTGAGGGTGATCGCGCTGCGCATCCGCCGGTCGAGGCCCGGCCGGGTCCAGATGCCGCCCCATGCGTAGCGGGTGATCATCTCCTGGAAGCCGGCGGTGAAGTCGTCGGTGTGGGCCAGCGCGGCGTCGACGTGCTCCGAGCCCAGCACCTCCCGCCGCACGGCGAGTCCGTCCGGATCAAGCTCCATGGTCGCTCCTACTCGGATAGCCGCTGGTAGCGGGCCAGCACACGGTCCACGAATGCCGGCGCCGCACCCAGGTAGCCGGCCGGGTCGGCCACCCCGTGCTCGGCGAGCAGCTCAGGCAGCTGGCCGTGCAGCGCGGCATCCCGCACCACAGCGGAGGCAGTCGCGCCCAGCTCGCCGCGCAGCACCGAGGCCAGCCGCTCGGCCAGCAGCGCGCCGTCGCTACGCGAGATGGTGGCGGACATCGCGGCCGGGTCCGGGCGCAGGTCGGTGAGCAGTCGCGCGGTGGCCTCGGCGGCGCCGCCGGCCAGCCGCAGCAGGCTCCGCCAGGCCGGCCACTCGGCGTGCCAGGCACCGGCCGGCCGCTCGTTCTCCGCGAGCAGACCCAGATGCAGGGTGCTGAGCAACGCCGGGGCCTGGCGGGCGGCGGCCACCACCAGCACCGCGGTCGTCGGGTTGCGCTTCTGCGGCATCGCGGAGGACCCGCCGTCGGGGTCGCCCGCGACCTCGGCCAGCTCGGTCTGCGCCAGCACGGTGACGTCCAGCGCCGCCTTGCCGCAGGTACCGGTGGCCAGCGCCAGCGCGCCGGCCAGCTCGGCCACCGGAGTACGCACGGTGTGCCACGGGGTGTCCCGCGCGGCAAGGCCACACTCGACGGCGAACTCCTCGGCCACCGCGACCGGGTCAGGCACGTCCAGGCCGGCCAGCGTCCCCGCGGCGCCACCGAGCTGGGCGGGCAGCTCGGTGCGCACCTGCTGGCAGCGGCGCCGCGCGTCCAACAGCCCGGACAACCAACCGGCGGCCTTGGCACCGAATGTGGTGGGCACCGCATGCTGGGTGAGGGTTCGCCCGGCAAGCACCGTGTGCCGGTGCTCGGCGGCCAGCTGGGCGGCGCCCGCCGCCGCGGTGCCCAGCGCCGGCAGCAGCGACTCGTCGAGCATTCGAGCGGACAACGTCATCAGCGCGGTGTCCAGGATGTCCTGGCTGGTGGCGCCCCGGTGCACCCAGCTCGCAGCGTCCGGGTCCACCGAGTCGACCGCCGCGCGCAGCTGCCGCACCAGCGGGATGACCGGGTTGCCCCCGGCACGTGCGGCCAGCGCCAGCTCACCGGGATCCGGGGCGAGACCGCCGGCCACTTGGGCGACCACCTCGGCGGCCCGCCTCGGCGCGGCACCCACCTCGCACAGCGCCCGGACCAGCGCGGCCTCGGCGTCGAGCATCGCCCGGACCAGTGCGGCGTCACCGGTGCAGCCGGCGGCGGTGGAGCCGGCCCACACCGGCGCCAACAGGCCGTGATCATCCTCGGCCTGGTACGGGTGGGGCTGCACGCAGCGACCTTAGGCCCGTTCCAATGCCACCCGCAGGCCGAGCCCGATCAACACCACGCCGGTGGCCCGCTCCAGTGCGGTACCCACCGCCGGACGGGCCAGCAGCCTGGCCAGCCCGCCGACCAGCAGGGAGAACAGCCGCCACCAGGCGACCGCGATGATCAGGAACACCGCGGCGAGCACCGCCGAGGTGGCGGTGCGCGGCTCATCGCCGGCCACGAACTGCGGCAGCAGGGTCAGGAAGAGCAGCGCGATCTTCGGGTTGAGCAGGTTGGTCAGCAGGCCTTGGCGGTAGCAACCGCGCCGGGTCAGCGTCGGTGCACCCGTGGCGGGCATGACCTCGACACCGGTGTCGTCAGCCTCGCCGGTGGCAGCCGTGCCCTTGCGGCTGTGCCACAGCGCGGTGAGACCGAGCCAGGCCAGGTAGACCGCGCCGACCAGCTTTACCACGGTGAACGCCACCGCCGAGGTAGCCAGCAGCGCGGACAGCCCGGCAACCGCCGCCGTCGCATGCACCGCGATACCGGTGCAGCAACCCAGCCCGGTGTACCAGGCCAGCCGGGACCCGCCCCGGGCCCCGTACCGCAGCACCAACGCCATGTCCGGCCCCGGCGTGACCGTCAGCACCGCAACCACCAGCAGGAACGGCACCAACAGGTGCGGAACGGGCACACTCACGGCAAGCATTATCGGACCCTGCCGAAAACTTTGGCTCACTAGATTACTGACAAAACGAACTTATGTTCGATAAGATGTCGTCATGCCACGTCCTCGTGTTTCGCGGTCAGAAGTGCGAAACTCAAGCCACGTCCCTCGTGTTTCGCGGTCAGGCTGCCGCGTCTGCCCAGGCCAGGCGGATGGTCTGGATTTGTTCGGGGGTGGGCTGTAGGGCCTGGTCTGCACGATATTGGGCGGCGATCAGCACGCGTCGGAGTTTGATGAGCATGTCGCGGTAGCTGGGGTGGGTTTTGGTGGTGTACCAGCGGGCCCGGTTCCGGCGCTCGGCGATCACCTTCGGTGGGTGGCCGGCGAGGTGGTACCAGATCACGACCAGGGTCTGGGCTTGGAGCCCGAACGGGACTGTGCGTTCCATCGCGAGGCGGGTGCGGTTGCGGGCTTCGCCGACACCGGTGATGTGTTTGGCGTCGGAGAAGGCGACCTCGATGGCCCAGCGGGCGGCGTAGCGGGTCACGAGCTGGTCGGCGGGGGTGTGCATGTCGGTGGTGACCAGTGCCAAACCCGGGCGGCGGGGTTCGCGCACGAGGATGACCCGGATCGGTTGGGAGCGGAACACCCCGTACCAGAGGCAGCGACGTTCGTGGATGGTCACGTCAGTGTTCGGCCGTAGCGGGTGAGTGTCACCGTGTCGCCGGGTGTGGTGGCGAGTTGGTCGGAGGTGCCGATCTTCATGCCTCGGGTACGGGGTCGGCCCCGCCGACCGCGCATGCACGGAGGGTTATCCACCTCGGGGTGAATTTCCCGGAGCGCGGCATTGCGTGGCAGCGGCCCGGTCAGTGTCACCTTCGCCGGGAGGTGGCGAAGGGTCTTGCAGATGTAGGCGCTATCGGCTACGACATGGATCATCCGGTCCGGGCGGGTTCGTGAGATCAGGTTGATCAAGTCCTTGGCCAGCGCGGTCTTGGTCGGCCCACCCGGGCGCCATAACCGTGCCAGCACGGGCAGCGCGATCGGCCGGTCGAGGAACGGCAGCTCGACCACGATCGCCGCGACGAGGAAGGTGTTGCCTCGGGAAAGTTTGGTCTGGCCCGCGGCGACCTGGCGGGATCCGTCATATGCCCAGCACGCGGCATGGACCTTGCGGCCCCGACGACGAAACAGCGTGTCATCGACCGCGACGGTGATTGGCGATCCGGCGGGGTGAGCCAGCCGATGACCAGCCCCAGCACGACCAGTGCGAGCTGGTCAGGACTCCACCGGGTGGAGGCGAAGAACCGGTGCGCCCGGCTGTGATGCCAGGCGGCGCTCATCCCGGAGGCGGTGAGCATCCCACACACCGTCCGTCGTGTCGGGGCCGCGACCAGACCGGCGAACAGGGCGGTGAACGTGTCGAACCCACGCGCGGAGAAGCACGGCCGGACGGGCTCGAGCAGGCGGGTCAACGATCCCGGCAGACTCTCACAGCGAGGCACAGCGCATGATCCGCGGCACCAGGAGCTGTCCACGTGCCGCCACGCCGCAACGCAGACCGGAACGCTCCCACCGGCTGCTCCGGTTGGCCCCTCCTCAGCGGGCACATTGACGGGCGGGGTATACGGGAAATCTGCTGGTCAGGAGCGAGCCGCGGAAATGTTCTCTCGGCCGGTGGGCCTGACCCGCCCGGTGGAGGTTCCTCTACTGAGTCACCTTGCAGCTTCGCGCTTCGAGGACACGACTAGTACCCGTGTCTAGGACTCGGTATTGGTATGCGTGCTGTGGGCTTGCTCGGCGCCCCAGCCGGTGAGCATCGGGAGTACGCGCGCGGTTTGCGAGTCGGGCTGCACTGTGTAGACGACGAGCAGCTGGTCGGGGTCGTGCGGGCTGACCACCGACTCGATCCCGAACGCTAGTGGGCCCGCCGTTGGGTGGGCTATCAGCTTGGTCACCGACGTGCGGAAGGTGACGCCGTGGTGGTCCCACCAGCGGGCGAAGTCGGGGTCGCGGCGGCGCAGATCGGCGACCTGGGCGGTGAGGCGGCGGTCGTCGGGGTGCCGGCCGACCTCGTAGCGCATTGCCCCGACCGTGGCCGCCGCGAAGTCGGCCCAGTTAGCGATGCGCTCCCGCGCGTCCGGGTCGAGGAAGAGCCATCCGACGAATGAGGAGCCGGGTTCCATTGGAGTGCCGAGGACCGCAGTGAGCAGCGTGTTGCGGGCCAGCACCTCGAAGCGGCGGCCGAGTAGCAGCGCCGGCACGTGGTCCAGCGCTGTGATCAGCCGCAGCATCCCCGGCTCGGCGCGTTGTGGGACGCGGACGCTCCCGGGGTCGGGGTTGCGACGTCGTTTCGACGGCGCGGCGAGGTCGCGCAGGTGTGCGCGCTCGATGTCGTCGAGCTGCAGCGCCCGCGACAGCGCCTCGAGAACCTCTTCAGTGACGGTGTGCTGGCGGCCTTGCTCGAGACGGCTGTAGTGGTCGGGGCTCAGGCCCGCGAGCACGGCCAGCTCCTCCTTGCGCAGCCCCGGCACCCGCCGCGGGCCGGGGAATGGCGCGATGCCGGCCCGCGCGGGGGTCATGTCGTCCCGTCGTGAGCGCAGGAACGCCCCGAGGGCGGCACGGTCGGCAGGCACGCCACCAGCCTAGATACGCAGCGCGTGGCGGGCCTGGTCACGCCGTGCCCAGGCGGCACACGCCCTGGGCTGCCGCGCCGCGGCGATGTTGAGTGGCGCCATGACCACCACAGCACGCCGCACCGCCCTCGTCACCGGTTCCACCAGCGGCATCGGCGCCGCAACCGCCCGCACCCTCGCCGAAGACGGCTTCCATATCGTCGTGACTGGCCGGAACAAGGCCCGAGGCGACGCGGTGGCCGCCGCCATCGACCGCGACGGCGGGTCAGCCGTCTTCGTCGCTTCCGATCTCGCTGGCTCCCCTGACGAGCTGCGCGCGTTCGCGCGGGAGGCCGCCCACGCAGCCGGCGGGCGCCTCGACGTGCTGGTCCACAACGCGGCCCTCTGCCCGCCCGTCGACACGGTGAGCCTCTCCGACGCCGACCTGGAGGCCACCCTCGCGGTCAACATCCGTGCGCCGCACGTCCTCACCGCGGCGCTCGCCCCCGCGATGGCCGAGCGTGGGACCGGCGCGATCGTCGTGATCGGCTCCTGGATGGCCTTAGTGGGCCACGCGTTCGTCGGTCTCTACTCCGCCACCAAGGCCGCCGAGGCGCAACTCGCCCGAAGCTGGGCCGCCGAGTTCGGCCCGCGCGGGGTACGCGTGAACACCGTCTCCCCGGGCGCTACCCGAACGCCGATCAACGACGCGGCCGATGAGGTCGTCGTCCGCATGACGGCGGCGACTCCGGCCGGGCGACCCGGCACACCCCACGAAGTCGCGGCCGCCATCACCTGGGTGGTCTCCGACCGTGCCGCGTACCTGCACGGGGCAGAGATCGCGGTCGACGGTGGCATCACCTCGACAAGACCTCTCTGACGCCCCAACTCAGAGGTCGAGGACCCCAGTACCCCACCTCCGCTCAACTGGGTCAGCTCGGCGTACCGGCCAGGGATCCCCCAGCGGGACACTAACGCTCGAACAAATGTGCGAGATGAAGTGCGAAACTCAAGCCACGTCTCCGACGATGGACCGACGAGCAGCTCGTGGCGGCGGTCGCCGCCTCCACGAGCCTGAGCGAGGTCTGCCGCCGGATCGGCATACTCCCGGGCCGTTTCGACACCCTGCGCAAGCACATCGCGCGGGTCGGTGCGGATGCGTCGCACCTGCCGCGTGCGTCGGCTGCCTCTCCCCGCTCGCACCGCCGGTACACCGACGAGCAGCTGGTCGAAGCCGTCCGCGCGGAGATCTCGGTGACCGGCGTGCTGCGGCGGCTCGGCTACACCCCCAACGGCGGCATGTTCCGTGCCGTGTCCGCACGCATCCGCACCCGGAGTCTCGACACGAGCCACTTCATCGGCCAGGCCTGGGCTGGTGGACGGAGGTTCCCCGGTCGTGGCTCGCTACCGCTGGAGGATCTGCTGGTCCGCAACTCCACCTACAGCTACAGCTCACACCTTCGTAAGCGTCTGATCGGCGCCGGGCTGAAGCCGGACCACGGTGAGGCGTGCTGCCTGCGGACCTGGCGTGGTCAACCGCTGCCGTTGGCCCTGGACCACGTCAATGGGGACCACACTGACAACCGGCTGGAGAACCTCCGTATCCTGTGCCCGAACTGCCACGCGCAGACGGACACGTGGTGCGGCCGAAAGAACCAGCCGGCGTACTCCAATCGGCAGAGAGACAGGTTTTAGGTACCTGCAAGTGCGGGTTCGAATCCCGCCGCCGGCACCAGCACGACGCGTTCGTCATGTGCGGCTCGCGGGCTCTTTTCAGGCGTCGTCCGGCCGTGGGACGCCTGGCCGCGACGAGCACTCGGCCAGGCCTGCTCGCGCACAGACCGCTGAGGCCACCAACGGCTCCCGAGTGCCGGACCTAGACGCAGGCGAACCTCTCGCAGGCTGGTGCCCGTCGCGACGGCGGCTACCAACTGGTCGTCGGTCCACCGGCGAAAGCGGGGTATGTCGCAAAGTATATCGAACATTAGTTTCGGGATGACGTTCAGACGTCGATCTCCTTGCGGAGTTTGGCGACGTGGCCGGTGGCCTTCACGTTGTAGAGGGCGCGCTCGATCTTGCCGTCCGCGTCGATCACGAACGTGGACCGGATCACCCCGGTGACCGTCTTGCCGTAGAGCTGCTTCTCCCCGTAGGCGCCGTACTCGGTGAGTACTGTCTTGTCCTCGTCGGACACCAGCGGGAAGGTCAGCTCCTCGGCGTCGCGGAACTTGGCGAGCTTTGCGGGCTTGTCCGGTGAGATGCCGATGACCTCGATGCCGGCGCCGTTCAGCTCGGCAAGGCTGTCCCGGAAGTCGCAGGCCTGCTTGGTGCAGCCGGGGGTGCTCGCCGCCGGGTAGGCATAGAGGATCACCCGGCGGCCCAGGTAGTCGGCGAGCGACACCGGTTTGCCGTCGGCATCGGGGAGCGAGAACGTCGGGGCCTGGTCGCCCGGTTCGAGGCGCGAAGTCATGCCCTGACGCTACCGCCCTAATTGGTCAACCGGTTGCCGGCCGGCTGCCGCGGTTACCGGCGGCGGTTGCCGGCGGCCACCTTGTCCACGCCGTGAGTGACCATGCCGGCCACCTTGTCCACCTGGTCGCTGTATTTGCCACCGGTCTTGTCGTTCACGAAGTCGGTGACCTTGTTCAGTACCCCCTTGATCTGCTGTTCGTGTTGCGCTACCTGCTCGCCGGCGCCGTCGCGCAGCTTGCCGGCCAGCTCGCGACCCTGCTTCATGAGCTCATCTGCATCCATCGTCTGAGGATAGCGATCAACCGTTAAGCCGAACGGGTGATCCACGTTGCTGCACCTGGACCATGCCTCGTCGTCTACGGTTTCGCCAACACACCTGCATCGATACAAGGAGGACCTGTGGCCCGCGACCCGGACACCATTCAACGAGAGATCGAGGAGGCGCGCGACGCGCTCGCGGGCACACTCGACGAACTCATCGAGCGAGCAAACCCGAAGCACCTTGTCGAGAGCGGCAAGCAGACCGTGCAGGCGAAGCTGTCCGATCCGAGGGTCACCTACGCGGCGATCGGGGTCGGCGTGCTGGTCGTGCTGCTCGTGGTGCGCAAACTGTTCCGTTGATCGGTGTCCCCACAACACGGTGGGGTGTCAGCATGACCGACGATGGCCGAGGCCAGTTACCGGGGCGCATCCCGGCTCTTCCCGGGGATGCCCCCCGGTCCGAGCGGTCGACAAGCTCGACCTGAAGGTCGCCGACGGTGAGTTCCTGGCGCCACGGCGGGGCCAGGACTCAGCCCAGCCGGCCTCGGATGGTGCCGAACACCGCCTTGCCGACGCCCTTGGCCGCCCCGGCGAGCAAGTTGGCCCAGTCGAAGTAGTCCCGCCACAGCACGATCTTGCCGTCGCGAACCTCGAACGTGCCGCACACCCAGAACTCCGAGCGGACCCCGCCGACCTCGACGATGTCGGTGCGTTCGGTGAGCACGATGTTGCCGTCGGCCGCGACCCGGTGGTTGATCGCCTCGAACGCGGTGCAGTACCGCCCGAACAGCCGCAGCTGCTTGGCCACCGCCGCCTTGCCGCGTGTCTTGGGCAGCGAAACGTTCTGGTAGACGACGTCGTCGTCGAGCAGCCCGAGCACGGTGTCGATGTCGAGGCGGCCCAGCGCGTCCAGCATCGCCTGCACCGTGGCCGTCGAGCCGGTTCCCACGATCCGTGGTGTAGCCATCCCTGTGCCTCCTGCTGAGAAAACGGTGCGTCAGGAACGACCGTAGGGCAGCGAACTAGATTGGGCCCACCATGACGGCCAACGATGTGATCACCAGCGCGGCCAACCCGGTGGTCAAGCGGGTCCGCGCGTTGGCCGACCGCCGGCACCGCCGCCGCGAGGGCGCGTTCGTGGTGGAGGGCGTGCAGCCGGTGTGGCGCGCGGTGGCGGCGGGCTGGCCACTGCAGACCCTGATCGTGGTGCCCGAGCAACTGCCCGACTCGGCCGCCGAGCTGGTGGCGCGGCAGCGCGCGCTCGGCACCCAGGTGGTCTCGCTGAGCACCGAGCTGGCCGGCCGGCTGACCGAGCGGGATCGGCCGCCGGGTCTTTTCGCGGTGGTGGGCGTGCGCGAGGTCGGGCTGGACTCGTTGGCGGTGCCGGTGGACGCGGTCTTCGTCGCGCTGCACGGGATCGGCAACCCGGGCAACCTCGGTACCGTGCTGCGCACCGCCGACGCGGCCGGTGCCGCCGGGGTGGTACTGGTGGGTGACACCGCGGACCAGTACGCCCCGGCCGCGGTGAAGGCCAGCATGGGCTCGCTGTTCGCGCTCCCGGTGGCCGCCGTGCCCGACGCCGAGACGTTCTTCGGCTGGGCCGCGCGCCAGGGTGTCCAGGTGCTGGCCACCTCGGGCTACGCGGCCGCCGCGCACTGGTCGGTCGAGTACCGCCGGCCGGTGGCGGTACTGCTCGGCAGCGAAGGGGCAGGCTTGGCGGAGCACCTGCTGGCCCGCGCCGACGCCACCGTGCGGATCCCGATGGTCGGCACGGCGGAGTCGCTCAACCTGGCCGTCGCCGCCGCACTGATGCTCTACGAGATCGGCCGCCACCGGATCGGGCCCGCCGAGTGAGCTGGCTGACCTACCTGTCGATGCCGGTGCTTGCCGCCTTCATCGGCTATGTCACCAAGTTGGTCGCCATCGAGATGATGTTCCGGCCGGTGGACTTCGTCGGCAGGCCGCCGCTGCTCGGATGGCAGGGCATCATCCCGAGGCACGCCGGCCGGATGGGCAGCATCTCGATGAACCTGCTGCTCGGCCGGCTGATCGACGTCAACCAGATCATCGGGCGGCTGGAGCCGGAGAAGTTCGCCGAGCAGCTGCGGGAGCCGCTGACCCGCGCGGTCACCGAGGTGGGTACCGACCTGATGACCAGGCATCAGCCGCAGCTGTGGGAGCTGCTGCCCGACGAGGTACGGCGGCGGCTGCTGCGCCGGATCGCGGACCAGGCGCCGAGGACGGTCGCCGAGCTGACCGCCGACATCGCCCGCAACCCGGACAGCTACCTGGACGTCTGGGACATGGCACTGCGCAACCTGATCGCGGACCGTTCGGCGCTGAACCGGCTGTTCCGCGACATCGGCGCGCCGGAGTTCACGTTCATCGCGCGCAGCGGGCTGTACTTCGGCCTGGTGATCGGGCTGTTGCAGGCGGGGGTCTGGGCGTTGACCCACCAACCGCTGGTGATGCCGGTGTTCGGCGCGGCGATCGGGTTGAGCACCGACTGGCTCGCGCTGAAGATGATCTTCCTGCCGAGGGAGGAGCGTCGGTTCTTCGGGGTGCTGCGCTGGCAGGGGTTGTTCCAGCGGCGCCGCGACCAGGTGGCCACCGACTACGCCAAGCTCGTCGCGGACGAGGTGCTGACCGCGCCGAAGATCATGGAGGCGCTGCTCACCGGCCCGAAGTCGGACCGGTTGCTCGGCCTGGTGCAGCGGCGGGTCTCGGAGGTGGTGGACCGGCAGCTCGGCGTGGTCCGCCCGCTGGTGGTGCTGGGGGTCGGCTCGCAGCGCTACCGCCGGTTCAAGGCCGACGTGGCCGCCCGCGCGCTGGAGCTCGCCCCGCTTGCCATGGGGCCGGCGATGGCCTACGCGAAGGACGCGCTGGCCATCGAGCAGACGATCGTGACGGCCATGCGCGCCATGACGCCGATCGAGTTCGAGTCGGTGCTGCGCCCGGCGTTCCGCCAGGACGAGTGGAAACTGATCGTGGTCGGCGGCATTCTCGGCGCGATCGTCGGCGAGCTGCAGGTCCTGCTGCTGATCGGCTGACCGCGCGGCGGATGCGGTGCTGGCCGGAGTCGAAGGACCGCTCTTCACCCGCTCCTGGTGTTCGCGCAGACCTGGGTCGGCTTCGCCGTGCAGTACCCGGTCCTGCACGAGCTGATGTTTGCCCGGGGGAGGGTGACCACGCCGAATGTCTCCCGTCCCGATTCCGGAGTGCCGTTCGCGGTGTGCTCGGCGATGTTCGAGCGGGCACGGCTGGACGGCGAGATCGCCGTCGGCGACCACGAGCGGGTGGTGCCTGCCGTGCTGGCCGCTGTGCTGGGCGGTGCCATCCTGGTCACCAGTGGGATGAGCGGTGACCGGCCGGTCGGCGCATTGGTCTCCAGGGTGGTCCACACGCTGCTGGAGGGCATTCGGCCTCGATGAGGCCCGGGCGGGTCTAGTCACTGGATAGATAACAATTTCGCATGCCCGAAACCGTATGCTGACGCCGTGGAGCGGAAGCTGACCCCGCGCGGTGCGGCCACTCGTCGGCGCATCGTGGAAGCCGCCGCCGTGCTCATCCGGCAGCATGGCGCCGCGGACACCCACCTGGACGACATCCGGCGCGCGACCACGACCAGTAAGAGTCAGCTCTTCCATTACTTCCCCGGCGGCCGCTCGGATCTGCTGCGCGCGGTTGCGCGGCACGAGGCGGACCAGGTGCTGGCCGTGCAGCAGCCTCAGCTGAGCCGGCTGAGCAGCTGGGATTCCTGGATGGACTGGCGCGAGGTGATCCTGCGCCACCATGAGCGATACGGGCAACACTGCGCGCTGGGCTCGCTGACCGCCTACCTGGGGCAGATCTCGCCACAGGTGCGCGCGGTGATCGCGGAGCTGTACGAGAACTGGGAGCGGATGCTGGCCGACGGCGTGCGCGCACTGCAGATCGAGGGTGTCACCGACTCCGGCATCAAGCCGGAGCGCGCGGCGAAAAGTATCCTCACCGCGATCCAGGGCGGCACAACCATGATGCAGCTGACCAACGCCGACGAGTACCTGGAGCTCTGTCTGGACGCGGCACTGCTGCAACTGCGCGCGGTGCCGCCGAGCCCGGCCCCGACGGCAACGCGGCACTCCACCAGCTGATCACGCCTCGGTCGGGCCGGCGCCGGCCGACCCGCGCTATCGGGTCGTCGGCCGGTAGCCGCGCTATAGTGCAGAACGTCCGTTCTCAGCGTCGGAGGTGGTGCCGGTGGGCAGCGACGCGGTGCAGACGCGGTTGCTCGACGCGGCCGAGGAGCTGTTCTACGGCAGGGGCATCCAGTCGGTCGGGATGGATGACATCCGGTCCGCCTCCGGGCTTTCGCTCAAGCGGCTCTACCAACTGTATCCGGCGAAGGAACGGCTGGTAGAGGCTTACCTGGAGCGCCGCGACGGACGGTGGCGGGACCGGTTGGCGACCCATGTGGACACGGCTGGCCCGGACCCGCTCGCGCGGCTGCTCGCGGTGTTCGACTGGCTGGAGCTGTGGTTCGGCGAACCGGACTTCCGCGGCTGTGCCTGGATCAACTCCTTCGGTGAGCTGGGCGGGGTGTCGGCCACGGTTGCCCGGCACGCCCGCGAGCACAAGGACGCCTTCCGGGAGTACCTGCGCGGGCTGGTGCGCGACGCCGGGCGCCCGGACGCGCTGGCCGAGCACCTCTACCTGTTGGCCGAGGGGGCCATGGTGACCGCCGGCATCTTCGCCAGCACCGCCCCGGCCCGCCAGGCCCTCGGCGCCGCCCGCGCGCTGCTCGCCTGAGCCACGTCCACGGTGCGCCTCCGGCGGGTCTTCGTGATGATGGGCTGATGAACGAGACACGGGTCGAGGAGGAGCCAAGGGCGCGCAGTCTCCTGGCGGCCGAGCGCAAGGCCGAGGAGCTGTTCGACGAGATAGTCGCGCGCGGGCTGATCGCGCCCGGCCGGCTGGAATCGCAGGTCAGCGACGAGGTGCGCGACCTGGGTGCCGAGCTGTTCGGCACCAGCCGGCACTGGCACAAGCGCGTGGTGCGGTCCGGCCCGAACACGCTCGAGCCCTACCGGGAGAACCCGCCGGACCGGGCCATCGAGGCGGACGACATCGTTTTCCTCGACTTCGGGCCGGTCTTCGCCGAGTGGGAGGCCGACTTCGGCCGGACCTACGTGCTGGGCGACGACGAGCACAAGCTGCGGCTGCGTGACGACCTGCGGACCGTGTGGCGGGCCGGTCGGGAGTACTTCGAGCAGCAGCCGGACATCACAGGTGCCCAGCTGTACGGGCACGTCGTCGAGCTGTCCCGAGCGGCCGGCTGGGACTTCGGCGGCCCGCACAGCGGTCATCTGGTCGGCGAGTTCCCGCACGAGTTGATCGACGGGGACCGCATCCACAGCTACATCGCGCCGGGCAATCCGCACCCGATGCGCCGCCTCGATCCGCTCGGCCGGCGGTGCCACTGGATCCTCGAGGTGCACCTCGTCGACCGGGAGCGCGCGATCGGCGGCTTCTTCGAGCAGCTGCTGGATCTTTAGGCTTGTTCCTTCGGGGCCTTGCGGGGTTGGTTTACTGGAACCTGGTGACCGGGGAAACTGCCGTCGTGGAGTCGGTCTGCGTGTTTTGCGGTTCTAACCCTGGGCGAGGGGATCGTTACCTTGGCGAGGCGGTTCGGCTGGGGGAGATGCTGGCGGGTGAGGGCGTCACGGTGGTGTACGGCGGGGCCGGTATCGGGGTGATGGGGGAGTTGGCCCGGGCGGCGATGCGGGTCGGCGGCAGGGTTGTCGGAGTGATTCCGGGGCACCTGGTCGAGGTGGAGCGGGCGCCCGCCGACCTGCACGAACTGCACGAGGTGCACACCATGCACGAGCGCAAGGCGTTGATGGCCGAGCTGTCCGACGGCTTCGTGGCCCTGCCCGGCGGGCTGGGCACGCTGGAGGAGGTCGCCGAGGTCGCCACCTGGTCCCAGCTGGGCCTACACACCAAGCCGACCGGCCTACTCAATGTCGACGGCTTCTACGAGCACCTGCTGGCCTTCCTGGACCACGCCGTCACCGAGCGTTTCCTCCGTCCCGAACACCGCGCCCTACTGCTGGCCGAACCCGACCCACCCACCCTCCTGCAGGCGATGCGCGCCTGGCGCTCCGCCGAGGTGCCCAAGTGGTTCGACCCGCCCCCTGCCTAGCCGCGAGTCGGGCCTCCTGGCACATCGAGTCGGGCCTTTCAGCACACAGTGTGAAATCCGGACCGTGTGTCGAGACGCGCGACTCAGTGTCAAGAGACCTTCTTAAAGGCCCCATGTGTGCCCAAGTTTCGTCGTCCGCCCGGCCGTGGGGCGGCATCGCCCGCCCCACGTTGGTCGCCCTCACCTGTACTGAGCCGTGAGTGTTGCGGGCGGCTATGCATGGGCCGGTGCTCGGCGTGACTGCCTGTCGTGTGGGGCGCTACGGTCGGTGGGTGATGCAGTCGGATCAGCCTGGTTTTCCGTACCGCCGGATCATTGATGATCTTCGGTCGGCGATCCTGACGGGTCAGTTCGCGCCTGGGGAACGTCTCGCTTCGGAGTGGAAGCTCGCGCAGACTTACCAGGCGAGTCGGCCGACGGTGCGCCGGGCGATCGCGGTGCTCAGGGGAGAGGGCCTGGTAGTTACCAGGCAAGGGCAAGGTGCCTTCGTGCGTTCGCTGCCCTTGGTGCGTTTACGCGTGACCGGCGCGGACTACCGGCGACACCGTCGCGACGGAGTGCCCGGCTTCAATGCTCAGGTGATCGAGCAAGGTCAGCGACCTGAGCAACGCCTACTTGCTACGGAGTCGATAGGCGCTTCGGAAGAGGTTGCGAATCACCTCGGCCTCGACGCGGGATCCGCGGTGGTAGTCCGCCGGCGGTTGTTCCTGGTCAACGACCAGCCCGTGGCGCGATGTGACAGTTATTACCCGCTTGGCATGGCGGCTGGCACTCAGATTGCGGAGAATGTCCGAATTCGTGGTGGGGTGCTCTCGTACATCGAGAATCCAGATGGGCCGATTCGCCGCGTCGCCGCTCGTTCTGTCGACGAACTGAGCGCTAGGTTGCCCACACTGCTTGAGGCCGAAGAACTGGGACTCGCCTCCGGTGTCCCAGTTGTGCGGATACTGCGCACAGTCTTCGATATTGACGACACGCCCATCGAATTTCAGGAATCAATCGCATCGGCAGACCGTCACGAATTCCACTACGAGGTGAACATGCAATGACTCCAGCATGGACAGGTGCACGACTCCGGGTTGGAGTATGCCTCTCGCTCACTGGACGTTATGCAACGTTCGGCGCTCAGGCCGCACATGGCCTCAAGTCGTGGGCGACGCTGGACGGAGGGGCCGAGATTGTCGTAATCGACGATCGAAGTGAGCCGAGTCAGGTCGCTGCCGCCTTATCTGAGCTGGTGAATCGTTGCGATCTTCTGTTAGGTCCGTATTCCACTCAGCTCATGCGTGCCGCGAACAGGGTTATAGGGGATCTGGATCGAGTGCTTTGGAATCATGGTGGTTCCGGGGATGATGTCGAGACGGCCACTCCTGGGCATGTGGTATCCGTCTTGGCTCCCACAAGTCGCTACGCGGAACCCTATGTTCAGTTGCTCGCCAATCGGATTCCTAATGCGCCGCTTTTTCTGAGATGCGGTCAAGGCCGATTCGGCGTTCAAGTTGTCGACGGGGCCGAGAGGGCCGCCGTTAAGTTCGGCCTACGCACCCAACGGCTCTCACAGGAAGCTCGTCTCCCGACAGACAACGATGAAGAGTGGGACTTTTTCTGTGCCGCGACGTTCCCGGAAGATGTGGCAACCGTCCGTCAAGCACTCGGGCTACCTCGGCCACCTCGAACGCTTGGCACGGTGGCGGCCGGGGTGCAAGAATTCGGGCGAGAGATTCGCGCGCCGCGAGGAATCTACGGGATTGCGCAGTGGATGCCTGGACGGAGCGCGGACGTATGCCTGGGGCCACCAGAGAGTGGATTCATCCGCGAGTACAGGCAGGCGACCGGTCAAATGCCAGATTATCCGGCCGTCCAAGCGGCCGCGGCGGCCGTGCTCGCTACCCACTGCGCGCGCACCGCGGGCGACGTCGCACGGTCCGCGCTGTGGGCCGCGGCGACGAGCCTGCGGGCGACGACGTTGTTTGGACCGTTCGGGATCGACCCGACCACGGGGGAGCAGCAGGACCACCGGCCGGTGCTGACGCGATGGACCGCGGAGGGGCTCGTATCAGCCGCCGTGTAGGTGCCGACCCCCTAGGCTTGTATTGTCAAGCACTGAACTTATATTTCCAAGTTGGTAATCTCGATCCGTCGCCCGTCGACAGATGAGGGAGTGCCGCATGGTCAGGTATGGAGGAGTCTCTATCAGGGATTACGTCCGCTGGTACCGGGCGAGGTTGCGTACCTGGTGGTCGCGTCGTGGCTGACGGTCGGCGAGTTCCCGCACGAGCTGATCGACGAGGACCGCATCCACAGCTACATCGCGTCGGGCATCCGCACCCGATGCGCCGCCTCGACCCGCTCGGCCGGCGGTGCCACTGGATCCTCGAGGTGCACCTCGTCGACCGGGAGCGCGCAATCTGTCCGACTGCGTCTCAATCCGGCCCGTGCGAGGTTGTGTCACTCACTCGGCCCGGTCGGGCACACTGGGGCGATGAAGTTCCGCGCCACGGTCGAGCTCGGCGGCAAGACGGCGACCGGTATCGCCGTTCCGGATGAGGTAGTCGCCGCCCTGAACGCGGGCAGACGACCGGCCGTGAAGATCACGCTCGGCGCCCATACCTACCGAACCACCGTGGCCTCGATGGGCGGGCGGTTCTTCGTCCCGCTCAACGCAACACACCGCGAGGCCGCTGGCGTCGCCGCCGGTGATCAGACCGACGTGCTCATCGAACTCGATACCGCGCCGCGAGAGGTCGAGTTGCCGTATGACCTCAGCGAGGCGCTCGCGGGCGACGAGTGTGCGTGCCGGTTCTTCGAGCAGCTGTCTTTCACCCACCGCAAGGAGTGGGTGCGCTGGATCACCGATGCCAAGAAGACTGAGACTCGCCTCGCACGCATCGACCAGACCCTTGCGGCTCTCCAAGCGCGCCAGCGAACTCGCTGATCCTCGGACGCCCGACTCGGTGTGCTGACAGGCCCGACTCGCGGGTACCGGGCGGGGCTACTTCTCCGGGGTGAACCTGAAGGGCATTCGTTTTACCGCGCGCATGAAGTTGGTGCCGAGGAGTTCTGGTTCGCCGGCCTCGAAGTCCGGGATCCTGGTCAGGAGCTCGCTGAACAGAGCGCGGAGCATCGACTTGGCGAGCTGGTTGCCCAGGCAGAAGTGTGTGCCGCCGCCGCCGAAACCGACGTGCGGGTTGGGGTCGCGGGACAGGTCGAACTTGGTGGGCTCGTCGAACACGTCCTCGTCGTAGTTGCCCGAGGGGTAGAACAGCACCACCTTGTCGCCCGGGATGATCTTCTTGCCGCCCAGCACGGCCCGCAGGGTGGCGGTGCGCCGGAAGGTCATCACCGGCGAGGCGTAGCGGACGAACTCTTCGACGGCGGTCTTGATCCGGCCGTCGTAGTCCTCGCGCAGCCAGTCCCGCTGGTCAGGGAACTCCGTCATGGCTTTCACCGTGAACGCCGACGTGTGCTTGGTGGTGTCGGTGCCGGCCACCGACAGCAGCACGAAGAACGAGCCGATCTCGAAGTCGGTCAGCTTCTCGCCCTCGATCTCGGCCTGCACCAGGCTGCTCAACAGGTCGTCGGCGGGCTTGGCCCTGCGGGCGTCGATCAGTTCCTTGGCGATGCCGTGCAGCGTCTGGCACGCCTCGATCTGCACCTCGTCGGGCGAGCGGTCGCCGAGGGTCTCCGGGTCCGCCCAGGCCACCACGTCACCGGCGCTCTTGTGCACCTGCTCGCGCAGTTCGTCCGGCACGCCGAACATGTCGCCGAACATCCGGGTGGGCAGCTGTTTGCCGCAGCGGTCCACGAACTCGATCTCACCCGACTCGTGGGCGAAGCTGTCCACGATCTCGCGGGCAGCGACCTTGATCTGCTCCTCGATGCGCTTGACCCGCTTCGGGGTGAACGCCGAGGAGATCAGCCGACGGAGGTGGTCGTGCCGGGGCGGGTCCATGGCAAGGAAGGACTGGGACAGCTCGAGGAAGTAGGGCGGCAGCAGGTCGAACAGCACACCCTGGCCGGAGATGTAGCTCTTGCTGTCCCTGCTGACCTCGGCGATCTCCGCGTGCTTGACCACCGCCCAGTAGCCGGGGTCGTCCGGGTCCGGGTTGACCGCGTCCTGCACCGGGCGCTGCCAGGAGACCGGGTCCTCGCGGCGCAGCCGGGCGAAGGTCTCGTCGCGCTTCTCCGAGGTCTGCGCCCAGAACGTCTTGGAGGACACGTCGATCGACGAGTGTTCCGGCTTGTCCTCCGACGTCGCGGGAATGAAATCGGTGTCGACACTCACAGCGGCCTCCTGGTCAGGGCGTCAGTTCGCCACAGCGGCGCACCGCTAACGGTGGTTGCTGCCTGGCCCCTCACTGTGCAGGTCGCCCTCGCCGGGTACATCTCTCGCAGAGGTGGTCAATGTGCCTCGATCGGGAGAGTCCCCTCCCGGGCACCCTTCGGGCGGCTGGGTGCCCATAGTTGGTCGGCGTCGCCGGCGACGAGCCGGCCTCGGTAGACGTCGATCTTGTGGTCGATGAGCTCCAGGTTGTCCTGTAGCTCGGCGAGTTTGGCGGTCACGTCGGCGCGGTGG
>DASYBQ010000185.1:0-45054 GCA_036500625.1 Pseudonocardia sp. | reverse complement strand
CTGGAACTCGCCATCGCCCTGTCCCGGTTCGACCCGGCCCTGGTCAGCAACCACGACTGCCCCACCGTGGCGCTGGCCCAGCGTCGCCAACTCACCCACCACCAGGCGTTGATGCTGGCCGCCACGGTCGAACTCGGACGGTGCGCATCCCGCACCGCTGGTGACACCCGGCGTGACACCCGGCGGCTGTCCCAGCCCAGTCAGTGGGCCGACGGGGAGATCGCCGCCCTGTTCACCTGCAGCGAGCGCGCCGCCCGCCAGGAACTCGACTTCGCCGAACAGGTCGTCACCCACATGCCTCTGGTATATGAGGCGATGTTGGCTGGCCGGTTGGATCGGGCCAAAGCCTGGGTGTTCGCTGACCACCTGCACGACATGCTCCCGGAGCACCAAGCCGCGATCTGCGCCGCGCTGGTCGAACCCGCTGTGGGATGGACCCCCGGCAAACCGGCCAACCAACTACGGCGAACGATCCTCGAACACGACCCCGACTGGGCCGCGCGGCGCTACCGGGCCGCGGTCCGCGAACGGGGCGTCACCGCGTATCTGGACCAGAACGGCACCATGACCATCACCGGTCAGGGCTTGGCCCCCGAAGAGGCGGCCGCCGCGATGGCCCGCATCGACGAGCTGGCCGCCGCGATCCGCCGCGCCGGGCACCCCAACCTGCTCCGCCAAATCCGCGCCGACGTGTACGTCGCCCTCCTCGACGGCACCCTGAATCAGCTCACCCGGGCCCAGATCATCACCGAAATACTGCGCCGGGTCCGCCCCGAAGACACCGAAACCACCCCGCCAAGCACTCCCGAAGGCCGGAGCCACGACGACCAGGGTGGCGACAATCAGGGTGGTGGCGATGCCGCCGGTGGCGAGCCGGTGACCGGGATCGAGATACGGGCCGGGCTGGCCACCCTGCTGGGTTTGGACGAACGCTGCGGCCAACTCACCGGGTTCGACCACGTACTCCCCGAGACCGCACGAAGGACCGTGGCCAGACAGCACCGGGGCGCGGAATGGCGGTTCGCGGTCACCGACACCGAAGGCCGTGTCGTCTTCGGCGGCCTCACCCGCAAGCGCCCTTCCCTGCCACCCGGTCAACCACCCGGGCGGTGTCGAGGCGGCATCGTCGAACTACACATCACCGCTGACCTGCTCGCCGCCCTCACCAGCGGCGGCCCCGGCGCGCCCCCGGCTGGGCTGTCCAGATGGGCACCCGTGCTGGCCGACATCACCGCCCAGTACGCCGACCGGGCCCGGATACTGGCCCAGCTGGACGCCCGGCCGGGAGACCGGTTCCCGCACACCGCGCTCAACCGGTACCTGTGCATCCGCGACCGCACCTGCGTCTGGCCCGGCTGCCGACGCTCCGCCACCAACTCCCAGATCGACCACACCCGCGACTACGCCGACGGCGGTCCCACCATCCAGGTCAACACCGCACCGCTCTGCGCCCGCCACCACCTGTACAAGACCGCCGGTGTCTGGAAGATGCGCCAGACCCGACCCGGCGTCTTCGAATGGATCAGCCCCCTCGGCCGCACCTACCGCACCCAAGCCGAACCCCTCAACCCACCACCGACCCCACCAGCAGCATCACCCCCAGCACCCCGCACGCCCCCGGCCAACGACCCAGACCCGCCACCCTTCTGACCCGCCCCACCCAGGGGAACACTGCGGGAGCACTGCGGGAACACTGCCACCGCACTCGCCAACGAACGTCCTCCGCGAGAGGGCCATGTCGCATGCCGAAACTAGCGCCGCTCGTCTCGCGGACAACAGCCGAAGCTGTCGTGGTCTACTACCGACCCCATCGGCTTCGGTCCGTCCAATTCTTCCCACCCGATCGGCTCCTCCGCATCGAGAAGATACGCGGTGGAAACCAGACCATCGAGATGTGTGGAAGCCTCGGCTCTATTCCTCTTTTCATCTCCGGCTATCCGCGCGCGCAGCCACCGCCACAACCGAGCCCTGAACCGCTGGTCGTCGGGTGTCATGCTGACGAACAGATAGTGAGTAGCCGC
Source organism: Pseudonocardia sp. (assembly GCA_036500625.1). Classification (GTDB taxonomy): domain Bacteria; phylum Actinomycetota; class Actinomycetes; order Mycobacteriales; family Pseudonocardiaceae; genus Pseudonocardia. Next base: position 43,033 of record DASYBQ010000185.1, on the reverse strand, counting down.
GCGGCGCGGACGGCGATGCCGCCCCACCCGTCAACGCTCAGCAAGCTCTGCGGGCAGCGCGGACCAGAGCTCCCTAACTGGGCGGACGGGATGTCTCACCGGCGGAGTGCGCGTGGCGGGCCGCCGGGTCGTTTCTGGCGCGGGTCGACAACTCCTCTGCGGCATCACGCGGAGGGGTCGGCGGCTGGTCGGCGCTGGTTCGGGCACGCGGGTGCTCCTGGCGGTTGGGGCGGGTCTTGGGGGAGAGTGGAATCCCGGCCGAACTCCACAACGACCGGAATTCCACTCTCCGCGCCGTTCCCCTCCGGGAGGTTGAAAGGGGGACGGCGGCGAGGCGAATCCGCTGCCCGGCGATAGGGGCCGCTGGCGGGTTCGCGCTCTGGGTATCCCTGTCTCTCGGGGTCGAAGCGAGGAGGCAGGGGTCAAGTCAGGTGGTTTTCAAGCACCGGATCGCGACGCTGACCGCAGGGATACCGGGGGCTCTCGACAATGCCGTGGCGTGATCCAGCGCTGCCCGCCAGTTGCTGAACACGGCTTCGGTTGCTCGGACCTCGGCGGGGCAAGGTGGCGAGCACCGGTCACACTGTCCGCAGAGTCGGGTTGGGTGTCTTCGTGTCAGTCATGGTGTGCCGCCACGACGGGGTGTTCGGTGCCGGCCCAACAGAACCCGATCCGCTCCCAGGGGATCAGGCCGGCTGTTCCGGTGCCGTCGACTGAACAACCGCGTTCCCTCCATCCGCCGTCGGCGCGGATGGCGCGCCGGTAGGTGGGGTGCTCGGTGTGGCGCACGATGATGTGCAGATTGTCGTCGGGCTGATCGAGGCTGGGCCACCAGTAGTCCTGGTCAAGCGGCGGATCGAGTGTCAGGCCGCAGTCACACTTGTCAGCCACGATGGTGCCACCAGGTCCGCAGCTTCACCGCGTAGAAACGGCAGATATCTCGGACGCTGAGTTCCCCGTAACTGACCCCGCGGCGACGTAGCCGCCACGCCTTGACGTCTGCTGACGCGTGCGGAACTGGGAAACATTTACCCTTGCCGGTATTGTTGGCCATGTCGGCCCTTCCATGTGTCGACACCCGCCCGGGCATCTGTCACCAGCAGACGCCGGGCTTGAAACTCTCTCAAGTGCGTTAGTCGGTAAATAGTTGCCGAGAACACGTGCAGTATCGCGGCAACCTCACTGGTCCTCAGCGAATCAGATTTGCCATTCGGGCTCGTACAACGTGAGCCGCGCTTCGGCGAAGTTGGCGAATGATTTGTCGGTCACAAGTTCGCCCAGCCACCCCGGGACCCGCCCGATCAAGCGGGCCGGGGTGGCTGAGCTTCCAGCCGTACCGCGCAGGTGGGGGACTCCGGCGGCACGGGGTACAGGGGGCCAGCGCCCGTTGGCGTGCACCCCGCTGGTCATCACGACGCCTTTGTCGCTCACCTGTTGTGTCCAACATGTGGCTTTGACGCTCCGTTCTAGTTGGCTCCGTTGCTTGGCGGCTCGTTGTCAGGAGCCCAGAAGCCGAATGGTCTGATCTTGAAGCTAGAACATGCCGGTCGACCGATGCTGTACAAACTGTCCAGCCTTGTGAACGGCTCACTCTCTGGCGCTACCCTTGTAGCGGTGATTGTCCGTACTTGCAGCCAGCGGAATGGCAGAGGCTTGTGACCAGCGTCAACGGGCACGACGAGCAGCAACGGCGCCGCCAGGTGGCGGACGTTGTCATGTACTGGATGCGTCGCCGGGGTCTGACACGGCAGGTGTTCGCTGACCGTCTCGGCAAGTCAGTGAGCTGGGTTGACAAGATCAAGAATGGTGACCGCCAGCTGGAGCGGTTGGGTGTGCTTCGCCAGATCGCACGGGTGCTCGATATACCGCTGCAAGTGCTCATTGACCCCGAGGAAGCCGAGCGTCGGCAGCTCTGCCCCGATGACCGCGAGATCGCCGCCATCCGCTCGGCCTTGCGCAGGTACGACGCCATCACCAACGTCTTCCGGCCGAACGGTGACGTGCTGCCTGAGCCGAACCTGGGCCAACTTGAGCGCAGCGTGCGCTACGGCTGGATGGCTTTCCAGGTGTCGGACTATCAGGGGATCGGTCAGCTGCTGCCCGATCTCATCCATCAGGCGCAGGCCGCCGTCTGGCAGCTCGACGGCGACGACAAGCGCACCGCGCGGGCGTGGCTGGCCTGGACCTATCAACTGACGGCCGCGACCGCCTTCAAGCTCGGTGACGCCCAACTTGGTTGGCTAGCGGCTGACCGTAGTATCCAGCTTGCCGAGCAAACCGGGGACTTGACGCTGATCGGCAGCGCCGCCCGCCGCGTGGCCCATGCCTTGACCTATACCTACCAGAGTAGCGACGCCGTTACTTTGGTGCGCTCGGCCGCTGATCGGTTGGCTCCGCATCTCCGACAAGCTGACGCCGCCTTTATTTCGGCCTACGGCATGCTGCTGCTCAAGGGCAGTATCGCCGCCGCCCGGCTCAACCAGGCGGCAGACGTGCGTGACCTGCAAGTCGAGGCGCTGGACGTGGCCACGAAGTTGGGTACCGACCGTAACGAGCACTGGAGCGCGTTTGGCACGACGAATGTGCTGGTACACCAAGTCTCCGCGCTGGCTGACATGCAGGGCGGTGGCCGGGTGATCGAGGTTGCCCAAACTATTGCGCGGCCTGACCTCATGCGGCTACCCAAGGAACGCCGCGCCAGCCACTTACTTGACGTTGCCCGTGGCTATGTGCAATGCGGTAAACGCGAGGAAGCCACGACGACCTTGCTCGATGCCGACCACTTTGCCCCTGGAGAAGTCCGCTGCCGCCAGATGACGCAGCAGCTTATTACTGATCTGGTACGCAGTTATCCGCACGGCACCAGCCCGCCGGCTGCACTTACGGAGGTTGCGCGGGCAGTGGGTATTACCGTATGACAACCCCACCCGAGTGCGTGTTGTACATCGTCACCTGTGCTACGCCTGCCGCCCGTCATGTCGGCACGCTGGTGGACTTGGCCCAACGGGCAGGCTGGACGGTTTGCGTGATTGCTACGCCGTCAGCTACCCGCTTCATTGACGAAGCGGCCCTTGGAAAGCAGACCGGCTACCCGGTACGGTCTGAGTACAAGCAGCCGGGCGCGCCTGATGTTTTGCCTGCCGCTACCGCCATTATTGTCGGAGGCGCGAGTTTTAATACGATCAACAAGTGGGCAGCCGGTATTTCTGACACCTTGGCGCTGGGTCTGCTAACGGAAGGTATCGGACTCGGCTTGCCGCTCGTAGCCTTGCCGTTCCTCAACGCCGCCCAAGCCGCGCATCCAGCGTTTGACCGAAGTGTCCAAGAGTTGCGCCAGGCCGGTGTCAAGGTGTTGTTGGGCGATAAAGGGTACACACCGCACACGCCGCACCAGGGGTCAAAGAACCTGCCCCACTACCCGTGGGACAAGGCACTGAAGGCGATAGAGGCGCTGAGATAACTCCACGATAGACGGTTTACGAGGTGCGGAGTTCGCGGCGCAGGATTTTGCCGGTGGGGGTCTTCGGCAGCTCGTCGATGAACTCCACCGACCGGGGGTACTTGTAGGCCGCCATGTTGGCCTTGCAGTACTCGATCAGCTCCTGCTCGGTCGCCGTCTCGCCGGCCAGCAGCGAGACGAATGCCTTGACCGTCTCACCGCGCCGCTCGTCCGGCACTCCGACCACGGCCGCTTCGCGCACCGACGGGTGGCCGTAGAGCACGTCCTCCACCTCGCGGGGCCACACCTTGTAGCCGGCCGCATTGATCATGTCTTTCTTCCGGTCGACCAGGTAGAACCAACCGTCGGCGTCCATGAAGCCGACGTCGCCGGTGCGCAGCTCGCCGCCGGGCAGCGACTCCTCGGTGGCCTCGGGCTTGTTCCAGTAGCCGGGCACCACCTGCGGGCCGGAGGTGGCGATCTCGCCGAGCTCGCCGACCGGGGCCTCGGAGCCGTCCTCGGCGAGGATGCGCACCACGGTGTTGAACACCGGAACACCGACCGACAGCGCACCGGAGTTCTCCTCGACCGGTGCCCGGACCCCGAGCGGCACGCCGTGCGACGGCGAGTTCGTCTCGGTCAGCCCGTAGAAGTTGTGGATGTACAGCCCGGTGAGCCGCTCGAACCGGTCGGTGACCGCCGGCGCGATCGGCGCACCGCCGGAGTAGAGCATCCGGAACGAGGAGAAGTCGTCCTTGCTCACCCCTTCGATGCCGGCCAGGCTGATGAACACCGCGATGGCGCCGATGGTGAACGTCGGCCGGTGCTCCCGGATCGCGTCCAGCACCACCTCGGGGTGGAACCGGTGCGCTAGCACCAGCGGGCAGGGCAGCAGCAGCGCCAGCCCGATGTGCCCGATCAGCCCGGTGATGTGGAAAAGCGGCGCGACACCCAGCACGCTGTCCCCGGTGGTCAGCCCCATCCAGTCCCGGTAGGTCTGCGAGTTGAACGACATGGTGGCGTGTGTGTTCATCGCACCCTTGGGCACACCGGTGGTGCCGGAGGTGTAGGTCAGCACCGCCACGTCGCCAGGACCAGGGGCGGGCGCATCCGGCTGGCGGCCGGCGTACTCGTCGAGCAGCGTCAACAGGTCCAATGCGCCGGCACCGGACTCGGCCGGCGACATCGTGATCACCCGCGAGTCGTCGCGGGTCTGCCAGTCGCCTGGCGAACAGGTGACCACCGTGCGCACCCGAACGTCCTCACCGGACTCCAGCACCGGGCGGGCCACCGTCTGGTACAGCTCGTCCAGGCACAGCAGCGCGGTCGCGCCGGAGTCGGCGAGCAGGTAGGTCAGCTCGCGGGCCTTGTTCATCGGGTTGATCGCGACCGCCGCGCCGCCGGCCTTCCACGCCGCGACCATCCCCACCAGGAACGCCGGGTTGTTCTGCAGGTAGATGCCGAGGCGCTCGCCGGGCGCGAAGCCGCGTTCGAGCAGCGCCACGGCCAGCGCATCGGACGCCGTGTCCAGCTGCGCCACGGTCAGCGCGGCGTCGAAGTAGCGGATCAGCTCGGTGTCCGGCGCACGGCGCACCGAGGCGCGGAACATCTCCAGCAGCGTCGGGTACTCGGTCTCGATGTCGGCGGGCAGGCCCTCGGGATAGCGGGCCAGCCAGGGACGGTCGGTGTAGGCACTCATCGGTTACTTGATCGCCAGCGGGTTGACCGGGGAGCCGGTGGCCCGGTGCACCTTCAGCGGCGCGGCCACGTAGAGGAAGGTGTACTGGCCGTCCTCGGCGCAGCTCGCGGCCAGCTTCTCCACGTCGCACAGCTCCGTGAGCGTGACACCGAGGTTGCGCATCAGCGCGCAGTGCAGCGGCAGCGCGATGCCGGTCTCCGGCTCGTAGGTCGTCTCGTTGGCGATGGTGTCGGTGACCAGGTTGGGAATTTCCCGGTCGGCGAACCACTGCACCAGCTCCGGGCTGTAGGTCAGGCCCGGCTCTCTGAAGTCCTGGTAGAACTTCTCGCCCTGCTCGTAGAACAGCTTGAGGAAGTTGGTGCGGATCACCAGCACGTCGTGCGGCTCGATGGTGACGCCCTGGGCGCGGGCGCACTCCTGGAGGTCGGTGTGGTCGAACGTCTCGCCCTTGTCCAGGTTGTCCTTGCCCCGGAACCGGGCCATGTCCAGCAGCACCCCGCGCCCGACCACGCCGCGCTCGGCGATCGGCGCCACGCTGGCCTTGTCAAGGCCGCCGATGGTGGTGCGCGCGTCGTAGCCGTTCCAGATCTTGCCGTCGTACCAGACGTGGCCGAGCGCGTCGTACTGCGTCGAGCCCTGCAGGAACGCCTCGATCTTGTCGTCGGCGTAGTGCAGCCCGCCGGGGAACTTCGGGGCGTCCGGCGAGTCCCAGGTCGCCTCGTCCATCAACATGGTGCGGGTGGCCGGCTCCCGGCCGGGCCAGACCGGGTCGCCGTTCGGGTCGCCGATCAGCCGCTGCAGGGTGAACACGGTGCCGGAGCGGATGTGCGACACGCCGCGCAGCACCTCGGCGGGGGTCAGGTAGTTCAGCGCACCGACCTCGTCGTCCTCGCCCCAGCGGCCCCAGTTGCTCGGCGCATTCGCCAGCAGGTCGGCAACGCTCTTCGTCTCGCTCACAAACGGCTCCTTCGATCGACTCTGATCGGACGTGCACCGGCTCTCACCCTCGCACCGAGCAGGCGGCCCGGCAACGCGGGTGTATCGTAGGTGTATGAGTCGCACCAACATCGACATCGACGACGAGCTGGTCGCCGAGGCAATGCGCAAGTACGGTTTCCGCACCAAAAAGGAAGCCGTCGACATGGCGCTTCGACGCCTGGTCGGCCCGCGCCTGTCCCCGGAGTTCTTTGAGAGCCTGCGTGGCATCGGCTGGGACGGCGACCTGGACGAGATGCGCAACAACATGTCTCCACACCAGTTCTGAGGTGTATCTCGTCGACAGCTCGGCATGGGTCGAATACCTCCGCGACACCAACTCGCCAACCTGCAACGAGGTAGACCGACTATGGCATGAGCACCCCGCCGACGTTCATCTCACCGAGCCCGTGATCATGGAGCTGCTCGCCGGGCCGAACGACACCCGGACCGTGCAGAGGCTGGAGACGCTGATCAGCGGATTGCCGCTGCTCGCGGTAAACGCGTTCATCGACTACCGCGCCGCCGCCTCCGCCGCCAGAGCCTCCCGACAACGCGGCCACCCGATCCGCTCGCTGGTCGACTGCCTGATCGCCGCGGTCGCGGTCCGAACCGAGGCGGAGCTGGTGCACCGGGACCGCGACTTCGACCATCTCGCCGAGTGCCTGCCCGACCTGCGGGTGCACCAGTTCTGACAGTCCCACCGCGAACAGTGCAGCTCGGTCGCCGAGAAATAGCAACTTTTGGCACTATCTTCGACGTGTCGCGGAAAATCCCGCGGGCAACAATGGTAATGGCGAGTTTTTGATTTCAACCGCGTGGACCTGGACACCGTGCCAGCGCTTGCCTGCGCAATCAAACACGTCAGCGTGGCCTGGCGCCGCTGACGGGTGACTCCTGCCCCACGCGGGACTATGATGCCGCACGTGCCCCGCTACGAGTTCCGTTGCCGTGACTGCGCCCAGCTCGGCGGCGCGGCCGTTTTCGAGGTCAACCGGCCTATCAGCGAGGCTGGCGAGCCCGCGACCTGCCCGGTTGGCCACCAGGACACCGTGAAGCTGATCTCCGCGCTCACCCTCACCGGAGCGTCCCGCTCGTCAGGGCCGGCGCCGAGTGCCAGCTCCGGCGGCTGCTGTGGCGGCGGTTGCGGCTGCGGCTGAGCCGGCACGCCCGCCAGGTAGTTGCATCGTGTAGCCAATGACACGTGACGACTAACACTTTCGTGGCAATCCGCTAGGGGTGCATTCGGGCCACAAGCTACCGTCAGTTCCGATGTCTCCCCTTCCTCGCGGCGGCTGGACACGCCTACTCAAGACAGGTCCCGCGGTGGCGGCGGTGGTTGCCGCGACGGTGGCGGCCACCCCGGCAGTGGCAATTCACCCGGTCATTAGTCACGACTTTCCAGACCCGACGCTGCTTGTCGTCGGTAGCACCTATTACGCCTATTCCACGATGAGCACGTACCAGGGCAAAACCTGGCACGTGCCGGTCGCCCGCGCCACCAGCCTCACCGGCACCTGGACCGAGATCACCGACGCGATGCCCACGCTGCCGCCCTGGGTGGCCAAGGACCCGAGCGGCAACGGCAACGTCTGGGCGCCCGAGGTGGCGGCCCGCAGCGACGGCAGCTACATCCTGTACTTCACCGCCCACTCCGGAGCCAAGAACGTGCAGTGCATCGGTGTGGCGTTGGCCCACTCGCCGAAGGGGCCGTTCACCTCGGCCGCGACCCAGCCGCTGGTCTGCCGGCCCGAGGACGTGGACAGCATCGACCCGAAGGCGTTCACCGACACCGACGGCAAGCAGTACCTGCTCTACACCAGCGGCCGGGGCCACGCGACGATCTGGCTGCAGCAGGTGTCCACCGACGGCATCACCCCGATCGGCCAGCGCCGGGCACTGGTCCAGTCGGACCGCGCGGACGAGGCGAACATCGTGGAGGCGCCGACGCTGGTGCACCACGACGACGAGTACGTGCTGTTCTACTCCGGCAACACCTACAACAGCGGCAAGTACTTCGTCAACTACGCGACGGCGTCGTCATTGGCGGCCACCTTCGTCAAGCACCCCGGCCAGTTCCTGAACAAGGCCACCCTGGGCGGCAAGTTCAACAACCCCGGCGGCCAGGACGTGGTGCCCGGCCGCTCACACGACTACCTGGTCTTCCACGCCTACACCACGCCGACGCAGCGCTCCATGTTCGTGGTCAACATGACCTGGGACGACGACGGCAACCCCAGCCTGGACCTGAGCAACCCGGTGGACGCCCTCACCGCGACACCCCAGAGCGCCGGCAGCTCCAACGACAGTTGAGCCGCGGGGCAACGGCGCACAGGATCACTTGGGTGGTAGAGGTGGCCCCGCGAGGCTCCGAAGGAGTTCCGGCGAAGGCCGGGCAGTGCGCGTCGGCAATGACCCACGCGACGTGACGAGGCCGCTGCCACGGTGACGACCAGCTTCCGCGCGAAACGCCCGAGATCAGGGAGCGCCGCCGACCCTGGGACCCTGGTAGCCGGGTTCGGAGGTGTCGTCCATGCCGACCTCGAACTTGATGTTGCCGCCGATCTTGTTGTCCTGCACGACCGCGCCGGTGGCATTGTTCTGGAACGCGAACGCATGGTTGATCCGGCTGGTGATGTCGTTGCCGACGACGGTCATGCCCTGCACGTCGTCGACCATGACGGCCTGGGAGGCGCGGTTGTCGCAGTAGTTGTTGCTGAACGTGATGTTCTTGCTCTCCCCGTCGCCGCTGCCGTCCCCCGCGCTGCTGTTCGGGCCCTCCGCGATCAGGCAGTTGTTGTCGATCTCCTCGCAGCGGTTGCTGTCGATCAGCACGTTGTGGCTGGCCGGGCTGTCGGAGTCGGTGGCGAAGGTCTGCATGCAGTCGGCGTGCGAGCCGTTGGTGTTCTGTGTGTCGGTGACGGTGTTGTGCAGGATCTTGATGTCGTCGCCCCAGAACCGGATGCCGTCGTTGTCGCCCTTCTGCGGGTCGTTGATCGTCGAGTCCCGCAGGGTGATGTTGTTGCCCTTCAGCGAAGCACCGGGCGCCTTCGGCTGGTCGGCGGTGAACCCGTCCACCACCACGTTGTCCGCCTCGACGGTGATGCCGTTCACCGCGGTCTTCCCGTCGCCACGCACGGTGACCGGCGCCTCCGCCGAACCGCCCTGGGTGATCTGCAGCCGGGTGTCGCCCAGGTCGCCGCTGACACAGATGACGTCGCCGGAGGACGCAGCGCCGAGCGCCTTGCCGAGGCTGGCCGCGTCATCGGCCTTTGCGGTGCAGTTCGGCGACGGTGCCGGGGCAACAGCGCCGGCCGGGCCGCTCGGCGGGGGCGGCGACTCGGGGCCGCTTTCCGCGCCGCAACCGGCCAACACCAGTACTCCGACCAGGCCCAATGCGCATGCCGCGGCGCGGGTGGCGCGCCATCCGTGCCATCTGGGCCAGGATTCTCGCTCGATCACCGCACCGATGCTAGCCATCGAGCGGTGCCCCGGCCCGCGCATATCCGGTGCTCGGACAAACCCATAAGCAACTCTCAGGTTCTCTCAGTTATAAACACTGCAGGCTCGCGGGGACGAGGAGCGCGGCAACGAGGAGCGCTATGGAACTCGATGCGGTGGCCGGTGCGCTGTACGCGTTGCCGCGCGAGGAGTTCACCACGGCAAGGGACGCCAAGGCCCGCGAGGCCCGCGCCGGCGGGGACCGCGCGCTGGCCACCGCGATCGGCAGGCTGCGCCGGCCCACGGTGGCCGCCTGGCTGGTCAACCAGCTGGCCCGGCGGCGGCCCGAGGAGCTGGCGGCGCTCGGCGAGCTGGGTGCCCGGCTGCGCGCCGCGCATGAGCAGCTGGACGGCACGGCGCTGCGCGAGCTGTCCGCGCGGCGCCGCGAGCTGCTCACCGCGCTCGGCAAGGCCACCAACGAGCTGGGTGCGGCGGACGGGGTGCCGGTCAGCGAGTCGGTCGGGCGCGACCTGGAGTCCCTGTTCACCGCCGCGCTGGCCGAGCCGGCCGCGCAGCGGGCACTGGCCAGCGGCCGGCTCAGCTCGGCCAAGGATCTCACCGACGCCGACGCGCTGAACTGGCCGACGGTCTCCCCCACCGCCCGCCCCCGCCCCGCCCTGGTCCCGCAACCCCCCGCGAGTCGGGCGCCTTGGCACACCGAGTCGGGCGTCTCGGCACACCCGGACGGCCCGCCGACCGCCGAAACCGGACCCAGTCCGGCGCTGGCCAAGGCGCGCGCCGAGCTGGAACGCACCGAGTCGGCGTTGACACAGGCACAGCGCCGCCGCGACGGGGCCGCCGAGACCTACACGAGCGCCGCCGGCGAGGAGACCGCCGCGCACCAGCGGGTGGCCAGCCAGCGTGCCGAGCTGATCGCCGCCGAGCAGGACGAGCAGCGTGCCCGGCAGCGTGCCCGGTTCGCCCGCCGGCAACGCGAGGACGCCGACCGCGAGCTGGCCGATGCGCGGCGCCGGGCCACCGTGGCGCGCGACCGGCTGAGCGCACTGGAACAATGAGGGTCATTCACCCTGCGAGGAGGATGCCACGATGCCCCGCGCCATTTGGACAGGTTCGATCACGTTCGGCCTGGTCACGGTGCCGGTTGGCCTGTTCAGCGCCACCGAGGACCACACCGTGCACTTCCACCAGTACCAGCGCGGCACCACCGACCGGATCCGCTACCAGCGGGTGAACGAGCGCACCGGTGACGAGGTGCCGTTCAGCGACATCGTGCGCGGGCACGATGAGGGCGACGGCCAGACGATCATCGTCGAACCGAGCGAGCTGGACCAGATCGCGCCCGGCCGCTCGCACTCCATCGACGTCTCGGCGTTCGTCGACCTGGACGAGATCGACCCGATCCACTACCAGAAGACCTACTGGCTGGCACCGACCAAGCAGGAGAACGAAAAGGTCTACGCGCTGCTCGCGGCGGCCATGGAGTCGACCAACCGGGCCGCCATCGCCACCTTCGTGATGCGCGGCAAGCAGTATCTGTGCGCGGTGCGGGCGGCGTCCGGGGTGCTGTCGCTGGAGACGCTCTACTACGGCGACGAGATCCGGAACCCGCACGACTCACTTGACCACCTGCCCGAGTCGGCGGACACCAGCGGCCGGGAGTTCGACATGGCCCGCACGCTGATCGAGTCGATGAGCGTGCCGTGGCAGCCGGAGGACTACCAGGACACCTACACCGACCGGGTCCGCCAGCTGATCGAGGACAAGCGGGCCGGCAACGAGGTGGTGCCCGAGTCGGCGCCGCCGGAGGCCACCGACGTCACCGACCTGCTGGAGGCGCTGCGGCGCAGCGTGGAGGCCCGCAAGGCCTCCTGAGGGCGCCGGACGGCCGCACTCACACCGCGTTTACCGCTTCCTGGACCGAGCTGACCGGCACGGTGAACCAGCCTGGGTGATCTCACCCTGACGTGCGTAACCACGTTTCGAGGCATTCGTTCCTCCACCAGAGGAAGATGTGACGCCCGATGATGCTGTGGCATCGCGGGAGCGCATGCAATCAATCGGGGGACACATGTCTGTGCACGTGCGCGAGGAGACCGACGGCCTCGAGCAGAGCGGCGCCCTCGACTTCGGTTCGCTGCGGCTGCGGGTGCCCGCCGAGGCGCGGTCCGAGGCGGACGAGGAGTCGCGCGTCGTGCGGCTCACCACGTCGGCCGGGCGGATAGAGCTCTGTGTCCTCGCCGCCCCGCGAAGCACCCCGCTGTGGCCCAAGATGAGCACCGAGGTGGCCGCCTCGCAGCGGGCCAAGGGCCGCCGGGTGCACACCGAGCCCGGCGAGTGGGGCGACGAGGTGCTGTCCCGCACCGAGGGGCAGCTGTACCGCTACATCGGCAAGGACGGCCCGCGCTGGATGCTGTTCGGGCTGGCGATCGGGCCCGAGGAGACCTCGGTCGAGCTGTCCGAGACGCTGCGCGACGCGATCCGGGCCACTGTGGTCAACCGGGGCGTCGAGCCGCTGCCGCTGCAGACCGTACTGCCGATCGGCACGCCGGGGGCGGCGCGCCCACTGGAGCAGAGCGCCGCCGGCCCCGTGGTGTTCCAGCTCGCGCCGACCAGCGCGACCGCCCCGACCAGCACGACCGCCCCGACCAGCACGAACGGCTCGGCGGTGCGGCTGCCCGAGCCGCGCTCGACACCGTCGAGGCGCAGCGCCGCACCGGTGCCGGCCGGCAACCGGGGACCAGTCACCCCGCGCAGTCCGGGCTACCCTCGACGGCACGCCGCCCCGCCGCCGGTCGTCCACCGGGACACCCAGTCCGCCGCGCTGCCCGGTGGCGGTACCGAGGAAGCGCCGAGGAAGACGCTGGGACGGACCGGGATGCTGAGCATGCTGGCCGCCGGGCTCGTGTTCCTTGTCGGAGCGGCGGCACTGGTGACCGCGCGGGACGCCGGCCACCTCGGCGTGGCACCGGCGGTGGCGTTGGGAGCGCGACCGCACTCGGTGTCGACCCAGCCTTCGGTAACGATGCCGAGCGCGATCCCCGGTGGGCCGGATCTCGGCGCCGGTTCCGCACCGTCCGCACCGCTCGTGCCGGCGCCGGACGACGCATTGCCCAGCCGCGCCACCGACCCCGCCGCCGGCGCACCCTCGGCCAGCGTTCCCTCGGACGGCTCGTCCTCGTTGGTCGCCGCCGTGCCGCGCGGCGCCCGGCGCAGCGAGGGGACACCCGCGATCGTGCACGCACCGGCCGCCACCCAGCCGTCCTCGCGCACCGGCGACGACCGCGCGCCGAGCACTGGCCGGGCGTCCGAGGACCGGCCGGCCGTCGACCGCTCCGAGAACACGGCGGACCACAACGCGGACAACAACACCGGCGCCGCCGCCGACCACGCCGCGCCGGCGGCCGGCCCGCTGGGTGGTCTGTCGCGCACTCTCACCCACGTGGTCAACGGCCTGGGCTGACCGGCCACCCGGGCGGGGTCAGGTCGTGGGCGTGGCGCGGGTGACGGACCGGCTGGTCTTCGCCACCCCGGTACGCCGGGTGGTGTCGGCCGCGCCGCCGGACCGGCTGGTCCGCCGAGGAGTGGTCGCCGGCGGGGCGTCCGGTGCCACGGCGGGATCCTTGGCCGGGGGCGCGGGAGTGGTCCCGGCGGGTAGTGCGGCCTGCTCGCCGGGGGCGGGCAGGGCCGAGGCGGGAGAGACGACGACCGGCTCGGTGGCGTGCCGGGCCAGATCGTGCTGCTTCTCCCGCTCGACCATGTCCGCCAGCATCGCCCTGTCGTAGCGGCGCTCGGCGCTCGCGGCGCGCTGCTGGGTCTTCACCGACACCTCCCGGGCGTCCTTGCGACGATCCCGCAGCTTCTCCTTGCGCCTGCGCGAAGACTTGATCGACTTTTTCAGTGCGGCGACCAGATCCCGCGCGGCCATCAGCTCGGCCTCGAGCTTGGCGGTCTGGTTCGCGTTGGCGGTCAGCTCGCCGTCCAGCTTCGCCACTCGCGCGCCCGCGGCGACGGCCGAAGCGCGCGCGTCCCGCAGTTTGTCCCTGCGTCCGTCCAACCGGGACGGTGCCAACTTGGCCATGTCTTGGTTCCTCTCCGTGTCTATCCATGAGTGCCGTGCATCGATGAGTGACGGCCGGGGCGGGGTCGCCCTCTCGACCATCTATGCGGTGCCACGGCCCGGGTGGCTAGGCGTTCGCGCGTGCCTGCTCGACCGCCGCCCGGAACCGCTGCTGGGCGCCTTGCTTGCTGGTGCCGTACACCTGGCCGATCTCCGTCCAGGTCCCTCGCTGGCTCCGGATCTCGACCACAAGCGACAGCTCCAATGCCTCCGCCGCCAGCCGCAGCTCCCGCGCGGCGGCCAAGGCCTGCAACGCGGTCGGCGCGGACTCCACCGCGTCGACCGTGCGCCGAAGCTGTTTGAAGATCCCTTTCTTGAGCATGGGACAGGCTAGCCCCGCAGTCACCCGAGGTCAAGATTGGCTTGACAAAAGTCAATGGTAGGTTGATTGTGGTCAACGTCAAGTTGACCTGGACCTTGAGGGGAGGAACCACCGATGGGCAAGAAGAAGGACAAGAAGGGCAAGAAGAAGAAGAAGTGAGCGCACTGCGCTGAGGTTCTCCGTGAGGCTGGACCGGGCGGGGCTCGCGCCACCGCCGGTCCAGCTCACGGTGACCCCCCCGGGCTCCGCGGCGAGTCCCGCGTCACCAGCCCGGTACCGCGTGTGGCCCGGCCCCCGGGATGGGAAGGTATATGGATCGTCGGGGGCGCGCGGGGCGCGCGCCAAGAGGAGGTCCCCATGCTCCGGGATGATGCCCACAAGATCGCCGAAGCGATCAACGAGCGCGTCGGCAGCGACGCGGCTGATGCCGGCAAAGCGGTCACGGCCACGGTAGCGGCCAGCGAGACGCGCCCGAGCACCGTTCCGATCGGCGCGGGCCGCCCGACCTTTGTCCAGTTCCAGATCCAGATCAGTGATGGCACGCGGCTGGCCAACCTCGATCTCGGCCAAGCGGAGCTGTTGCTCGACAAGCTCGAGCCGGGATGCGTCGCGGACCACGTCTTCGACGCGATCCGCGGTCAGGACGTGCCGATCGCGGATACCCGGCCGCGGCGGTAGGTCAGGCTCGCCCCGGAGCCGATCAGCGCACGGGCAGCAGTTCCTGGCCCGTCACGGCCACCGGGTTCGAGCGGCCGCCTTCCGCGACGTGCGTGGCGGCCGCCAGAATGTGCGGGGTGGGCCACCCCTATGTGCTGCTCAGCGCGGCGGTCAGCCTGGACGGGCACCTCGACGATGCCGGGCCCGCCCGGTTGCTGCTGTCCAACGACGAGGACTTCGACCGGGTCGACGCGCTGCGTGCCGAGTCGGACGCCATCCTGGTCGGCGCCGGCACCATCCGGGCGGACAACCCCCGGCTGACCGTGCGCAGCCCTCAGCGGCGCGCCGAGCGGGTGGCGCGGGGGCTGCCCGAGCACCCGGTCAAGGTGGCGCTGTCCGGCGGAGGCGAGCTGGATCCCGGGCTGAACTTCTGGCACCACGGCGGCGCCAAGCTGGTGTACAGCACCTCGGCCGGCACGGCGAAGCTGCGACCGAGCCTGGCCGGCCTTGCCGAGGTGGTCGACCTCGGCGAGCCGGGGGCGGGGGCGGGGGTCGAGCTGGGCGCGGTGTTGCACGACCTGGCCGGGCGGGGCGTGCGGCGGCTGATGGTGGAGGGCGGCGGGCGGGTGCACACCGCGTTCCTGGCCGCCGGGCTTGCCGACGAACTTGTACTTGCGGTGGCGCCGGTACTGGTCGGCGACGAGCGGGCCGCCCGGTTCCTGTATCCGGCCGGCTATCCGGCCGGGCGGCTACGCCTGGTCGAGGTCCGCGCGGTTGGCGACATGGCGCTGCTGCGCTATGTGCTCAGCACCCGCTGAGCCCGACACCCGGCCGCCCCGACACCCCGCCGGCCCTGAGTTCCGCGAGCCGGGGCTCTCAGCACAGTGAGTCGCGGCTCTCAGCACGCCCGGCTCGACGTGCCAGGACCCCCGACTCGCGGGAAGCTGGGGCGGGGCGAGGAGGCGAGAGGGTGGTTGTGGTGCGGACGGTTGAACACTGGGTCGGCGGCAAGGCGACAGCTGGCACCGGGCCGCGGACCGGGGACGTGTGGAACCCGGCGACCGGCGAGCGGCAGGCCGTGGTGCGCCTCGCCGACACCCGGGACGTGGACACCGCGGTGCGGGCCTCGGCGGCCGCCTTCGAGCAGTGGTCGCAGTCCTCGCTGTCCGCGAGGGCCACGGTGTTGTTCGCGTTCCGCGAGCTGGTGAACAGCCACGCCGAGGCGCTCGCCGAGATCATCTCCGACGAGCACGGCAAGGTCGTCTCCGACGCGCGCGGCGAAGTGCGGCGCGGCCTGGAAGTCGTGGAGTTCGCCTGCGGCATCCCGCACGTGCTCAAGGGCGACTACTCCGACCAGGTCTCCGCCGGGGTGGACGTGTTCTCCTTCCGGGAGCCGCTGGGCGTGTGCGCCGGGATCACCCCGTTCAACTTCCCGGTGATGGTGCCGATGTGGATGCACCCGGTGGCCATCGCCTGCGGCAACACCTTCGTGCTCAAGCCGAGCGAGCGGGACCCGAGCCCTTCCACCCTGGTCGCACAGCTGTGGGCCGACGCCGGCCTGCCGGACGGGGTGTTCAGCGTGCTGAACGGCGACAAAGAGGCCGTCGACGCGCTGCTCGACCACCCGGGCGTCGCCGCGGTGAGCTTCGTCGGGTCCACCCCGATCGCCCGGTACATCCACCAGCGGGCCGGCGCGAACGGCAAGCGGGTGCAGGCCCTCGGCGGGGCGAAGAACCACGCGGTGGTGCTGCCGGACGCCTCGCTGGACTACGCCGCCGAACACCTGGTTGCCGCCGCGTTCGGCTCGGCCGGCGAGCGCTGTATGGCCGTCTCAGCGGCGGTCGCGGTCGGCCCGGCCGGAGACGACCTGGTCGCGGCGGTGACCGAGAAGGCCCGCGCGGTCAAGCTCGGTGCCGGGCGCGACCCGGACAGCGAGATGGGCCCGGTGATCACCGCCGCCGCCAGGGACCGGATCGTCGGGCTGATCGGTACCAGCACCGCGCAGGGCGCCGAGCTGGTGGTGGACGGGCGCGGGGTGTCGGTGCCCGGCTTCGAGAGCGGTTTCTTCGTCGGCCCCACGGTCATCGACCGGGTGGGCACCGAGATGGACGTGTACCGGGAGGAGATTTTCGGGCCGGTGCTGTCCGTGCTGCGCGCAGGCTCGGTGGACGAGGCGATCGCGTTGGTCAACAAGAACCCCTACGGCAACGGCACCGCCGTGTTCACCTCCTCCGGCGACGCCGCGCGGCGCTTCCAGCGCGGGGTACACGTCGGCATGATCGGGATCAACGTGCCGATACCGGTGCCGATGGCCTACTACTCCTTCGGCGGCTGGAAGGACTCGCTGTTCGGCGACAAGCACATGCACGGGCCGGAGGGCGTCGCCTTCTACACCCGTGCCAAGGTCGTCACCGCCCGCTGGCCACGCACCTCGGAGCACACCTCGGGGGCCAGCTATCATTTCCCCATCGCCACCTGACTCCCGGTAACGGACCGAGTGAGCAGAGTGAGCGCACAAAGTCCCTGGTCCTAGTGGGTTAACCGGACCGGGTTCGACTCCGCCATTCGGCTTGCCCTATTGTGGGCCGCTGCCGTACCAGCCGCGTGCGGCTCCACCAAGAGGAGGAAGCCACAATGCAGCGACGTCTGCGCACCACCCTGGCCGTTGTCGCGGCCACCGGAGCCCTCGCCCTGGGTGCCGGGACCGCCTTCGCCAGCTCCGGCCCGCTCGGGCTGGGCCTGCTCGGCGGCAACGACTCCGCGAGCTCCAGCGACAGCAACGGCAGCTCGGCCGACAGCGACTCGGGCACCGACGGCAGCGACAACGCCAAGGGCTCCGACGGTGAGGACGGCGACAGCGGCTCCGACGGCGGTGCCGACGGTGCGGACGGCAAGAGCGCGACCAGCTACGGCGTCACCGGACACGGCACCGACGCCGCCAAGAAGGGCGACTCCGACAGCAGCGACTCGGGCGACAGCTCGGACAACTGAACGACCTCCTCGGGCCCCCGAAGCTCGAAAGAACCGAACTTGGCGACTCACCCCGAATGAGTCGGAGGGACGCCGGCGAGAACCTGTCCTCCAGGCCCTCGCCGGCGTCCGTTTGTCTGTAAGCCCCAGCCTGCAGGCCCCAGCCTGTGCACCCGGCTAGACGGCGCCGGCCGGCTCGCCTTGGCGCTCCGACTCCTCGGCCCGGTAGTACAGCTGGAACTCGGTCGGGTCCAGCGTGCGGGTCCGGTCCCGGTACTCGCTCATGTAGCCGGGCCAGTTGGCCACCACCCGGCCCGCCTGGTTGCGGTACCACGAGTCACACATGGTCCACGCGGTCCCCTCGAACCGGGACTGCACCTCCCGGTCGCTGGCCGTCTCCACATCCGCGCGCACGTCCAGCGCGGCGGCGCCGCTCGACTGGATGTGCTGCAGTGCCTGGCGCAGGTAGCCGATCTGCTGCTCGAGGAAGAAGATGATCGACCCGCCGGATGTGTTGGTGTTCGGCCCGTAGAGGATGAACATCGAGGGGAAGCCCGGCACGGTGATGCCGAGGTGGGCGTGCGCGCCGCCGGCCCACGCCTCGCGCAGCGAGTGACCGCCGACCCCGGTGACCTCCATCGGGAACATGAAGTCGTTGGTCTTGAACCCGGTGCCGTAGATGACGCAGTCCACCTCGTGGGTACGGCCGTCCTCGGTGACCGGCCCGGCAGGGTCCATCCGGACGATCCGGTCGGTGACCAGCGCCACGTTGTCGCGCTGCAGTGTCCGCAGGTAGGCGGAGCTGAACAGCACCCGCTTGCAGCCGAAGGTGTAGCCCGGCCAGGCCTTGCGCCGCACCTCGGGGTCGCGCAGCTGCCAGCGCATGAACAGCGCGGAACGCAACGCGGCCAGCCGGCCGTAGGTGCTGGGGTGGCGGATGGTCGCGGTGAGCGCCTCCATGTACTTGAACATGAACCCTCGGCGCAGCTGCTGCACCCTCGGCACCCGCTGGAACAGCGCCCTGACCAGCTTCGGGTAGGCCCGGTTGCCGCGCGGCAGGAACCAGTTGCCGGTCCGCTGGAACAGGCTCAGCCGCTGCACCCGCGTGGCGATCTCCGGCACGAACTGCACCGCGCTGGCCCCGGTACCGAGCACCGCGACCCGCTTGCCGCGCAGGTCGTAGTCATGGTCCCAGCGCGCGGAGTGGAAGCTGTGACCGGCGAAGGAGTCCAGCCCCTCGATCCGGGGCAGCGCCGGCTGGTTGAGCTGGCCGGTGGCCAGCACGATCGCCTCGGCCTCCCGGCTGGCGCCGTCCTCGGTGCGCACCGTCCAGACACAGCGCCGGTCGTCCCAGGAACAGGACACGACCTTGCTGTTGGGCAGCACGCAGCGGTCCACCTGGTAGTCGCTGGCCACCTCCCGCAGGTAGCGCAGAATCTCGTCCTGCGGCGAGCACAGCCGGGTCCAGTTCCGCCGCTGCGCGTAGGAGAAGGAGTAGAGGTGGCTCGGCACGTCGCAGGCGGCCCCCGGGTAGGTGTTGTACCGCCAGGTGCCGCCGAGCCCCGATGCCGCCTCGAGCACGGTGACCTCGGTGAAGCCGTGCCGGTGGAGTTCGATCGCGGTCCCGATGCCGCCGAAACCGGCCCCGACAACGATCACCCGCATGTACAGTTCACTCCTTCGGGTAAACAATGGCAGCTGACCATCGTAGGCCGTCCGGGGCATCGGGTCGTGGTACGGCAGCGACAACGTTGTGCTGAGCTCTTGTGTCCGGGAACTATCTCGTGATCGGACTGCAGGTCTCAGCGCAGCGCCTCGACCAAGCCGGGGGACTCCCGCAGCCGACCAATCCCGCCCTGCACGAACTCCCGGATCAGATCCACCGCGATGTCCGTGCCCGGCGCCCCGCGCGGATGGTCCATGGTCAACAGCGCCTCGACCATCCCGATCACCATGCCGGCCACCACGTCCGCCGTGTGCCCCAGCTCCGGGTCCGGGTACACCACCCGCAGGGTGTCCGCGTACATCACCCGCAGCTTGTCGAGGAACGGCGTAGCCTCAGGGTTGCCGACCCGCTGAGCCTCCTTGAACAGCGCAAACGTCTCCGGCACGTCCCGGAACATCGTGTACACCACGGCCAGCATGTGAAACGCCCAACCCCGCCTCGTCTCCACCTCGGCCTCCGGCAACGGCCCGACAGCGGCCAGCAGCTCGGCGAGCAGCTGGTGCACGGTGGCGTCGAACAACGCATCCTTGCCGCCGAACTGTTCGTACACCGCCTGCCGGGTCACACCGGAGGTCTCGGCAATCTGCTCAATGGTGGCGGCCGACCGGCCGACGCCGGCGAACGCGGTGCGGGCGCCGCGCAGAATCAGCTCCCGTTGCTCCTCGGCCGGCATCTTGCGCGGCCGCCCAGGTCTGCGGCGAGCGGGCGTGGACATGGTGTAGCACCTCGGCAGTCTGTGTCGCGCGCGGACCCATGCTGTTACTCATACGGCACGGCCGTGTGCATACTGCCACCGGAAGATCACCCCGCAACTCGGTAGCGTCACACTGTGATTGACAGGCCGGTTGACAGATGGGTTGATAAACGGCTCGACGCGCGAGCGGTTCTTATCGACATCGACGGGGTGCTCACCGTCTCCTGGGAACCGCTATCCGGCGCCGTGGCGGCGGTGCACGCGCTGCGCGAAGCTGGCCTGCCGTTCGCACTGGTCACCAACACGACCTCCCGGACCAGGGCCCGCATTGCCGCCACGCTGGCCGACGCCGGCTTCCCGGTCTCGCCATCCGACGTGCTGACCGCGCCTGCCGCCGCGGCGGCATACCTGCGCGAGCACCACCCCGGGTCGCGGTGTCTGCTGTTGAACAGCGGCGACGTCACCGAGGACCTGGACGGCGTGCACCTTGTCACCGACCGGCCGGACGTGGTGCTCACCGGCGGCGCAGGGCCGGAGTTCGACTACTCGGCACTCAACGGGGTGTTCGCGCAGCTGCAGCGCGGCGCCCAGCTGCTGGCCATGCACGCCAACCTGTTCTGGCGCACCTCCGGCGGCCTCGAACTGGACACCGGCGCCTTCCTGCTCGGGCTGCAACAGGCAGCCAGCACCGAGGCCACCGTGCTCGGCAAGCCCTCAGTCCGGTTCTTCGCCACCGCACTGGCGCACCTCGGCGTGCCGGCCGAGCACGCCGTGATGGTCGGCGACGACGTCGAGGCCGACGTGATCGGCGCGCAGCGCCACGGCCTTACCGGCGTACTCGTACGCACCGGCAAGTTCGCCCCCGACCACGAGGAGGGCATCGAAGGCGAACGCCCCCACCACGTGATCGACTCCATCGCCGACCTACCCGCCCTGCTCACCTGACACCGCACCGAGCCGACTCAACCGGCGGGCTGCTCGGTTGCCGCGCCGGTCACCCGCCCGGTGCGGCGAAGTACACCGTACGGAGCAGAGCCCCGAAGAGGTAGCTGGCCACGCTTGACCCGGATGAGTGACAGTCCCGGGTGGAACCACCCGGATGGAGTCCCCTACCATTCCCCGGGTCGAATCGTGACGCTCGCTCCCCGAGCAAACCTAGGAGATACTATGCAGCGACGCCTGCGCATCATCGTGGCCGCAACCGCCGCCGCCGGAGCTCTGGCGCTCGGCGCTGGCACCGCACTCGCGGCCGACTCCGACGGCCCGGTCAACAACGACGGGACCATGCTGGACCAGGGTGACAACAACGCCGCCCCGACCTTGGGCACCGACAAGGTCGGCAACCTGATGGACGGCACCAACCTGCTTGGTGGCTGACACCAGCCGGTAAGACGTCTGGTCACCGCTGGTCGGCATGACCAACGGGTGATCAAAGGGGCCGGTACGGATTCCATTCCGACCGGCCCCTTTGTCGTCCCGTGGTCCGGCTACCGCGGCAACAGGGCCTTGGTGCGCGGTGAGAGCGGCGCGGTGAGCAGCGCGGCGACCAGGTCGGTGAGCTGGCTGGCGAACAGCCGGTCGTCCCGGCGCGGCAGCGGCTGGCGCGACCGGCGGCCCAGTTCCGCGTACACGAACCGCATCGCGGCGAACCGCCGGTGCAGCCGGCCCGCCGCCCCCGCCGACAGGAACGGCCCCGCCAGCTCACCCCACCGCCGGTGCGTGCCGATCAGCTGCTCGATCAGGCTGCCCGGCTCGAACATCCAGTCGCTGCGGTTGACCACCTCGGCGGCGATCCGCAGGAAATCCCGCCCGCCGTCCGCGCAGTTCAGCTCCGCGCACAGCGGCATCACCAGGCCGTCCACCAGCTCCAACAGGTCGCCCGGCTGGATCTCGTAGCGGTCCAGCAGCGCATCCCGGCGCACCGCCACGTGCGCAAGGTGATGGTCAAGCACCTCGCGCAGCAGCCCGTCCCGACTGCCGAAGTGGTACTGCAGCGCAGTGGTGTTGCGCTGGCCGGCGTCCCGGGTGATCTGGCGCAGCGACACCCCGTCCACCCCGTGCTCCGCGAACAACCGCTCCGCCGACAGCCGCAGCGCGTCCCGGGCTCGTGAGTGAAAAGGAACGCTATAGCGATCCTTTTCACTCACGAGCGGCTTGTCGCATTCACAGGTTTGCGGTGGCGGCGGACAGGTAGTCGGCGAACCGGCGCTGCGCGGCCTCCTTGCGGGTCGGCACGTGCTCGGTGGGCACCTCCACCGGCTGGTAGCCGCGCAGGATGCGCTTGGCCACGGTCGACTTGTGCACCTCGTCAGGGCCGTCGTAGATCCGGGCGGCACGGGCGCTGCGGTACATCTGCTCCAGCGGCATGTCGCCGGAGAAGCCCAGCGAGCCGTGCACCTGGATCGCCCTGTCGATCACGTCGTGCAGCACCTTCGCGCCCCAGTACTTGATCATCCCGATCTCCAGCCGGGCATTGGACGCGCCGACCTGGTCCATCGTCCACGCGGCGTGCAGCGTGAGCAGCCGGGCGGCCTGCATCTCGGCGGCCGAGGTGGCCACCCAGTCCTGCACCATCTGCTTCTCGCCCAGCGTGGAGCCGAACGCCTCCCGGCTGACCGCCCGCTCGCACAGCATGTCGAACGCCCGCTTCGACTGGCCCAGCCAACGCATCGCGTGGTGGATCCTGCCGGGGCCCAGGCGCTGTTGGGCCAGCCGGAACCCGTCACCGGGTTTGCCGACCAGGTTCTCCGCCGGCACCCGGACGTCGGTGTAGAGCACCTCGGCATGCCCGCCGTCCAGTCCGCCGGACAGCGGGTGGTCCATCACCGGGATGTCCCGCAGCACGTTCACCCCGGGAGTGTCGATCGGCACGATGATCATCGAAGAGCCCTGGTAGGGCGAGACGTCCGGGTCGGTCACCGCCATCACGATGAGGAAGTCGGCGATCGAGGCGTTCGAGGAGAACCACTTGTGCCCGTTGATCACGTACTCGTCGCCGTCGCGCACCGCACGGGTGGACAGCATGGTCGGGTCGGCGCCGGCGCCGGGCTCGGTCATGGAGAACGCGCTGCGCAGCTCGCCGCGCAGCAGCGGGTGCATCCAGCGCTCCTTCTGCTCCGGGCTGCCGCCGATGGCCAGCAGCTCGGCATTGCCCGAGTCCGGCGCGGTGTTGCCGAACACCGTCGGCGCGAACCGGCACTGGCCGAGAATCTCGTGCATCAGACCCAGCTTGACCTGGCCGAACCCGCCGCCGCCCAGCTCCGGCGGCAGGTGCGAGGCCCACAGCCCTCGCTCCTTGACCTGCTCCTTGAGCGGCGCGGTGATCCGGCCGAAGGTCTCCCAGTCCAGCTCGACGGTCTCCAGGGGGATGACCTCTTCGCGGACGAACTCCCGCATCCACTCCAGCTTCGCCTCGAACTCCGGCTCGGTGCTGAAATCCCACGCCATGATCGACTGCCGCCTCTCGCCCGCCTAGGTCAGTTGCTCCACATCTTAATGCGGTCGACTTAGATACCGGAAGGCTTGACGCCGCCCCGCTACCAGGGCAGGTAGCCGGCCGACTGTGCGGAGAATCCCGACTCGGCGTGCCGAGGGCCCCGACTCGCGGTGCTGGCGGGACGCGCGGCTGGTCAGAGCCAGCGTGGTAGGTCGGGGACCGGTTCGGCGGTGCCGTGGCGGGTTGCGCTGAGGCCGGTCGGTTCGGCGCGGCCGACCAGCCAGCCGAGCAGCTGGGTCGCGCTGCCCTCGACCGTGAGGTCGGCCGGCGCGGCGCCGAGGGTGAGCGGCCGGTCGCGGTCGGTCGGGGTGAGGGTGGCGCCGGGGCAGCCGTCCTTGCCGGACATCTCGGCCGCGGCGCCGGCCAGCAGCGCATCGGTCACGTCAGGGGGCAGCGCGTCCAGCCCGGCACCCGCGTCCAGGTCGACGCCGTGCAGCCACACCTCTCTGCAGCGCCACCACGGCAGCGCGCTGGCCGGCACCGGGTGGCCCTGTGGGCCGCGCACCTGGGCCGACCAGGCCGCCGGGTCCAGCGTGTCCAGCGCCGAGGCGAGCGCGACGGCGGTGTCCGCGAGCTCGGCCCGCAGCGCGACGGCCGGGTGGCCCGCCGACTGCTCGATGTCCGCGTCCCGCCGTTCACGGCTGGCGTATGCCGGAGTCTCGATGCCGGTGCTGGCCCAGTGCGCCAACCGGCCGAGCGCCTCCGCATTGCGGGCCAGGTGGCCGACCACATGTGCCCTGGTCCAGCCGGGCAGCGCACTCGGCCCGCGCAGCTGCTCGTCGGACAGCCCACCCACCAGACCGAGCGCGAACTCGGTGCCGTCAGCCATCCAGCGCAGCGTCGTCGAAATGTCGGCCATCGGATCCACCATGGGAGCAATCAAACCGCATGCCCGAACACCCGCGCTACGACCACACGGCCGAGGCGAAGCGCCTTTAGTGGGTGTCTCAGCGGACTGGCCGGATGACATAGTGCATGTCGGTGTCACCCAGATGGCCGTCGCTGGTGCGGACCATCCGGTGTGCGCACCCGGACCTGGGCGGCCCGCCGGCCGCCCGGCCCGAACGGGACCGGCCGGAAGACTCGGCCGGTCCCGTTCTCACCGCGGCGGCGAAGCCCTGCCGCGGAACAACGGACAGCCCGGCGAAGCCGGTCCACGCCTTTCCGGGGGGCCGTCGGGGGGCGGAGCCCCCGACTGTTTTAGTCCCGGGAGATCAACTCGTCCACATAGGCCTCCGCCGGCGCCCGCAGCAGGCTGTGCGCCTGGACGAACACCTCGTGCGCCGACCGCCCGGCCCAGCCGTCGGGCAGCAGTTCGGGCGGCAGGTCCGGGTCCTGGAAGGGCAGCTTCCGGTAGTCGTAGACCAGCCGCATGCGCTCGGCCAACGCCTGCTTACCGTCCAGCTCCCCGGCCCGGTAGCGGTCCAGCAGCGGGCGGTAGTTCTCCAGCAGGGCCAGGTAGTCATGGTCCAGCTTGGTCAGGTTCCAGGCCCGGGTGGCGATGTTCCTGTCGTGGTCGGCACCCTCGGACCGGGCGTGCAGCAGGTCCAGTTGGATCGTCGGCTGGCTGGCGAAGGTGTCCCTGACCTCCGCCACCCGGTCGTGCGGGCTCACCCAGACCGACTGCGCGAGCGGGCCGAAGCCCAGCCACTGCAGCTTCTTGCGCAGCTGCTCACGCAGTGCCCGGTCGGTCTCCGGCACCGAGTAGATCACCGTGTGCCAGCGCCCGTCCCACGGACCCTCCACCCGCTGAAAGATCCGGTCGCGGCCCTCGTCCAGCAGCTGCCAGGACCGGTCGGTGAGCAGGTAGGTGGTCTCCCTGCCGTCTCGCCTACTGGTCAGCAGCCCTTCGCGGCGCAGTCTGGTCACCACCACCCGGACGGTCGCCTCGCGCACGCCGAAGCACTCCATCAGCGCGATCAACCCCCGTAGCCGCACCTCGCCGCCCCGGTAACGCAGGTAGTCGCCGAACAGGTCGAACACCACCGTCCGTGCCTTCACAAGCTCCCCCCAACAAGGACCGGAAACGGCGAGCCACTGTGAACGGATTCGCGCCGACGGCAGAAATAGTTGCACGACAACAGCGTCTCTTAACTTTGGCCAGGCCGGAGTGGGGTCAATACCCCACTTTCGTGTCCACCCGGACCCCAGATGAGCGGCGGGGCAAACAAGAGTCGACACACAGCCCAAAAGGGTGTATCCGGCCGGTCGACGGGGAAGTCAGCGTCAATGACCCCGGACCACCCAGGGCACCCGGACCAGACCGCGGGGGCGCCCCGATGAGCACCGCGCGACTGCGCATCGAGCCGCATGATACCCATGCGGCTGATGATACCGGTGTGGCAAATGGTGTAGGCAGTGCGACCTGCTTGGCGCTGCATGGCGAGTTGGACTTCGCCACCTCCGCCGACCTCGACCACGAGCTGGAGCGACTGGACAGCCACGGCCTGATCAGCAACCAGAACCCGAACCTGGTGCTGGACATGACCGGCCTGGCGTTCTGCGACTCCGCGGGACTGGCCGTGCTAATCGCCGCCTACCAGCGACTCGCCCGGCTCGGCGGCACGGTGACGCTGCGCGGCATGCGAGGGCCGCTGCGCCGGGTGGTCAGCATCGCCGGCCTGGACTCGCTCTTCCGCATCGACCCGGCGGAAGGGTGAGCTGGCTCCCGCTGTCTCAAGTGTCTCAAGTGTCTCAAGTGTCTCAAGTGTCGTAGTCGACGGTGACCGTGTCGGTGCTGGGCAGCGACTGGCAGGTGAGCACGAAACCGGCGGCCAGCTCCTCGGGCTCCAGCGCGAAGTTGCGTCGCATCCGGACCTCGCCCTCGGTGACCCGGGCCCGGCAGGTGCCGCACACGCCGCCCTTGCAGGCGAACGGCAGGTCACCTCGGACCCGTTGGGCGGCGTCCAGCACCGGTTCGCCGCGCGGCAGCGTGAGCCTGGTGGTGCGACCGCCCTGGGTCACCGTCACCTCGCTGGTCCGGCCGTCCGCCGCCGCGACCTCGTCGGCGTGCCGCTGCCGCGGCGGCGGCTCGTCGACGTAGAACAGCTCCCGGTGCACCCGGGTCCTCAGCACGCCGAGCGCGGTGAGCACCTCGGTCGCCGCCTCGGTCACGCCCAGCGGGCCGCACAGCCACCAGTGGTCCACGCCCTCGGTGTCCACCAGCAGGGTCAGCAGCTCGCGCAGTTTCGGCCCGTCGAGGCGGCCGGCGAAAATCTCCGCCTCCATCGGCTCCCGGGACAGCACGTGCAACAGGTGCAGCCTCGGCCCGTGGCTGTTCTTCAGGTCGGCCAGTTCCTCGGTGAACATCACCGTGTCGGCGCGCCGGTTGCCGTAGAGCAGCGTGACCCTGGTGTCCGGGTGCGCGGCCAGCACGCTCGCCGCGATGGACAACACCGGGGTGATGCCAGAGCCCGCCGCGACAAGGCCGTGGTGCGCACCCGCCGTCAGCTCGGGGGTGAACGAGCCGGACGGCGGACCGACCTCGACCTGGTCACCCGGCTTGGCTTCGTGGACCAGCCACTCGGAGAACAGCCCGCCGTCGATCCGCCGCACCCCCACCCGGGGCGCCGCGCCGGCCGGCGCGCAGATCGAGTACGAGCGTCGCTCTTCGACACCCTCGCGCAGCCGGCGCAGCGTCAGGTACTGGCCGGGGCGGAAAGCGAACTCCGCACGCAGCTCGTCCGGCACCTCGAAGGTGACCGCTACCGCGTCCGCGCAGAGCCGTTGGACCTCGGCCACTCGCAGCGGATGGAAGCCGCTGGCCCGCGCGGCGGTTTTTGCCCCGGCGGTCACTAGATCGTCTTCATGTGCTCGAAGGGCTCCAGGCAGGACGGGCAGCGGCGCAGCGCGGTGCAGGCGGTGGGACCGAACCGGGACAGTTCCTCGGTAGCCGGCGCGCCGCAGTGCGGGCAGCGCACGCCTGGCGACGGCGGATCGAGGTGCAGCGGAACCGGACCGGCCCGGTGTCTCGCCTCGCTGCCGAGGCGGGCGGGTGGCGCGATGCCGGCCTCGGCGAGCTTGCGGCGGCCGTCCTCGGTGATCCGGTCGGTGCTCCACGGCGGGGAGAACGCGGTACGCACCTCGACCCGGGCGAAACCGGCGCCCGCCAGCGCGGCGCGCAGGTCGGCCCGCATCTCGGCCAGCGCAGGGCAGCCGGTGTAGGTCGGAGTGATGGTGACGGTGACGCTGTGGTCACCGGCCAGCGCCACCGCGCGGACAACGCCGAGGTCGGCCAACGTCAGCATGGGCAGTTCCGGGTCGGACACACTCTCGATCGCCGCGCGGGCCCTGGCCGCACTGTCCACTTCGGCGGTCACCATGTCGCTCCCGGGTGTGCGCGGGCCAAGCTCTGCATCTCGGCGAGCAGGTGCCCGAAAGCCTCGGTGTGCACGCCGTCCCGGCCACCACGACCGCCGACCGGCCCGGCGGGCGGCAGCCGCGGCCTGGTCAGCGTGGCCGCGGCCAGCACCTGGTCGAGCACCGCGTCCACCTCGTCGCGGACCGTACCCGGATCCACCGCCACACCCGCCCCGGCCAGCCGCCGCTCCACCTCGGAGCAGCCGAACAGCTCACCGACACTCGGCCACACCCAGTCCAGCGCGGCGCGCATCCGCTCGTGCGAGTCAGGTGTGCCGTCGCCGAGACGCACCACCCAGCGGGCGGCGTAGTCGCGGTGGTAGGCCAGCTCCTTGACACCGCGCTCCGCGACGGCTGCGACGACCGGGTCCGCGCAGCCGCGCAGCCGGTGCAGCAGCGCGAGCCGCCAGCTGGCGAAGACCAGCAGCCGGGCGACGCAGCGGGCGAAGTCCAGCTCGTCGTCCAGCTCGGCCAGCGCGACGTGCCGGAACTCGGCGTCGCCGCGCCAGTAGGCCAGCCGGTCCTCGTCGCCGTCCCCCGCGAGGTGGCCGGCGCGGGCCAGCAGCAGCCGGGCCTGGCCGAGCAGATCCAGCGCGGTGTTCGCCAGCGCGACCTCCTCCTCCAGCTCCGGCGCGTTGCTGACCCACTCGGTCAGCCGGTGGCTGCAGATCAGGGCGTCGTCGCCGAGCATCAGGCAGTAGGCGGCCAGGTCGCCCACGTCCGCCCCGTCCGGCACCGCGGCGGTGACCTCGACGGCATCGGTGTCGAAGCCGGTGCCGAACGCCCAGTGCGTGTCGTCGCCGTGCCGCTCGCCGAGTGCGTCGTAGACGTTGCCGCTCACAGGTTCGGCACCCCGTCCGGGATCTCGTAGAACGTGGGGTGCCGGTACACCTTGTCGCCGGCCGGGGCGAAGAACGGGTCCTTCTCCGCCGGGCTGGTCGCGGTGATGTCCTCCGCGCGGACCACCCAGATGGACACGCCCTCGTTGCGCCGGGTGTAGACGTCGCGTGCGTTGTGCAATGCCATCTCGGCATCGGCGGCGTGCAGCGAGCCGACGTGCACGTGGTTGAGCCCGCGCTTGCCGCGCACGAACACCTCGTACAGCGGCCAGGAGCCGCGCGGCCGCGTCACTTCGCCGGCCGCCACCCCCTCGGTGGGCACCGCCCCGTGCCCGCCCGCCGCGGTGAACTCGCCGGTCACGACGAACCCCCCGCGAGTCGGGGCTCCCGGCACACCGAGTCGGGAGTCTCAGCACACCGAGCGGATCGGGCCGACTGCTTGGCCGCGTGCGCGAGCGCGGCCTCGCGGACCCAGGCGCCCCGCTCGTGCGCGCGGCGGCGGTGTGCCAGCCGTTGGGCGTTGCACGGGCCGCCGCCGGAGATCACCGCCTTGAACTCCGCCCAGTCCGGCTCGCCGTAGTCGTGCGCCTGGCGCTCTTCGTTCCACCGCAGCCGAGGGTCCGGCAGCGTGACGCCGAGCGCGGCGGCCTGCGGCACGGTCATGTCCACGAACCGCTGGCGCAGCTCGTCGTTGGTGTGCCGCTTGATCCCCCAGGCCATGCTCTGGCGGGTGTTCGGCGAGTCGCCGTCCGGCGGGCCGAACATCATCAGCGACGGCCACCACCAGCGGTGCACCGCTTCGGCGACCATGTCCCGTTGCGCGTCGGTGCCGCGCATCATGGTCATCAGCAGCTCGAAGCCCTGCCGCTGGTGGAACGACTCCTCCTTGCAGACCCGGATCATCGCCCGCGCGTAGGGCCCGTAGGAGCAGCGGCACAGCGGCACCTGGTTGCAGATCGCCGCGCCGTCCACCAGCCAGCCGATCACCCCGATATCGGCGAAGGACAACGCGGGGTAGTTGAAGATCGACGAGTACTTCTGCTTGTTCGTGATCAGCTTCTCGGTGAGCTCGGCGCGGTCCACCCCGAGGGTCTCGGCGGCGGCGTAGAGGTAGAGGCCGTGGCCGGCCTCGTCCTGCACCTTGGCAAGCAGGATCGCCTTGCGCCGAAGGCTGGGCGCGCGCAGCAGCCAGTTGCCCTCCGGCTGCATGCCGATGATCTCCGAGTGGGCGTGCTGGGCGATCTGCCGGACCAGCGTCCGTCGGTAGGCCGGCGGCATCCAGTCCCTCGGCTCGATGCGCCCCGCCTCGGCAATGGTGGCCTCGAAGCCGGCCTGGAGATCTCCTCGATCGCCGGTGGCCTTCGCCGCGGTGGCGCTGGTTTCGGCGGTGTCCGGGTCGGTGGTGGTCACGGCAGCCTCCAGACCGAATGTTCGTTCGGCACCCATGATGACGCAGCCGCACGCCGGCGGCAACACACACCGGGGTCAGCGGTTCGGGAGGATTCCCTCGGAGACCGCGCGGACCACGTCGTCGGGCAGCGAGCCCGAGCCGGACCGGCCCGGTCGATACCACTCAATTACCGAGTTGACCGTGCCGGACAGCAGCCGCGCGGCTAGCGCCGGGTCGACATCCGCGCGCACCTGCCCGTCCCGCACCGACTCCGACACCAGCGCCGCGATCGCCGCGTCGAACTCGCGCCGTCGGGACAGCGCCCAGCGCTCGGTATCGGTGTTGCCGCGCACCCGCAGCAGCAGCGTGACGTACGGCAGCTCGCCGGTCAGCACCTCCACCTGGCGGCGCACGATGTGCCGGATCCGGTCCAGCGCCGAGCCGTGCTTGGCCGCCGGCTCGGCGAGGATGCCGAACAGCCCGTCCAGCGCCCGGGACAGCGCGGCGCGCAGCAGCTCCTCCTTGCCGCTGACATGGTGGTAGAAGGACGACTTGGTGATACCCGCCGCGCGGGACAGCTGCTCCATGCTGGTCGCGTCGTAGCCGCGGGTGTTGAACTCCGCCACCGCGACGGCCAGCAGCGAAGCCGCGTCGTACACCGGGCGGCGGCCCTGCGCATCGCCGCGCACCTTGCGGGTGCGCGGCGCGCTCACGCGCCCTCGAAGTCGGGCCGTCGCTTGGCGAGGAACGCCTGCACCGCGCCCCGGTGGTCCTTGGTCACCCCGAGCCTGGCCTGCGCGGCGGCCTCGGCGGCCAGCGTGGTGGGCAGGTCGGACACCGCGCCGAGCGCGACTGCCTTCTTGATCTCGGCGTAGGCCAGCGTCGGCCCGGCGGCCAGCCGCCGGGCCAGCTCGAGTGCGGCGTCCAGTACCTCGCCGGCCGGCAGCACCGCGCGCAGCAACCCCCAGGACAGGGCCTGCTCGGCACTGAACGACTCGCCGAGCAGCAGCAGCTCGGTGGCCCGCGCGGCGCCCAGCGCGTGCGCCAGGGTGGCGGACAACCCGGAGTCGGCGGTCAGCCCGATCGCCGCGAACGCGGTCGCGAAGGATGCGCCCTCGGCCGCCACCCGCAGGTCGCAGGCAAGCGCGAAACCCAGCCCCGCGCCCACCGCGCCGCCGTTGACCGCCGCGACCACCGGCTTCGGCATCCCGGCCAGCGCGGTGACGATCGGATTGTAGTGCTCCTCGACGGTGTTCAGCGACGTGCTGGGGTCGCCGCGCAGCGACTCGGCGTGCTCGGCAAGGTCCTGCCCCACGCAGAAGGACTTCCCGGTGCCGGCCAGTACCACCGCCCGCACCGACGGGTCCTCGGCGACATCGTGCAGCGCGTCGCGCAGTGCGACCTTCAGCTCGACGGTCAGCGCGTTGCGCCGGTCCGGCCGGTTCAGGGTGACGACGGCGACCGAGGCGTCGACGTCGTCGCGGGCGAGCAGTACGGCTGGTTCGGTGTTGTCGGCCACCGGCCGATGCTACCGCCGGATCAACCGAACGATCGGTCGCCTCGCTGAGGCCGGCGGGCGGGCGGTGTTCGCCGCCCAGCTGCCTCGGCGGCCGGGTAGTCCTTCGTCGGTGCGTGGTTGTCGGTTCGTCGGCACTGGTCGGTGACCGGTGGCCATCAACCTGTTTCTGTTTCGGTTTCGGTGGCCACCAGGTTCGTGGCCGGCCGGCGAGTCACGGTTGCCGGAGTGGCCGAGCACCGACCGATGGCCGGCCGACTGGCCAGTGGGCAGCGGCCGGGTCCGGTCACCAGCCGGCTGGCCGGTGGCCTCTCGCCGGTCGTCGTGTCGGTGGCGTTGGGCGGGTGGGGTTCGTCGCCCAACGCTGCCGGAGTCGGTAGCCGAGGGACTGATGGCCTGGGGCGGGTGTCGTTCGCGCCGGCGGCCGAGGCACTCGGAGGAGCATGTGGGAACTGGGGCTTGTGTCGTCTACGGGCGTGTCCACGAGGACCGGTTCCGCACCGTCAGGATGCGGGCGCCAGGCGGGCCAGCTCGAGGACCGACTGCAGCTGGCGCAGTGAGTCGTCGAGGCGGCGGTGCTCGATCTCGGTCAGCGGGCTGTGCAGCCCGAGCGTGTCGAGCTCGGCCACCCGGCGCTGCAGATCGCGCAACTGGTCGATCCACACGGCGGGTGCGTGCGGGACCAGGGTGTCGATGCGGTTGCGCAGCTCCCAGGTCAGCCGGTGCACCGGAAGATCGTCGCGCCGGTAGTGGTCCATCGTGTCGCGGATGCCATCGGTGATGAAACGCATGCAGATGTTCATGATGTTGGTCAGCCATTTCGTGCGGGGGCCGCCACGCGGGGACGCACGATCGCGCCACGCCGGTCGGGCACAGCAAACGCGGCGCCGACTTCGGGCGTGAATTGGGTGTGAACGAGCGCAGCAGCAAGCCAGGGGAGGAAAACACCTGGTCTCCGCGGTCACTTCACACCGAGACCTAACATGCGGGCAATCTCTGCGACGGCGGACGTGACCACGCCGAGGCAACTTCATGCCAGCACCCGCCAGAATAGTGCCCGGCACGCACCTCGTCAACTCCGCGCTCCGCCCCGAGGGCGACCACAGACCCGCCAAGAGGCGCGCCGTTGGCCGCGCGGTGCGGCGTGCCCGACCGCAAGCCGAGCCCAGCCGGTTGCCCGCCCACCCAGGGGGTTTCCCCCGACTCCAGCCTTGCCTATCCCACCGACAGTTCCGCGATCGCGGAACTCCGAACGGCACCAGTTGTCCACAACCACCGCTTCGTTCTCGAGCCGCCTCGCCCCCGCCTCCGTCGCTGTCCGCATCTCCCGCGCCGGCACCCCCTCGGAGCAATCCCCACGCCGCCCTGGACCTGTTCGGCGCCGCGGGGCTGTCGGGCGCAGCGAGCGGGAGCCGCCTGTCGAAGTCGAAGCTGGCCACCTGTCGAACCGAGCTGATCCCGTCGAACCGAGCCACGCCCTTCGAACCGGGACTCCCCGTCGAACCGGGACGCCCAGACTGGCGGGGCCGTGCGGATACCACAGACCGGCCGGACCAGCGGAGCGTTCAGACTCGACCGACGCCATCCAGGCGGATGGCAACTCACCCGGAACGGACCCGTCGGCCAAAGCCGGTCGATCGGGCAAGCCCGAGGGACGTGGCCGAGGGACCAACCGGCTGTCCGCGCTGTCGGCGTCCGAGGCGGCTCGGGTGGCCGGCTCTGGGCGGGGGCCAGAGGCCGGTGGCCGGCGACACCGCCCGCGTCGCATCCCGACCCGAACGTTGGCCCCGCCGAATGGCCAGCCGACCCGACGGCCGGCCACGCGAGCCGGCCAGCCACCCGACTCGAACGTGGCCATCCCGATCGAATGGCCAGCTAGCCGGTAGCCACCTGACCGGTGGCCACCGGACCAGCGGCCATGGCCCGACAGCCACCGCAAGGACCGCTGCCGCCCATAGCGCCGGCCGCACGAGGCACCCTGGCCGGTCAACTCCCGATGACGCCCAGCCCGCCGGCGAGGCACGACCAACAAACCACCACACACGAATCCCGTGAACAGTCCACTGTATTCACCCGGGGATGCCGTTTCAGCGGCTGCCGAACGGGGCCGGCTGGCGCAAACTTGACGCCATGTCGCACCCCACGCTCGACCGCACGCTGAACCTGCGCTCCGTGGTGTTGTTCGGCCTGGCGTACATGGCGCCGATGATCGTGCTCGGCACGTTCGGCGCGATCGCCGAGCAGACCAAGGGCGCGGCGCCCAGCGCCTACCTGCTGGCGTTGGTGGCGATGCTGTTCACCGCGTACAGCTACGGCCGGATGGCGGCCACGTACCCGGTGGCCGGCTCGGCGTACAGCTACGTGCGGCGGACCATCGACTCCCGGGTGGGATTCCTGGTCGGCTGGGCCACGCTGCTGGACTACTTCTTCCTGCCGATGGTGATCTGGCTGCTCGGCGCGACCTATCTGCGGCAGGGCTTCCCCTCGGTGCCGCTGTGGCTGTGGGTGGTCGGGTTCATCGTGCTGACCACGATCCTGAACATCGTCGGCATCAAGGTGGCGGACAAGGCCAACTTCATCCTGATGACATTCCAGGTGCTGGTGATCATCGCGTTCGTGGTGCTGTCGCTGCGGCACGTCTTCACAAGCGGTGCGGCGCTGTTGAGCGCGGAGCCGTTCGCCAACCCGGCGACCACGCTCGGCGCCATCGCCGGCGGGGCCGGTATCGCGGCATACTCGTTCCTCGGTTTCGACGCGGTGACCACGCTGACCGAGGAGACCATCGAGCCGCGCCGCACCATGCCCAAGGCGATCATGCTGGTCGCACTGCTCGGCGGGGTGATCTTCGCGGTGGTCACCTACGCCACCCAACTGGTGCACCCGGGTTTCCAGTTCGCCGACTCCGACTCCGCGGCGTTCGAGATCGCCAGGACCATCGGCGCCGACCTGTTCGCCGCGATCTTCCTGGCCGGGTTCGTGGTCACCCAGTTCGCCTCCGGCATCGCCGCGCAGGCCAGCGTGTCCCGGCTGCTCTACGCGATGGGCCGGGACCGGGTGCTGCCGCGCCGGGTGTTCGCCTACCTGCAGCCGAGGTTCCGCACCCCGGCGGTCGGCATCGTGATCTGCGGGCTGGCGGGACTGATCGGCCTGGCGCTGGACGTGGACACCGCCGTATCGATGATCAATTTCGGTGCGTTCCTCGCGTTCACCTCGGTCAACGTGTGCGTGATCGCGTTGTACCTTCGCCGGCGCTCCGCCGAGTCGCGACTGGGCGTGTTCGGCTACCTGGTGGTGCCGGCGATCGGCGCGCTGATCGACGTGAGTCTGCTGTTGAACCTGAGCACGCTGGCCAAGCTCCTCGGGCTGGGCTGGCTGGTGCTCGGCCTTGTCTACCTGACCGTGTTGACCAGAGGCTTCCGCCGGCCACCACCCGAGCTGGAGGACTCCCCCACCGAGCTCTCGGCAGACACCCCAGCCACAGGACAGCAGCCAGTCTGATAATCTGATTTCCATGAAGGAGATGTCCGCGACCGAGGTCGCCAGGAACTTCTCCGCCGTACTCGACAGCATCGAGGACGGCGAGACCGTAGTGATCACCCGAGCCGGCAGCCAGGTGGCCAAGCTGGTGCCGACCCCGCGCGCCAACGGCGCCGCCCTTGCCGAAGTGCTGCGCAGCTGGCAGGGCCACCCTGCCCTGGACGAGCAGTGGGCGGCGAACATGGCCGAGGCGCGAAAGCTGATGAACGCCTCCGCCGAGCTGGACCGCGATCCGTGGCAAGACTGATCCTCGACACCGGGGTCCTGATCAATGCCGCCCGCAAGCAGCTCGACCTCGGAGCGCTGGTGGCTCGCGACGATGTGGTGATACCCGCGATCGTGCTCACCGAGTACCTGGTCGGGACCGGCATCGACCCCGATGAGTTCCGCCGGTCCGCCCAGCGGGCGTACCTGGACGCGGTGCTCACCGTGATGCCGGTGCAGGACTACACCGCGAAGGTCGTGCCACACCACGTCGAGTTGGTCACGCACACCCGTCGTCTGGGCCGTCCGCGTGGCACGCTCGACCTGATCATTGCCGCCACGGCGCGGGCGACCGACCGGACCCTGCTCACCACCGACAGCGCGGCCGGCTTCGACGACCTGCCCGGTGTGACCGCCCGCGTGTTGACCGGCTAACCCTCGGCTAGCCCTACCGGTCTGACCCGACCCTATCGTCGACGCTCGTGTCTGATGTGATCACCCGCCGGTCCGCCCGGTCCGCCCGGTCCGCCCGGTCCGCGTGGCCGAGGACGTCTACCTGCGCCCCGCGCTGCGCGGCCATGGCATCGGGCGCCGAATCTGGCGCGAGCTGGCCCGGCTGGCGCCGCGGCACGGCTACACCCGGGTGGAGTCCGTCACGCTGCTGTCCAACACGCTCGGCATGCGGGCGCACCTGGCGATGGGTGCCCGGCCGATGCGGGACTGGCGGGTGCCGCGCTGGGACGGCGACGCGCTGCACACCTCGCCACCGACTGACTCGGGCGACCTACCGGACGCCGCCGTCCACCCGCAGCACCGCGCCGGTGCAGAACGACGCGGCGTCCGAGGCGAGGTAGAGCGCGGCGCCGACGATCTCCGCCGGCTCGCCCACCCGGCAAAGCGCCACGCCCTGCTCGATCCGGGCCAGCGTCTGCGGCGACCAGGCCTTGGCGATGTCGGTGCGGAACGGGCCGGCCTGGATCGCGTTCACCCGGACCGCCGGGGCGAACGCCTGCGCCATGCCCTCGGTGAGCGCGTTCAGCCCGGCCTTGGCGGCGGCGTAGGGCAGCTCGTGCGGGCCGGGGCGGATCGCCGCGACGGAGCTGATGTTGATGATGGACCCGCCTCGGGAATCGGCACCGCCGGCCGCCATCCGGGTGCCGATGGCCGAGCCGAGCCGGAACGGGCCGCGCAGGTTCACCCCGATGACCTTGTCGAACAGCGCCTCGGACACCTCGTCGAGGCTCGGGTAGAGCGGGGAGAGCCCGGCGTTGTTGACCAGTACGTCCACCCCGCCGAGCTGGCGGTACACGGTGTCCACCAGCGCGTCGCAGTCCGCCCAGCGCGACACGTTGCAGGCCACCGCCAGCGCGGCGACGCCGTGCCGGTCGCGCACTTCACGGGCCAGCTGCTCGCAGGCGTCGAGCCTGCGGCTGGCGATCACCACCGAGGCGCCGCGCGCCGCGAACGCCTCGACCATCGCCTTGCCCATGCCCCGGCTGCCCCCGGTGACCAGCACGACCTTGCCGGTGAAGTCTGTGCCTTCCATCCGGCTCACCCGGCCAGGCCGGTGGCCACATACCGGCTGATCCTGGCCAGCCGGGCGCCCTGCAGCCGGCACGCGGCGAGCGCCTGCTCGTCCGGCGCGGCGCCGCCTCGGGAGACGAACGACCCGCCGTAGGGGTTGCCCGACTCCATCAGCCGGGGGTCGGAGTAGCCGAGCGGCAGCACGATCGCGCCCCAGTGGTACAGCACGTTGTTCATCGCCAGGACCGTCGACTCCAGGCCGCCGTGCGCGGTCGACGCGCTGGTGAACGAGGTGCCGACCTTGTCGGCCAGCTTGCCCTGGAACCACAGCCGGCCGGTGCTGTCCAGGAACTCCTTGAGCTGGCCGGCCGGACCGCCGAAACGGGTCGGGCTGCCGAGCGCGAACCCGTCCGCCCACTCAAGGTCGTCCAGCGTGGCGGTCTGGTCGTAGGGGTTGTCGTCCACCCAGGCCTGCCAGCGCGGGTTGCCGGCCACCGCCTCGGGCGGCGCGAGCTCGGCCACCGGGCGCACCCGCACCTGCGCGCCCTCCTCGCGGGCACCCTGCCCGACCGCCTCGGCCAGCGCGGCCACGTTGCCGGTGGCGCTGTAGAACACCACTGTGACCTTCGGGATCTTCGGCGTCACGTCTGTCATGTAGTCCCCGCCTTCCGCGCGCCTCGGGCCGGAACGATCTACCCTAGGCGCACGGCCCGAGGCTGCCGCCTCGTACCGTCCGAACGTTCCCCATCCCCAGGTCAAACGAGGTACGGAGGGCATGAGCGGTCCATCGATCAGCCAGGTCGCCACCAACACCTACCTCGTCGACAGCGGCCTGGTGAACTGGGTCGTCGTCGCCGAGGGCGACTCGCTGCTGCTGGTGGACGCCGGTTTCCCCGGTCACCGGCGCGCCGTCGAGGAGTCCATCCGGATGATCGGCTACCAACCGGGCCAGCTCGTCGCGGTGCTGCTCACCCATGCACACGCCGACCACATCGGCGGGGTGCCGCAGCTGGTGCGCCGCTATCCGATCCCGGTGCTGACCCACCCGGCCGAGGTGGCGCACGCGCGCGGCGGGTTGATCGAGTCGGTCAGCCCGCTGGCCGTGCTGCGCAACGCCTGGCGGCCCGGCTTCCCTCGGTTCGGGCTTGCCTGCGCCCTGCGCGGCGGACTGTCACACGTGCGGGTGCCGGCCACGCTCGCGTTCCCGTCCGGGGAAGCGCTGGACCTGCCCGGCCGCCCGGTGCCGGTCCCGCTGCCCGGCCACACCTCGGGGCACTGCGGCTACCTGCTTCCCGACGCCGGCGCGGTGATCACCGGGGACGCGCTGGTCACCGGGCACGCCACCTCCCAGGAGTGGGGCCCGCAGCTGCTGGCGCCGATGTTCAACACCGACCACGAGCGCGCGGTGCGGACGCTGGACAAGCTGGCCGGCCTGGACGCCGACCTGCTGCTGCCCGGCCACGGCACCGCCTACTGCGGCTCGCTGCCGGACGCGGTAGCCCTGGCCCGAGCCCGAGCCGAAACCCACCTGATCCGCTAGCTCGACCCGCCACGCGGCCTCGACGCCGCGCCCTGATACCCCACACCGCGCCAACCGTTCCACACCCGGCGACCGCACACAGCGAACCGACCGCACACAGCGGGAGGTCGCCGCACACAGGTCCGGGCCTATGTGACGCGCCCACTCGCTGTGTGCCGTGGTCAAACCGCTGTGTGCCCTTCTTGCCGGCGGTCGGTGAGCGGGGTGGCGCGGGCCAGGACGGCGCGGGCCATCGCGACGTGCACCGCGTCCACCATCTGGCCGTCCACCAGGCCTACGCCGGACTCGGCGGCGGCCAGCACCTCGCGGGCGTGCGCCACCTCGGCATCCGACGGGGTGAACACCTCGTGCGCGATGCCGACCTGGACCGGGTGCAGGCAGATCTTGCCCCGGTAGCCCAGCGCCCTTGCCTGCTGCGCCTCGGTGCGGAACGCCACCTCGTCGTGCACCACGGCCACCACCTGGTCCAGCGCGGCAACCCCGGCCAGCCGCGCGGCCAGCACGACCTGGCTGCGCGGGTATGCCACCTCGGCACCGGCGCTGGTCCGCCGGCCGCCCAGGTCGGCGATGTAGTCCTCGGCGCCGAAGTAGGCCGCGTCGGGCGCCTGCGCGAGCAGCGGCCGGGCGTCCGCCACGCCGAGCGCGCTCTCCAGACCGACGATCACCACCGCCCCGGCCGGCAGCGCGGCGCGCACCGCGTCCAGCTGCGTCGGGTGCTCGTACTTGGGCAGCACCACACCGTCCAGCGAACCCGAAACCACCGCGCGGGCCGCGGCGGCAAGGTCCGCCTCGTACCAGGGGGTGTCCGGCCCGTTGATCCGCGCCAGCACGGTGCCGGCGCCGGGCCGCTGCTGCGCCAACGCGGCCAACGCGTCCTCGCGGGCCTGTTCCTTGGCCGAGGGCGACACCGCGTCCTCCAGGTCCGCGATGACCACGTCCGGCCGGACCCGGGCCACCTTGGCCAGCATCGCCGGCCGGTGCCCCGGCACGAACAGCGCGCTGCGCGGGCTGAACTCGCAGCACCCGGTCACGGCGTCGGCTTCCGCGCGACGAACGACTTGAGCTGCGCCACCAGCACATCCTCGCCGCGCTGGTTGCGCACGGTGAACCGGGAGGTGACCAGGCCGCCGTCCGCGCCGCGTGGCGTCACCTCCAGCACCTCGGTCGCGACGTGGATGGTGTCGCCGATCCGGGTCGGCGCGACGAACCGGAGCTTGTCGATGCCGTAGAACGCCTTCATCGCCGGCGGCCAGAACGTGACCAGCCCCAGCGCCACGGACAGCACCAGCGCGCCGTGCGCGATGCGCCCGCCGAACCGCTCGTCGGCGGCCGCGTACTCGGCGTCGGCGTGGATCGGGTGCCAGTCGCCGGAGAACATCGCGAAGCCGACCAGGTCGGACTCGGTGATGGTGCGGCCCTGTGTGGTGTGCTCGTCCCCGACCGAGGTGTCGTCCAGGTATGCGGTGATCAACTGACCTCCTCCGGGGCCACCGGACGGCGGTACATCAGCCCGGTGCGCCGGGCCCGGCAGACCAGCTCGTCGCGCTGGTTGTGCGCCCGGTGCTCGAAGACCACGATGCCGGCATCGGTACGGGAGCGCGACTCGCGGGCTGTCACCACCTCGCTCTGCACCCGGATCGTGTCGCCGGGGAACACCGGCGCCGGGAAGGAGATCGCGTCCATGCCCAACTGGGCCACGATGGTGCCCAGCGTCAGCTCCGGCACGGAAAGGCCCACCACCAGTGCGACGGTGAACATGCTGTTGACCAGCGGACGGCCGAACTCGGTGCCGGCCGCGTAGTCGGCGTCCAGGTGCAGCGGCGCAGGGTTCATCGTCATGGTGGTGAACAGCACGTTGTCGGTCTCGGTGACGGTCCGCCGGATGGTGTGCTCGACGACCGTGCCCACCGGCAGCTCCTCGAACCAGCGTCCGGTCACCGAACGTCCGCTCATCATGTGGTCCTTTCGGTCAGTGCGCGGAGAAGTCCGGCGCGCGGCCGGCGCGGAACGCGCGCAGCCCCTCGGCCGCGGCCGGCGAGGTGCGCAGGTGCTCGACCGACGCGGCGCGCTCCGCGACCAGCGCCTCGGCCGCCGGCGGCGTGTCGAGTGGGGCGCGGTAGAGCCGTTTCTGCCCGGCGAGCGCCGCGCGGCTGTGCCCGCTCAGTCGGGCGAGCAGCTCGTCCAGGGTGCGCTCCAGCTCGGCGGCCGGTCAGGTGCCCGGCGACCCGACCGGCGTCGGCCAGGATCGTCTCCAGGTACTTCAGGTCGGCCCCGGCGGACAGCGTGCCACCGGCGCCGCGCAGCACCAGCACGGAGCAGCCGGCCCCGGTGGCCGAGTCGATCGCGGCGCGCAGCCCGCCGAGCACGGCGGGGCTCAGCGCGTTGCGCGCCGCCGGCCGGTTGATCAGCACCCGCGCCACCCGGCCGTCCCCGCGCACCAGGACAGGCTCGTCGGTCACCGGTTCACGCCCGCACCGCGGTGGCTTCGAGCATGGTCTGCCCTGCCGAGGCGAGGGCGTCAAGGAAGTCCTCCGGGTCGCGGTACGCACGGTCGGGCACCAGGCTGGCGGCCACCGGCAGCTCCACCTTGTCGTCGGCGAACGGGTAGGGCTCCAGCGCAAGGCGCAGGTCGCCCCGGGCCTGGCAGCGCAGCTCCCCGGGGCCGCCCGCCGACGGCAGCGGGGCGATCACCGCGTCGGCGGCGTGCCGCAGCGCGAACTGCAGCGACAGCCGGTCCCAGACCTGCAGCAACAGGTAGGCCGACATCACCTCGGGCAGTTCGTGCGGCGCGGCGGGCGCGGCGCGGCCCACTGCCTCGGTGTAGAGGTCGGCCTGCAGCCGGGCCATGTCGGCGAGGAACTCGTCGGCCAGTGCCCGCTCGGTGCCGGTGAGCGCCTGCTCGCCGATCTCCTCCAAGCGGTAGCTGCGGTAGCGGTCGTTGTACAGCCCGGCGCCGTGCATGCTCACCAGCAGCCCGGTCCACGGGTCGAGCTGGGCGGCACGCTCGATGCCGGCCCGGTAGGCCGGGATATGCGCGGGCGGTTTGACGTCGTAGAACTGGATGGGCTGGCCGGTGGCCGGCTCCAGGTCCGGGTGCCGCTCCCAGATCGCCCAGCCGTCGTCGTGGTGCGCGGCGGCCAACCGGGCAGCCTCGCGGTGCTCGACCGGCGGCGGCACGTCCTCGTTGCCCCAGGCCGCCGCGATCAGCCCGGTCTGCCGCCCATGATCGGGTTGCCGGACCACGAGGAGCTTCCCCTGGTACCTGCTCAGGATCATCTGGGCACCTTAACGGCTCGCGGCGGCAACACTGTCCTGCGCTGTGCCGGTGTGCCGGTCGACGGTGATGCCGGCCTTGTCCCGGTCCCAGAGCTGGTCGCGCCGGGCCGCCGCGTCCACCTTGAGCTTGTACTTCTCGATCTTCTCGCTGGGCGTCTTCGGCAGCGCGTCAACGATCTCCAGGTAGCGCGGCACATGTAGTAGGCCATGTTCTCCCGGGCAAACTCGATCACCTCGCGGAAGGAGAGCTCGGCGCCGGGCGCGGCGACCAGGTAGGCCATCACGTCGTCCTCGCCCAGCTCGGAGGGCACCGGCACGGCGGCGGCCTCCACGATGTGCGGGTGCCGGCAGAGCACCATCTCCACCTCGTAGGCGGAGATGTTCTCGCCCCGGCGTCGGATCGCCTCCTTCTTCCGGTCCGCGAAGTA
Source organism: Pseudonocardia sp. (assembly GCA_036500625.1). Taxonomy (GTDB): domain Bacteria; phylum Actinomycetota; class Actinomycetes; order Mycobacteriales; family Pseudonocardiaceae; genus Pseudonocardia. Next base: position 863 of record DASYBQ010000185.1, on the reverse strand, counting down.
GAGGTAGCCGTCCGGATCCAGGTAGCCGCGGTCGCCGGTGTGGAACCAGCCACCGGTGTGCGCGGCGGCGGTCGCTTCGGCCATCTTGTAGTAGCCGAGCATCACGCTGCCCTGCTCGACCGGGCGCAGGCAGATCTCGCCGACCTCGCCGGGCGGCAGCACCCGCTCGGCACCGTGGTCGGGATCGGGGTCTTCGCTGACGATCCGCACCGACTTGTAGTCGCGCACCAGCCCGGCCGAGGGTACCTTCTCCGGCGGCTCGTCCGGGCCGAACACGGTGACCGCGCAGCAGCTGCCAAATGATGTTGGCCATCGCGCCGAGCGCGTTGAACACCGTCGCGCCGGACTCCCGGACCTCGTCCCAGAACCGGCGGGCGGAGAACCCGGGCGACAGCGCCACCGACGCCTCCGCCCACAACGCGGCGTACATGGTGAACCACAGCGCGGTCGCGTGGAACACCGGCAGGCAGGTATAGAGCACGTCGTCGGGCCGGTAGCGGGCCAACGACGCCATCTGCCTGCCCACCGCGTGGCCCTGTGAGTGTGGGCATACCGCGCCCTTGGACGGCCCGGTGGTGCCCGAGGTGTACATCAGCAGGTGCGGGTCGCCGGCCGCCACGTCCAGCATGCCGGGCGGGTCCGCCTCGGGCAGCGCCTCGAACCCGCGCAGCCGGTCCGGCCCGATCACCTCGCGCACCCCGGGCGCGTTGCGCGCCGCCGCGCGGGCCCGTGCCGCGAGCTCGTCGGAGGCGACCAGCAGCACCGTGTCGGACTGTTCCAGCTGCCTCCTCCGTCGGCTCGTGAGTGAAAAGTAACGCTATAGCCAATCCTCATTTGACTACCTACTCTGTAGCCATGACCCA
>DASYBQ010000184.1:0-6626 GCA_036500625.1 Pseudonocardia sp. | reverse complement strand
GTCCGACTGGCTCGATCGGCACGGCTTCTGGCCCGGGTCGGACGCTCCCGGCCGGTAATGGCCGTGCACTCGATCAGATGGCGGGAGGCGAAAAGTAATCATTTGATGAGAAAAATCGGACCTGTCGAGGGTCGCCCAAGTAGTGTGCCCACATGGACGACGTGGTGCCTTCGACATTCACACTGGATCGGCAGCTGTGCTTTGCCCTGACGTCCGCGTCCCGGGCCATCTCCAACTGCTATCGCCCGTTCCTGGAGCAGATCGGACTCACCTACACCCAGTACGTGGTGATGCTGGTGCTCTGGGAGCACCGAAGCGTGTCGCAGAGCTACCTCAACGACTGTACGCAGCTCGACTCCGGAACCCTGTCACCGCTGCTGAAGAGGCTGCAGAACCGGGGACTGATCTCGCGGCAGCGAGCGGAGCAGGACGAACGCACCGTGCAGATCAGCCTCACACCCGCCGGCGCGGCGCTGTGGGAGGACGCCTTCCACGCCCAGGCGCGCGTCGAGGGGGCTACCGGGCTGGCCCCCGACGAGTTGGCCCGCCTTCGTGACGAGCTCAAGGCGCTGTCGTTGCGGCTGCGCACCGCTCACACGGGCTCGCCGACAACTCACTAGAACGGTCGAGCGCGACGTGGTCCGTGTCGACCCGATCAGACGCTTGCGCCGTGCAATGGGTTGCGGGCAATGTAATTCGAATCTCATCGGGACTCGAGTGGTGCCCTCTCCGGCGCCACTGTTGGAGGACGGGCGCCGTGACCACCACCGAGAAATCTGTTAGCGCGGGCGACACTGTCTACGACCGCTGCGGCGGTTACGAGGGCATGCTCCGCATCGCCTACTCGATCCTTGAGCTGCACCACGACAATCCGATCCTCGAGGTTCGCTACGGCCAGGCGAAGAAATCCGATGACGAGTTGGCCCGACTGGTGGCCGAGTTGCTGTCCTCGGTCACCGGCGGCAGCGAGACCTACACCGGAATGACCATGCTGGAGGCGCACACCGGGATGAACTGCTCCGAGCAGGAGTTCCTCGAGGTGCTCGACGACATCATGAAAGCACTGGAGATCAACGGTGTGGGCAAACCCGACCAGGACACGATCCTCGGGCTCAACTATGGGCTGAAACCCGACATCGTGCGCCGTTGAGCTGGTCCTGCCGGATCGACTATGCCACCGGCTGGCGGGCCATCACGTGGGTGTTGTCCGTGTCGAGGGAGACCGCCGCGTTGTCGTCGACCACCAACGGGGCCGGGCCAGGGGAGGACCGGACAAGGATGCCGGTGCTGGCCTGATAGACCTCGGTGCGCGGCGGGGGCGGGCCGCCCGAACGCGGGATGGCAGGGACGTTCGGCGGGCTCGGGGTGGCGTAGATCATGCCGTGCCAGAGTGCGGTGACCAGCGGGGCCGGTTTGCTGCTGGTGCTGTAGTCCGGCATCGCCCACAGCTGCTTACCGGTACGGGCGTCGACGCCGACCGCGAACCGGTCCTGCTGCCGGCTCTCCGGCGCATAACACACCGTTACCGAGATGCCGTCGTAGTCACATCGGCTGGACAGCGCGGACGGCACCGCGAGCGTCGCGACCGGTGCGCCGCTCGCCGCGTTCAACAGCTGGAAACTGCCCCGCTGGGTGTCCCGGTCCCGCTGCGCGATGGCGGCGACCAACGTTGGCCCGGCCGGGGACACCCGCAGGCCGTAGCCGTGCAGCTGGGTCCAGCGTGGCTGCCCGTCGGCGAGGGACAGCGCGGCCACATGCTGCGCCGCGGCACCCTGGGCGGTGTCTGCTTCGGTGCCCACCACGGTCTGGTCGGTCACCGCGCCGGCCGCGAAGTTGTCCCGGGTCCAGAGCGTGCTCCCGGTCTTCGCGTCGACCACGACGGCGGTGTCCGAAAGGCCGTCGGTCACGTCGAGCACCACGGTGGAGCTCACCGCGCCGACTACGCTGACCGACACGTTGGACGAGGAGCCCGATGCCCAGTCCGGCAGGCTGACCAGGACGCCGCTGGTGCTGTGGTCGTCGGTGCGGATGGCGTCCAGCTCGACCGAGGTGCCGGGCGGTGGGGTCGGCCCGGCCGCCGCCGTGCTGGCCGGCGGCGCTGCGCTGCCGCTCGGCTGTGCCGAGTCGGTGGGCGCGGCGTTGTCCTGGGGCGCGGCGTTGTTCTGGGGCGCGGCGTTGTTCTGGGGCGCGGCGTCGGTCGGCAACGGGACATTGCCGGCCGGCGGGCCGGCGGCTCCGAGGCCGGGAAGCCCCGCCTGCGGCGTGCCGCTGGGCGCCGCGCCGGCCGGAGGTGGGTAGTTGACCGGGGGCGACTCGACCAGGAACGGCCACAGCACAACCTGTGTGTTGTTCAGCGTGCTCACCTTCGGAGCGCCGAGCAGCGGTCCGGCGCCGGTGATCGGCGCGCGTCTCGGCCGCACCGTGGCGGTGGTCCGCCCGGTGCGTGCGTCGGAGATCTGCACGCTGCCAGGGCCGGCCAGGTAGGCGTTGCTGCCCACCAGGGCTACCGGCAACCGGCGCTGGTACGGGTTCTGGCCGGGTGGCGCTGCCACGGCGGGGGCCAGCACCACTCCTGGCGCGAACGCGACCGGCGGCACGGCGGGCCGAGGGGAGTGCGCCCCGCACGCTGTCAGCACTACGATCGACAGCAGGACGATGGCGCCACCACGGGCACGACCGCGCCGGTCACCGCAGCGCTGCGTTGGTGTCACGTGGCTGGTTGCGGTGCGGATCGCGGGCTCCCGTGCCTCGTCGCGAACCCGAGATGAGTGCATTGATTCTCGGGTGGACTGATTGGCACGTACCATAAACGTGCAGCCCCCCGACACATCCGGGGGGCTGCACCTTTATGGCCTTGATCAGCGGTGGTCCCGCTGGGTGTCGTGACTCAGTAGTCGACACCGTCACCGGCGTCGCCACCGTCCCCGCCGGTGGCGTTGCACTGGCTGACGTCGTCGCCCTGGCCGATGATGCCGGCCGAAAGGCCGATCGGGAGGACGCAGTTGACGTTGGTCTTGCCGCCGTTGCCGCCGTCTCCCCCGTCGCCGTTGGTCTCGCTGTGCCCCTCGTGCGACGAACCGCTGTCGTCGTCGCAGGCCAGCGCGGTTCCGGCAAAAGCGGCCGAGCCGAGGGCGACCGCTGCCACGGCCATGACTGACCGCTGCCCCAACTTGCGCATATGCATTCCTCCCCAATTTTGACCAAGGCGCTTGTCGCCTCAACAAGATTGGGATCTAACGGTTGGCAACCCCTCTTGTCCACGTTCCACCGGCTGGATCTCGGTAATTCACCTGCCGGAGTGAGTACCACATGGATTAGACGGGACAGAGCCACACGAACTGAGGACAATACGGCGCGTGAGCAAATACTCGCCAAAGTAGCGCAAATGAACACGAACGGGTTACGCGGGTGGTGTCACAAGGGGAAGTGCAGCCCCCGACACATCCGGGGGCTGCACCTGCTGTCGTGTTCCGGCCGAGCTCGGAGCTGGCTCAGTACTCCGCCCCGTGGCCACTGCCGCCGCCGTGGCCGGCGTTCACGGTGCACTCGACGTTGTTGATGCTGCCGCCGCCTCCGGTGGCAGCGCCGACCGGCGGGTTGCAGTCCTTGTCGGCGCTGCCACCGTGGCCCCCGTCACCGGAGCTGCCGTCCACGCTGTTGTGCCCCGGCCCACCGTCGTGGCCCACACCCGCGAGTGCGGTCCCGGCGAAGGCGGCCGAACCCAAAGCGATCGCCGCAACGGCCATCGCCGCGCGCTGCCCAAACATGCGCATTCTCGTATCCTCCAGATTCCGGCAAGGCGCTTGTCGCCTCAACCAGCACGTAGATCTAGACCGGTAGCCGGGGAGATGTCTACGCGAGACAGGCTTGTCTCCCAAAAACCACCTATGGGAGTGAGTACCAATGGCTCATTAGTCATTTGATAGGGGGAATCTCGCCGGCTCGGGTAGCCACTGGTGACGAGCGGGTTCACTTGCGCACGCCGGGGTGTCGGCGACACCCGATAGCGCCGAGGGTCGCTACCCTCTGCCTCGGTTCACTACGCGTGGCGTGGTCTGGTCAGGGTGAACCGGTCCACGGCGGTGAGGTCGCCGTACGGTCCGGTCACCGTGTAGTACGTCACGTGAATAGCGGTTGTCGGGCCGGTGCCGCCCGGGTCGACGTCGAATGCGGCAAATCCGTAGGAATGCACTGGATCTCTCACCGCGGACCAGGGCGCATCCTCCATCACGTAGGTCGGCGCGCGTTTTCCGGTGGCCGGGTCCACCGCCCCGACCGCGGTCAGCACCCGGGCCCGCGCCGGGGAGAACAGCAGCTGGTTGGAGGGGGAGGACGTACCGCCGCCGCCGATCACCATGTGCACCGTGCCCTTGCCGGTGTCCAGCACGCCGGTGCTGGTCTGGGTGGGTATCGGCGTGCGGGTGTCGGTCGGCTGCTGCCCCCGGATCGGGTGCGAGCGCTCGTAGTGGTGCTCGTGCCCGCAGACCACCAGATCCACCCCGTACTGGTCGAACAGCGGCACCCACTGTTCCCGCACGCCCAGGTCGGCGCCGTTGAACTTGTCCGCCGTGGAGATCACCACCTGGTGCATGCACACCACGATCCAGTCGATCGCCGGGTCGGCCCGTGCGGTGCGCAGTTCCTGCTCCAACCAACGCCGTTGCGCGCCGCCGGAGTAACCGTGTACGTAGGTGTTGCCGCCGTCCTGGATGGCAACGTCGTCGTTGTTCAGGCTGATCACCCGGACCGCGCCGGCGGTGAAGGCGTACCAGAGCCCGCGAAAGGTGGGCTCCGCGCCGACATCGGGCACCGAGAAGTAGGTCTGGTAGGCCTGGTAGCCGATTGGCCCGTTGCCCTTCTCGTTCTCGTGGTTGCCTGCGGCCGGCATCCACGGTCGGTAGCGGGCCGAGCGACCGTTGTTGACGAACCAGTCCGACCAGGTCCGAATGCGGTCCTTGCTCAGGTTCGCGTAGCACAGATCCCCGTTGACCAGGTGGAACAGCGGCGCGACCCGTTCGACCGCCGCGGTCACGTCACCCGCGGCCGGCGAGCCGAGGTTGTCGTTCACGTAGTTGGCGCCGACCAGCTTGCCGAGCGTCGGGGTGCCCTGGTCGCCGAAGCTGGTGAAGGTGAACGCCGCGCGGCCGCGCGGCGCGGTGCGCGCGGTGCCCAGCTCCGGGCCGGTGCCGTCGTGCACCGCGGCGTAGATGTAGTCGGTGTCCGGGGTCAGCCCGGTGAGCCGGGCGTGGTGCACGGCCACCTCGGTGCCGGACGCGGCGTCCCGGTAGGTGGTGGTGTCCGCCGGAGCGGTCTGGCCGAAGCCGCCGTCCGGCTTGCCCAGCATCACCCTGGGACGGCCGACGGAGCCGGTGGTGTGCCAGGAGACGACCAGCTCGGTGGATGCGTCGGCGCCGAACTGCAGGTGCAGCCCGGCCACCGGCGGTGCGCCGGACCGGTCCGGCCGTTGCCAGCCGGCCGAGGTGGGGCTGGGGCCCGGTGCGCAGCCGGCCAGCGTGGGCACCCCCAGCGCGACCGCGCCGCCCACCCCCGCCGCGGTACCCAGTGCGTGCCGACGACTGATCTTCGGAAGCTCCATGCCCGGATGCTGGTCGCCCGATCGGGCGGCCAGCTGGCCGGCGGGTGAACAGCGCGGAAACGCTGCGGCGCTGGTGTCGATACCACGACACTAGGTCCAGTGCGCTGGCCGGGTGAGGGCCCGGGGCAGTGTGGTGGCCCGGTCGCCGCGTGCCGCGTTCGCCTGGAACTGGGTGAGGAAGAGACATTCGCCGAGGTCCGCGCCGCGCAGGTCGGTCCCGCGCAGGTCCGCGCCGATCAGATCGGCCAGCCCGAGGTCGGCACCGCGCAGGTCGGCGCCGATGAGCAGCGTCCCCCGCAGGTTCGCGCCGCGCAGATCCGCGCCCCGCAGGTTCTTCCCGGCCAGGTCGGCGCCGCGCCGGTCGAGCGCCGGGCCGGTAGTCGGTGCGCGGACCAGCTCGCTGGTGCGCAGCAGCAGTGCGTTCACCCGCTGGTGGTGCTCGGCCATGTCCAGCCGGCGCAGCTGGTCGGGCCCGCCGCGGGCGAGCCGCTCGGTCTGCTCGAGCGCCGCCCGCAGACCGCCGCGCGGCTCGTCATTGCTGGCGCCGCGCGGCTGGTTCACCGGGCATCTCGACAGCGCCTCGGTGAGGTACCACAGCAGCTCGTGCAGGTGGCGCAGCACGGTGAACGTGCCGAACATCGACTCGGCGAGCTGGGCCGAGCCGCGCCAGTCCTGCCCACCGAAGGTCAGCTGGGTGAGCTTCTGGCCCGCGCCGAAACAGTCGTACACGGTGCAGCCGGGGAAACCCCGCTCGCGCAGCTCACCGTGGATCCCGCAGCGGAAGTCGGGTCGCAGGTGACTACACGGCTGGCCGGCCGGCTTGTCGGCCCCGAAGTCGGAGGAGGCCGCGAAGCTCGGCGCCACGCAGCACAGCCCGACGCAGCTGGCGCAGTCGGCCCGCAGCTCATCGCGCGGGTCGGTCGGGGTGGTCACATCCTCGGGCACCGGCGCGGCTCCCCTGCGCGACACGTATTCAGGATCATCTTTTGCGGCGTCGAGCGTACCCCGGCGGGGTAGGTTCAGGCTGTGA
>DASYBQ010000183.1:0-57758 GCA_036500625.1 Pseudonocardia sp. | reverse complement strand
GGGTGCCGCCACCAGGGTTCGGCACCCTGGTTGCCGACATTCACAGCGCCGGCCTTCGCCGGAACTCCTCCGGAGCCTCGCAGGGGCGACTCGCCTTACCGGCCCTGCAGTACTAGGTCGTTGAAGAAGTCGTCCACGTCGCCGTGGTGGGTGGCTTCGCCCCCAGCGATCTGCTCGCTAGCCTCCCGCTCGCCAGCCTGCCACTGCTCGGTCCAGAACCAGCGCTGGTCGGTGGGGATCGAGGTCATCCCGCGCAGCACGATCTCGCCGGAGTCGGTGACCTGGAACTCGACCTCGTCGCCCTCTTCGATGTGCAGCGCGGCCCGAACCTGGGCAGGCACTGTCAGCTGGGCGTTCTTGCGCAGGTAGGCGCGTGCCGCGACGCTCCTGCCGGCCTCGTCATGCTTCGTCCTCACCGCGTCACCTCCCACAGCGTCCCCGACCTGGATCAGCCCGTATCAGGCTGTGGGTATCGGGCGACACCACTATATGCCAGCGAAATTCCGAAATTCATAGAACCAATAGAACCAGAGGCCATAGTAGTAGTGGTGGTGTTCGTCTCGGCCGGCTTCCTTAGCTCGGTCGAGGTGCGACGAGTGCCGGCTCTGGGACGGCGAGGCGGTTGTCCGGGATGTTGGCGGGGCACAGCCAGGTGAGCGCGCCCGCGGTGAGCAGGTTCGCGGCCAGTGCGACCAGGCCGGCGTTGACGCCGTAGAGCGGGTCGGCGCCCCGGTAGACGAGCAGGGCGTCGAGCAGCACCCCGACCGCGGCGCCGCTCAGCGCGGCGGGCAGTGACAGCCGGCGCCACAGCAGCGCCAGCAGAGTCAGCGGCAGCAGCTGCGCCATGCCCTCGTAGGACAGCACGGACAGCCGGACCAGCGCGTTCGGGAACAGGTAGGTCATGCCGAGCGCGACCACGCCGGCCAGCAGCGTGACCAGTTGGGCCAGCCGGCGCGAACCTTCACCGGCTGTGCCGCTGGAGCGGGTCCACATGGTGCCGATGACCAGCATGAACACCGCCATCGGGACGATCGAGGACAGCGCGGCGGCGGCACCGACCACGCCGAGCAGCCAGGACGGCAAGGTGTCAGTGACCAGGGTGAACAGCGCGAGATTGGAGTCGGTGAGCCCGGGCACCACCAGCACCGAGGCAAACCCGAGCAGCACCGGCACGAACAGCAGCAGTTGGTAGAACGGCAGGTACACCGCGTTGCTCCGCAGCACCTTCGCCGACCGGGCACCCAGGAAACCGGCCACCGTGGTCGGGAAGATCGAGTACACCACCGCGTTCAGCGCCGAGGTGGACACGAACCAGCCGATGCCCAGCTCCGGCGACACCGGCCCTGGCAGGGTGAGCCAGGCCGGGTGCGTGCTGACCATCCGGTGCAGCAGTTCGCGGTAACCGCCGAAGTAGTGCAGCGGCACCCACACGAAGATGACCAGCATCGTGGCCACCACCAGCGAGTCCTTCAGCACCGATGCCCACGCGCTGCCACGCAGGCCACTGACCAGTACGAACGCCTCCGAGAGCAGGAAGGCGAGCAGGTAGGCCACGCCAAGGGAGATGGTGCCGTAGCTGATGGTGGCCACCACCACGCCCATGCCGGTGATCTGAATCTGCACGTACGGCAGGATGAATACCGTCGCGAGCACCGTCACCACCGCGCCGGCCAACGGCGAGGCGAACCGGTGCGCGGCGAGGTCGGACAGCGAGTTCAGCCCGTGCCGGTGTGCGTAGGTCCACACCAGCGGGCCGGTCACGTAGGTCACCGCCATGCCCACCGACAGGTAGGCCACCAGGTAGAGCCCGGAGACGCCGTTCTTGTAGGACCAGCCGGCCGCGCCGAGGTAGCTGTAGCTGGTGTAGGTCTCGCCGGCCATCAACACCCAGGTCAGCGGCAGGCCGAGGCTGCGCCCACCCACGGACCACTCGGTCAGGCTGCGGTGGCGGCGCGCGGTGGCGAGCAGGCCGAGCAGCACGGTGCCAGCCAGGAACACCGCGAGAATGCCGACCGACACAGCTGCGTTCCGGCTCACCGGTGCTCCCGCGATTCGGGACCGGGGTCGGTGCCCGCCCGGTCCCCCCGCCGGACCGGGTCGCCCCTGGCGGCCGCCCAGATGAACACCGGGGTGAGCAGCGTCGCCACGATCATCCACCCGATGAACAGCGGCAACCCCAGCACCACCGGCTGGACCTGGTTGACCAGTGGTACCGCCGCCAGGAACAGCACCGGCGGCCCGAGCAGCCACAGCAGCGCGCGCCGGCCGGCGAACACCGCACGGATCACTGGCCCACCAGCGGGGCACTCGGCCACGGCGGCGGCGCCGGGCGCAGCCGTTCGTACTGGGCGCCCAGCGCAAGCACGCCGATGTCGTCGAAGCGCTGTCCGACGATCTGCAGCCCGATCGGCAGGCTGTCCGCGCTGGTGCCGCAGCGCAGGGCGAGCGCAGGCTGCCCGGACATGTTGAACGGCACGGTGAAGCAGATGTGCTCGAACGGCCGGGCCGGATCGTCCAGTGGGGAGGCCAGCTCGGCTTCCATCGGGTGGATCGGCGCGAGGGGGCTGATCAGGAAGTCGTAGGGTTCGAGCGCTGCCACGGCTGCCTTGGCCATGGCGTCCATCTGGCTGTAGCCGTCGAAGACCTCGGCGCCGGACAGTCCCTCGCCACCCGCGGCCCACGCCGCGATGAACGGCAGCATCTTCGCCCCTCGCTCCCGGGGCAGCGCGCTGATCTCCAGCCAGAACCTCATCCGCCAGAACCGGTCCAAGCCGTCGAGCATGTGCCGCGACACCAGCGGCCCTGCCGTTTCGACGTATGCCCCGGCGGCTTGCAGCGCGGCGCCGGCGGCGGTGACCGCGTCGGTGATCTCCGGATCGACCGGTATACCCGCGCCTGCGTCGAGCAGCAGACCGATGCGCAGCCCGGTCACCTCGCCGGCCAGCTCGGTCCAGCCGAGGGTGGCCGGCGGCAGGCTGAGGTGGTCCCGTCGGTCCGGGGCGGCCAGTACCGAGGTGACCAGGGCCGCGTCGGCGACCGTGCGGGTCAGCGGACCGATCGTGCGGCCGGGGTAGGGCGGGTCCACCGGGATGCGGCCGAAGCTGGGCTTGAAGCCGACCACGCCGCACCAGCCGGCCGGCAGCCGAACCGAGCCGCCGATGTCGGTGCCGAGGTGCAGCGGCCCGTACCCGGCGGCCGCCGCCGCCCCGGCGCCGGCGCTGGAGCCGCCCGGGTTGCGCGCGGGGTCCCACGGGTTGCGGGTAACCCCGCGCAGGCTGGACAGCCCGGAGGTGAGCATCCCGTAGTCCGGCATGGTGGTGCTGCCGACCAGGACGGCGCCCGCCTCGAACAGCCGGGCCGCCGCGGGTGCGTCGGCCGCCGCCGGCACCTGTTCGAGCGCGGCGGTGCCCAGCGGTGTGGGGTTGCCCCGGATGGCGATGTTCTCCTTGATGGTGACCGGCACGCCGTCGAGCGGGCCGAGCGGGCCACCTGCCCGCCACCGCCGCTCGGCGGCGCGGGCCGCCTCCCGCGCCACGTCCGGCCGGTGCGCGCTCAACGCGTTCACCGTGGGCTCCCAGGCGGCGATCCGCGCCAGCACGGCCTCGGTCACCTCGACCGGGGACAGCTCGCCGGTGCGGTACCCGGCGAGCAGTTCGGTCGCGGTGCGGTCGGCCAGCTCGGCCTGGGGCATGCGGTATCCCTTCGAACGGCGACGGGGCGGGCACGTGCGGTCAGGCCGGCGGCCGCCCACCCAGTGCGGTGGTTATCTCGGCCGCGGCATCCAGCACGACGTCGAGGTAACGCCACACCTGCGCCCCGGTGCTCGGGTAGGGCAACCCCCACAGGGTCAGCATCAACGCAACCGAGCCGTCCGGGCCGAACACCGGCACGTTGATCAGGCGCACGTCGTACTCGCGCTCCGCTTCGAGTTCTTCGGCCGGCTCGAACCGGTCGGCCACCTGGGCGCCCAACCGCTGCACCCGCGCTCGGCCGTCCGGATCCCCCTCGGAGTAGCTGTCGATCGCGTCCAACAGTTCGGCGTGGGTGTCGTTGCCCAAACTCAGCGACCAGCCTCTGGTGCGGACCCTGGTCAGCAGCTCGGCGTACTCGGCGCGCTCGCCGGCGGCCATCGAATGCCCGGAACGGGCCAGCCAGGCGTCCACCTCGGTCTCCTCGGCCCAGGCCAGGAACGGGGTGCCGATCGGCGGCACGAAGGGCATGCGTTGGCCGACCCGGGTGAACTCGGCGCCGAAGGAAGGAGCGCCGGCGCTGCCCAGCACCACCAACTGGTCGTTCACCGGCACTATCGCCAGGCATTCGGTGTCGATCTGCCCTGCGATGCGCTCCATCTGCACGCGGGACCTGTCGGCCAGCCGCAGATGGCCGACGAAGTCCGCCTCCGGCACCGCGACCAGCGACGATGGCGCGAACCGGCCGTAGCCGCCCTGAAAGAACACCAGCGGCAGGCGGTCGCCACCGGAGTGCAGCTCACGGACCCGGCCCAGCACCAGGTAGTGGTCGCCGGCCTCGGAGACGGACTCGAACTCGCAGTCGATCCAGGCGGCCACCCCGTTGATCCGGGGGGCGCCGGACTCGGTGCGGGTCCAGTTCACCCCGGCGAACTTGTCACCGCCTCTCGCGGCGAAAGCCCGGCAGATGTCTTCCTGGTCGGCGGCCAGCACGTTGACACAGAAACTCTTCGCGGCGCGAATCTTGGGAAAGCTGGTGGACGACCGGTCCGGCAGGAACGCGATCAGCGGCGGGTCCAGTGACACCGAGGTGAACGAGCCGACCGCCATGCCGGCCGGGCGGCCATCCCCGGCGATGGCGGTGACCACCGTGACCCCGGTCGGGTAGTTGCCGAGCACCTCGCGGAACCGCTGGCCATCGATGCTCCTGGTCGAGCTCGGCGTCATCCCGCCTCCACCTTCGGTGTACGCCAGTCATGCCCCCAGCATGAACCATCCGGTCAGGTTCCACCCGTCGTCTCGGGCCGCCGAGGGACCGGGGCTACCGCTTGCGCCGGCCAGCGCGGAAGCCGATCAGCGCACCGATCGCCACCAGGATGACGATGATGATCAGGATGGTCTTCCCGATGCCGGCGAGGAAACCCTTGGCCAGTAGTTCGGAGGCGAGCAGGCTGGCGTTGACAGCGGCGAGATGCATGGCGAGACGATATGCCCCGCCGACCCGCAGCGCACCAGTGCAACCGAACATCCAGAGGTTACGAGCGCGGAATGTCCTTCCAGGCGAGATCGCGGTCGACCCTCGGCTCGCCGGGCAGGCCGAGCACCCGTTCGCCGAGGATGTTGCGCATCACCTCGGAGGTGCCGCCCTCAATGGAGTTGGCCAGCGAGCGTAGCCAGGCCTTGCGGATGTCGGCGGAGCCGCCGGCGCCGGAGGAGCGGTCCGGGCGGGTCTCGGCGTAGCCGTCGATCAGCATGCCCTGCTCGCCGCGCAGGTCGACGCACAGCTCGAGGATCGCCTTGTTCAGCTCGGCGTTCGCCAGCTTGGCGATCGAACCCTCCGGGCCGGGCACCTTCGTACCGGTCTGGGCGGCGGCGCGCACGTTGGTCAGCCGGGCCGCCTCGGCCTTGGTCCACAGCCGCAGCAGCCGGTCCCGGCTCCCCGCGTCGGCCCGGCCGGCCGCCGCCGCGTCGGTGAACTCGCGCACCGCGGCACCGATCGCGCCGTCGCCACGGCGGGAACCTCGGCGCCCGATCGCCACCCGCTCGTTCATCAGCGTGGTCATCGCCACCCGCCAGCCCGCACCGACCGCGCCCAGCTGGTCCTCGACGGGCACCACCGCGTCGGTCAGGTAGACCTCGTTGAACTCGGCCTGCCCGGTCAGCTGGCGCAACGGCCGCACCTCGACGCCGGGGGCGGTCATGTCCAGCACGAAGTAGGTCAGCCCCCGGTGCTTGGGCAGCGCCGGGTCGGTGCGCGCCACCAGCAGGCCGCGCCGGGCGACATGCGCCAGTGAGGTCCAGATCTTCTGGCCGTTGACCAGGTAGCGCTCGCCGTCCGGCACCGCCCGGGTGGCCAGCGCGGCCAGGTCGGAGCCGGCGCCGGGCTCGGAGAACAGCTGACACCAGATCTCCTCACCGGTGAACAGCGGCTTCAGGTACTTCGCGCGCTGCTCGTCGGTGCCGTGGGTGTGCACGGTCTGCGCGGCCATGCCCAGCCCGATCACGTTGCGGGCCATCCAGTCCTCGCAGCCGGCATCAAGGAACAGCTGCTCCACCAGCGGGTGCAGCGAGGAGTCCAGCCCCAGCCCGCCGAAACCCTTGTCGAAAGCCACGAATGCCAGGCCGGCATCGAACCGGGCGGCGCGCAGGTCGAGGTCCGGTGTGCTGTGCACCGGGTGCTCGGCGAGGAAGTCCTCGACCAGCTTCTGTACCGTCGCGCGGTCACTCATGCGCCCACCTCCGGAATGTCGAGCAGGGTGCCAAGCCTGGCGCGGTGGCTGCCTGGCGAGCCGAGGAACAGCTGCGAACTCTTGGCCCGCTTGGCGTAGAGGTGGGCCGGGTGCTCCCAGGTGAAGCCGATGCCGCCGTGGTTCTGGATGTTGTCAAGGCTGACCCTGGTGAACGCCTCGGAGCACACCGCGCCGGCCAGCGCGGCGGCGACCGGCAGCTCGTCCGGGTCGTGCTCGGCGGTCCAGGTGCCGTGATAGGCGGTGGACCGCGCCGACTCCACCTCGACCAGCATGTCCGCGCAGCGGTGCTTGATGGCCTGGAACGAGCCGATCTTGCGGCCGAACTGCACCCGGGTGTTGGCGTACTCCACCGACATCTCCAGTACCCGCGCCGCGCCGCCGAGCTGTTCGCAGGCCAACGCCACGACGGCTCGGTCCAGCGCGGTGCGCAGCCGCTCGGCCACCGCGCCGACGGTGCCCACCGGGGTCGCCTCGGCCTCGGAGAACTCCACCGAGGCCAGCTTGCGGGTGGAGTCCAACGCGGTCAGCGGTGCACGGACGGTGCCCTCGGCGTCACCGGCCAGCGCGAACACGCCCAGTCCTTCGGGGCTGTCCGCGACCACCAGCAACAGCCCCGAGGTGGCCCCGTCGAGGACGACCTCCGCGGCGCCGGTCAGCAGCCAACCATCGCCTCGGGACTCGGCGGTCACCGTGCTGGCCAGCGGGTCGGAGCCGCCCCAGGCCAGGGTGGCCACCGTGTCACCGGAGGCGACCCCGGGCAGGTAGCGGTCGTTGGCGGCCTCGTCGCCAAGGCACAGCAGGGTGTTCGCGGCCAGCGCGACGGTGGCGTAGAACGGCGCGCAGAACAGGGTGCGGCCCATCTCTTCCAGCACCACGCCCAGCTCGACCAGCGAGGCGTCCGAACCGCCCCAGCGCTGCGGCACGATCAGCCCCTGCAGCCCCAGCTCGCTGGCGATCTGCTTCCAGACCGCCGGGTCGTAGCCGGAGTCGGTCTCCATCAGCCGGCGCACCTCGGCCTCGGTGCTGCGTCTCCCCAGGAAGCGGCGCACCACCGCGCGCAACTCCTCGGCGTCCGCACCAGGGATGAACGTCACGCCTCGTCGCCTCCTCGCGGCCGAGGGTGGCCGCTCCGTGAGTGGATACCGGCACCCTAGCCGGTAAGTGGCGGCGAAATCAGTAGGGCAATCGGATGCCGAGCTCGTCGAGGTGCGCAAGCCGGCCGAGGATAGGACACCGACGTGGGTTCCATCAGCTCACCGCCACCTTGGGTTTGCGGGGCCGGGGCGGGGTGGGCGGGGTGCCGAAGCGCATCGGTTGGCCGGTTGCCTCCAGTACTGCCATCCACAGGTCACCGTGCGGGTCGACCTGGTTGCGCCGGCTCACCGCGACGGAGATCGGCAGGTGCACGAACCGGCGGCGGACCCGCCCGACCACCATCGACGTGCGGCCGGACATCGCCGCGTGCACCGCGTGGTGTGCCAGGCGCAGGCAGTACGCCTTGTCGTAGGCGTTGGCCGGCACGCTGCGGATGGCGTAGCTGGGGTCGATGTAGCGGATGCTGCTGCTCAGCCCGGCCGCGCCCAGGTGCTCGGCGATGCGCTCCCGAAGGTAGGGGCCGATGTCGTTGAGCTTCGCGTTGCCGGAGGCATCGGTGGCCGCCGGCGACCGGTCGGACCTGCGGCCCGGTTTGGGGTCGGCCAGCAGCTCCTGGCCCGCGCCTTCGCCGACCACCACCACGGCGTGCCCGTACTGCTTCACCCGGCGGGCAAGGTATGCCAGCAGGCCGTCGTCGCCGTCAAGGCCGAACGGCACCTCCGGGATCAGCACCACGTCCGCGTCGTGGTTGGCCAGTGCGGCGTATGCCGCGATGAAGCCGGAGTGCCGGCCCATCAGCTTGACCAGCCCGACGCCGTTCGGGGTGGACTTGGCCTCGGTGTTGACCGCCCGGATCGACTCGGCCGCCCGGGAGAACGCGGTCTGGAAGCCGAAGCTCTGGTCGATGTACGGAATGTCGTTGTCGATCGTCTTCGGGATGCCCACCACGCTGATCCGCATAGCCCGCTCGGCGGCCACCTCGGCGATCTGCATCGCGCCGCGCATCGAGCCGTCCCCGCCGATCACGAACAGCACGTTGATGTTCAGCCGTTCCAGGCACTCCACGATCTCCACCGGGTCCTGGTGGCCCCGCGACGTGCCCAGCACGGTGCCGCCCTCGCCGGTGATGTCACCGACGTTGTCCGGGGTGAGCTCGACGATGTCGTGCGCATAGGAGGCGATGAACCCCTGGTAGCCGTTGCGGAAACCGGTGACACGGCGCACGCCGTACTGGTAGGTCAGGCTGCGGACAAGGCCGCGGATCACGTCGTTCAGCCCGGGGCAGAGCCCGCCGCAGGTCACGATGCCCGCCCTGGTCTTCGACGGGTCGAAGAAGATCTTGCGCCTCGGTCCGCACGGCTCGAAGCTGGGCAGCTCCGCCAGCGAGGAGCCCCGTGCGGTGGCCCTGGCGAGCGTGTCGTCCAGCAGCACCCGGTCGTCCTCGTTCACGTAGTGCTCGGTGGTGCGCCAGGCATCCAGCATGCCGGCCAGCGGTGAGTCGATCCGGGCCGCGCCGAGTGTCGCGATGGACAGGTCGGGCGCGGTGCTCCCTTCGGACATCAGCGGTCCCTTCGTCTTCGGCGGCGTGCTCAACCAGTGTTGCGCAGTCCGGCGACGATGCCGTTGATGGTCAGCAGCAGCGCTCTGCGCAAGTCCGGGTCGGGCTCCTCCATCTCGCGGTGCCGCGCCAGCAACGAGACCTGCAGGTGATGCAGCGGCTCGAGATAGGTGGCGCGCACCTGCAGGGTGCGGCGCAGCTGCGGGTAGCGGGCCAGCGGGTAACGCTCGCCGGTCAGCGCCAGCACCTCGGAGACGGTCCGGTTGTGCTCGGCGGTGATCAGCTCGAACAACGGTTGCAGTGACGGGTCGACCAGCGCGGAGACGTAGGTCGCCGCGATGCGCAAATCCGTCTTGGCCAGGGTCATCTCCACGTTGCCGAGCAGGTTGCGGAAGAACGCCCAGTCCCGCATCTCCTCGAGGGTGGACTCCAGCCCGGCCTCCCTGGCGGCGGCAAGCGCGGTGCCCAGACCGAACCAGCCCGGCAGCACCATCCGGGTCTGGGTCCAGCCGAACACCCACGGGATGGCCCGCAGCCCGTCAAGGCTCACCCCGCTGCCCGGCCGCTTGGAAGGGCGGGAGCCGACATTGAGCGAGCCCAGCTCGTCGACCGGAGTGGCCGAGGTGAAGAACTCGGGCAGGCCGGGCTGGCCGACGAACTCCCGGTAGGCGGTCTGACCCGCCTTGCTGAGCAGCGCCATCGCCTCGTTCCACCGCTCGAGCGTCGCCGGCGGCACCCGGGAGGTCTGGTGCAGCAGGGTGGCTTCCAGGGTGGCGCCGAGCATGATCGTGAGGTTGTGCTCGGCCAGCTGCGGCAGCGAGTACTTGTCCGAGATCACCTCGCCCTGCTCGGTCACCTTCATCCTGGCGTCCACCGCGCCGTACGGGGACGCGGCAACGGCCTCGGCGGCCGGGCCGCCGCCGCGCCCGACCGAGCCACCCCGGCCGTGGAACAGCCGGACCCGGACTTTGTGCTCGGCCGCGACGTCGCGCAGCTGGCGCTGTGCCTTGTGGATCTCCCACTGCGAGGTGGTGATGCCGGCATCCTTGTTCGAGTCCGAGTAGCCGAGCATGACCTCCTGCAGGTCACCCCTTGCCCGGACCAGCTCCCGGTAGCCGGGGTCGGACAGCAGCCCGTCCAACAGCTCGCCGGCCTTGCGCAGTTCGGCCGCGGTCTCGAACAACGGCACCATGTCCAGCTTGGACCAGGACCGTTCGCCAGCCACCTCCAGCAGGCCGGCCTCGCGGGCCAGCACCGCCACCGCGAGGATGTCGTCGGCGTCCTGCGCCATGGACACGATGTAGGTGTGCGCGGCGGTCTGGCCGAAGGTCTGCTGCGCGCGGCGCAGCGTGTCGAACACGGCGAGGACTTCCTTGGTCTCGCCGTCCGGCAGCTCGTGGCGGGTGGTCAGCGGGCGCCGGCCGAGCAGCTCCGAGGACAGCCGGGCGATCCGGTCCGGCCGGTCCAGCTCGGCGTAGCCGTGCTCCCCTACGAGGTCGAACAGCTCGGCCAGCGCGGCGTGGTGGCGGTCCGTGTGCTCCCGGACGTCCAGCGCCGCCAGGTGCAGCCCGGTCGCCCTGGCGCTGCGCAGCGCCCTGGCCAGGGTGCCGTTCGCGATCCGCGCGCCGAGGTGGCCGCGCAGTGAGGCGTCCATCACCTCGAGGTCGGCGATGAACTCGTCTGCCCCCAGGTAGTCGCGGCCGGGGCGGTGGCGGTGCTCGTCGGTGATCCGGGCCCTGGTGTTGGCCAGTCGGGCCAGGATGTAGGAGCACTTCAGCCGGTACGGCTCCTCGGCGTTGAGCCGGATGTAGCGGTCGTAGATCTCGGGCAGTTGCCGCCGGTCCAGCGCCAGCGCCTGGCGCATGCCCTCGGACACCCCGACGATCCGGGTCGAAACGCCGAGCTCCTGGACCAGCTCCTCGAGCACCGTGGTCTGCAGGCGTATCGCCCGGTCGGCGTAGAGGGCCATCGACTCCATGGTGACCTCGGGGGAGACGTTCGGGTTGCCGTCCCGGTCGCCACCCACCCAGCTGCCGAGCTGGATCGGTCTGGCCTGCTTGGGCAGCCGCAGCCCGGCGTCGGCCAGTGCGATGTCCAGGTTCTCCAGCACGTTCGGCACGGTGGTCTCGCCGAGGCGCTCGAGGTAGTACGCAATCGCCCTGGTCTCGTCGGCGACGGTGGGTTTGCCGGGCCGGATCTCGTCGGTCTGCCACAGCAGGTCGATCAGTTCGGCCAGCCGCCGCTGCGCGCGCGGGTCGGTGTCGCCCCGGCTCAGGATGTCGGCCACCCGCCGCAGAATGCCAAGGACGGACTGCCGGGACGCCTCGGTGGGGTGCGCGGTGAACACCGGGCGCAGCTCGGTGCGCCCCAGTACTTCGATCAACGCGTCCCCGCCGACCTCCTCGACCAGCCTTGGCACCAGCTCGTGCAGCGGGTCGCCCTGCTGGGTGTCGGCGATCTCCCGGTAGCGGTGCAGCTGTTCGGCGACGTTGGCCAGCAGGAAGAACGTGCTGAATGCTCTGGCCAACTGGGTGGCGGTGCCGGGGTCGACATCGCCGAGCAGGTCGTCGAGCCGGGTGGTCGCCGCCGCGCCGTCCCCGTTGTCGTCAGTGGCCGCCTCCCGCGACAGCCTGCGGATCCGTTCCACCAGCTCCAGCAGCCCCGGGCCGCCGTGCTGGGTGAGCGTGCCGCCGAGCAGGCTGCCCAATCGGCGGATGTCGGCACGCAGCGCGGTGTGCGCGGACTCGGATACGACGCCGCCGGAGTGCGCGGCCAGTGAGTCCCGAGTGCCCCGGTCGGTCTCGGCGGTCATACGCGTCACCTCGTTGCAGAGTTCGACAGTGCGCGCCCGCGCCGGTGAGGACGTCAGTTATCGGAAAGTGAATGCATTCAGTATCCCGGCTCGCGTGCCGGAGCGCGAGCCCGGATCGTGCATATCATGACAGTGCCGCCGGGCGCTGAACGTGACCGGTTCTTCAGCACTAGCAGAGCGGCGCGCGGCGCCGATGCCTGGCCCGGGGGTTGCGGGCGCCCGTCGAGGCGCCACCATGGTGGGCGTGAGTGAGGTAGCTGAGGCAGCCGCCGGCGTGGCACGCAAGATCAACCACCGCATTGCCGAGGAGCTCGGCGCGCGGGCGAACCAGGTCGACGCGGCGGTGGGGCTGCTGGACGGCGGATCGACCGTGCCGTTCGTGGCCCGCTACCGCAAGGAGGCCACCGGCGGCCTCGACGACGCCCAGCTGCGCACCCTCGAGGAGCGGCTGCGCTACCTGCGCGAGCTGGAGGAGCGCCGCGCCGTCGTGCTCGAGTCGATCGGGTCGCAGGGCAAGCTGGACGACGAGCTGCGCGGGCGCATCCTGGAGGCTGACTCCAAGGCCCGCCTGGAGGACATCTACCTGCCGTACAAGCCCAAGCGGCGCACCAAGGCGCAGATCGCCAGGGAGAACGGCCTCGAACCGCTCGCCAACACCCTGCTCGCGGACCCGACCCAGGACCCGGCCGCGCTGGCGCAGGGATACCTCGGTGAAGCCGTCGCGGATGTCGCGGCGGCGTTGGAGGGGGCACGGGCGATCCTGGTTGAGCGGTTCGCCGAGGACGCCGACCTGATCGGTGAGCTGCGCGAGCGGATGTGGAAAGGCGGCCGGCTGGTTGCCGCGGTCAGGGACGGCAAGCAGGAGGCCGGCGCGAAGTTCGCCGACTACTTCGAGTTCTCCGAGCCGTTCACCAAGCTGCCCTCGCACCGCATCCTGGCCATGTTCCGGGGCGAGAAGGAGGAGGCGCTGGACCTCGTACTGGACCCCGGAGAAGACGCTGAGCCTGTCGAGACCGGCCCCAGCAGCTTCGAGCGCAGCATCGCCGCACGGTTCGATGTCGTCGACAAGGGCCGCCCGGCGGACAAGTGGCTCAGCGACGCGGTGCGCTGGGCCTGGCGCACCCGAATCCTGGTGCACCTGGGCATGGATGTGCGCGCCCGGCTGTGGCAGGTGGCCGAGGACGGCGCGGTCGGGGTGTTCGCGGCCAACCTGCGCGATCTGTTGCTCGCCGCGCCGGCCGGCTCCCGAGCCACCATGGGCCTTGACCCGGGGCTGCGCACCGGCGTGAAGGTGGCCGTGGTGGACGGCACCGGCAAGGTGGTCGCCACCGACACGATCTATCCGCACGAGCCGCGCCGGCAGTGGGACGCGTCGCTGGCCACCCTGGCCAAACTGGCCGCCGAGCACCACGTCGACCTGGTCTCCATCGGCAACGGCACGGCGTCGCGGGAGACCGACAAGCTGGCAGGCGAACTGGTCGCCGCGCTGCCCGCGCTGAAGATGACCAAGGTGATGGTGTCCGAGGCCGGTGCGTCGGTGTACTCGGCGTCCGCGTACGCCTCGGCCGAGCTGCCCGGCATGGACGTCTCGCTGCGCGGCGCGGTGTCCATCGCGCGGCGGCTGCAGGACCCGCTCGCCGAGCTGGTCAAGATCGACCCGAAGTCCATCGGCGTCGGCCAGTACCAGCACGACGTGTCCGAGCTGAAGCTGTCTCGCTCGCTGGACGCGGTCGTCGAGGACTGCGTGAACGCGGTCGGGGTGGACGTGAACACCGCGTCCGCGCCGCTGCTGTGCCGGGTCTCCGGGATCACCGAGGGCCTGGCGACCAGCATCGTGGGGCACCGGGACAGCCACGGCCCGTTCCACACCCGCAAGGCGCTTTCCGAGGTGCCCCGGCTCGGGCCGAAGGCGTTCGAGCAGTGCGCGGGGTTCCTGCGCATCCCCGGCGGGCAGGATCCGCTGGACTCCTCCAGCGTGCACCCGGAGGCATACCCGGTGGTCCGCCGGATCCTGGCCTCGGTGGGCACCGGGCTGCCCAGCCTGATCGGCGACTCGAAGGCGTTGCGGTCGCTGCGCCCCGCCGACTTCACCGACGACACGTTCGGCCTGCCGACCGTCACCGACATCCTCGCCGAGCTGGAGAAGCCCGGCAGGGACCCGCGTCCGGCGTTCAAGACCGCGAGCTTCGCCGAGGGCGTGCAGAAGCTGTCCGACCTGAAGGTCGGCATGGTGCTGGAGGGTGTGGTCACCAACGTCGCCGCATTCGGCGCGTTCGTCGACGTGGGGGTGCACCAGGACGGCCTGGTGCACGTTTCGGCAATGTCCGACCGGTTCGTCTCCGACCCTCGGGAGGTCGCCAAGTCCGGCGACATCGTCCGGGTCAAGGTGCTCGCGGTTGACGCCGATCGCAAGCGCATCGGGCTGACCATGCGGTTGGACGACGACCCCACCGACCGGAGCCGTCGGGACCAGGGCACCGGCCGAGGCCGTGCCAAGCCTGAGGACGGCCAGGCCCGGGACAAGACCGCGAGCCGGGAGAAGAAACCCACGAACCGGGACAAGAGCGGGAACCGGGGCAAGGGCGGCGCCGGCTCGGGTGGCCAGGGCCGCGGCGGCGACTCCGGTGCCCTCGGCGCGCCCAGTGGCGCGATGGCCGACGCGCTGCGCCGAGCAGGGTTCGATAACCGCTCACGGTGAGCCTCGCGGAGTATCCGTTACCGACCACAGTTCCGAACGCCAAAGATAACGCGGTTACTCCGCGTGTCAGGTCGTGTTCGCGGCGGCACGGTTAATGTGCCCGCGGCGCCCCGGGTTCCATCACAAATGCACAGCCGGCGCACAGGTTCGCATGGTAGGCAGAGCTGGCCAACCTATCTGGTTTCTGAGAAGTTTCTGGAATCCGTTGTACAGGCGGTGGGACTGCTCTAGCTTTTGCGCGTTCCGCTCCAGCGCAGAGCGGTGAAACGGAGTTCGTCCGAAATGACCTTTACTGAGACACTGGTCGCCGCGCTGCGTAGTCTGCGCAGCAACCGGCTGCGGTCGCTGCTCACCACGCTGGGCATCATCATCGGTGTCGCCGCCGTGATCATCCTGGTGTCCCTCGGCGACGGGGTGAAGGCGGGCTTCGACGCGCAGTTCAGCAAGCTGGCCAACCAGATCACCATCACCCAGGCCAAGGGTGCCGTGCCCGGCGGCGGGACCGCCCGCCCGCTGACCGACCAGGACGTCTCCGCGCTGGAGAACCCTCGGCGAACCAGGGCCATCGCCTCGGTCACGCCCAGCATGACCGGCAACGTCACCCTGACCGCAGGGCCGTCCACCGAGAAGGCCCAGCTCGTCGGGGCCACCTACAACTACCTGGACATCACCGCGCGGAGCATGACGGTCGGCAACTGGTTCACCCAGGCCGATGTGCAGGGCAACGAGAAGCAGGTGGTGATCGGGCAGGACGCGGTGAGCTACCTCTGGGGCCCACACACGAACCTCGGCGACGTGCTCGGCAAGCAGCTCCGGCTCAACCACACCACGTTCAAGATCGTCGGCGTGCTGGACGCGGACGGACAGAACGACAACGTGGCGATCGTGCCGTTCGGCGCGGCAAGGGCCTATCTGGTGGGTAACGCCAATCAGGTCACCCAAATCATTATCAAGGCGACCAGTGCGGCCAGGGTGAACGCTGCGGAGAACGAGATCAGTCGCATTCTGGACACCCGGCACTACATCAAGAACCCGACCGACCGCGACTACACCATGCACGCGTTCCAGAACTTGATCCAACAGCGCGGTCAGTTCATCACTTTTCTCACTCTGTTCACCGCCGCGGTGGCGGCGATCTCGCTGATCGTCGGTGGCATTGGGGTGGCCAACATCATGTTGGTCTCGGTGACCGAGCGGACCAGAGAAATTGGCATCCGCAAGGCGATCGGTGCGCGCCGGAGCGCAATCATGAAACAATTCTTGATCGAGACGGTGCTGCTCACCGGACTCGGCGGGCTCGCCGGGGTGATCATCGGCGTTGGCGTGACGATCGCCAGCGGGTTGGTGGTGCCGAAGTTCGTGCCGTCCTTCCCGGTGCCGGTGCTCAGCTACGCCCCGGTACTGATCGCATTCGGGGTGAGCCTGGCGATCGGCCTGGTCGCGGGCGGCTACCCGGCGAACCGGGCCGCCCGCCTGCGCCCGATCGAGGCCCTGCGCTTCGAGTAGCCCGGCCCGGCAGGCCGACGTGGCCGAGGCCCCGGGACGCCCGCATTGTGACGCCGCGCATCTCCCGTTCACGCCGCGCGTGGTGCACCGTACGCGGCGTGAACGTGGGGTGCGCGGCGTGGGAGCCGAGGGCGCCGGCGCCCTCGGACACCCGGCCGGTCAGCCGGGCCGACCTCTAAGCTGTCCAGGTGGACGTCGAGGTCGTCAGGTTGCCGGGGGTCGGCACCAAGCAGGAGTTCAGTACCGCGGACGGTCGGCGGGTGGGGGTGCTGACCCATCGGGACGGGCATCGCGAGCTGCTCGTCTCCGATCTCGACGACCCGGACGCCTCCGGAGTCACCGTCGGGCTGACCGAGCCGGAGTGCGTGGCGCTGGGCACCCTGCTCGGCGCGCCGAACCTGGTTGCGCAGCTGCGCGCCGAGCACGCCGAGATACCGGGTGTGGCCACCACGCAGATACCGGTGCAGCCCGGTTCGCCGTTCGAGGGGCGCACCCTGGGGGAGACCGAGATGCGTACCCGCACCGGTGCCTCGATCGTCGCGGTGGTCCGGCTCGGTTCGGTGTCCGCCTCGCCGGGTCCGGACTTCCGGTTCGCCGCCGCCGACCTCGTGGTGATCGTGGGCACGGTCGAAGGGCTCAAGCGAGCCGCCGCCATCCTCGAGGGCTGACCGCGGCCGTGCCGCATACCGCGCTAGCACTGTCCGAGCTCGGTGCCCTGTTCTTCGGGCTGGGTGTACTGGGCCGGTTGGCCACCCGGATCGGTGTCTCACCGGTGCCGCTGTACCTGCTGGGTGGGTTGGCGTTCGGCACCGGTGGGCTGGTCCCGCTCAGCGGCATCAGCTCGTTCACCGAGCTGGCCTCCGAGGTTGGCGTGGTGCTGCTGTTGCTGCTGCTCGGCCTGGAGTACTCGGCCACCGATCTGGTGACCGGGCTGCGCCGGTCGTGGCTGGCCGGCGTGGTGGACATGTTGCTCAACGCCCTGCCGGGGGCGGCGGCCGCGCTGGCGCTCGGTTGGGGCCCGCTCGGCGCGCTGGCCATGGCAGGAGTCACCTGGGTCTCCTCGTCGGGGATCATCGCCAAGGTGCTCGGCGACCTTGGCCGCCTCGGCAACCGGGAGACCCCGGCTGTGCTGTCGGTGCTGGTGATGGAAGACCTGGCGATGGCGCTCTACCTGCCGATCACCACGGCCGCGCTGGCCGGCCTCGGCCTGCTGGCCGGGCTGCGCACGGTCGGGGTGGCGCTGGCGCTACTGGCCGTCGTGCTGGTGGTGGCGCTGCGCTACGGGCGGTTCATCTCGCTGGTTGTCGAGTCGCCCAGCTCCGAGGTATTCCTGCTGCGGCTGCTCGGGGTGGCCCTGCTGGTCGCAGGGCTGGCCTCCCAGCTGCAGGTCTCCGCCGGTGTTGGCGCGTTCCTGCTCGGCATCGCCATCTCCGGCGAGACGGCCGAGAATGCCACCCGGGTGCTCGCCCCGTTGCGTGACCTGTTCGCGGCGATGTTCTTCGTGGTCTTCGGGTTCAACACCCATCCCGGCGAAATCCCCGCCGTACTGCCGGCCGCGATGGTGCTGGCGGTGGTCACCACCCTCACCAAGATTGCCGCCGGGTGGTTCGCCACCCGAGGCTCAGGGGTCAGCACGGTCGGGCGGCTGCGTGCCGGCGCGGCGTTGGTGGCCAGGGGCGAGTTCTCCATCGTGATCGCCGGGCTGGCGTTGACCTCGGGTGCGCTCAACCCTGGGCTCGCGCCGCTGGCCACCACGTACGTGCTGCTGATGGCCGTGCTCGGGCCGGTGCTGGCCAGGGTGATCGACCCGGCCGCTCGGTCCGTGCTGGCCCGTCGGCAACGCCGCCGGACCAGCACAGCGACCTGAGTCAGGCCTTCGGTCCTCCGGCGACGTAGATCACCTGGCCGGAGACGTACCCGGAGTCCTCGCTGACGAAGAACGCCACGGCGTTTGCGATGTCCTCGGGTACGCCGACCCGGGCGACCGGGATCTGCGCGGCCACGTTCTTCTTGTAGTCCTCCCACGGCACGCCGACCCGCTCGGCGGTGGCCTTGGTCATCTCGGTGGCGATGAAGCCTGGCGCGATCGCGTTAGCCGTGACGCCGAACTTGCCGAGCTCGATGGCGAGTGTCTTGGTGAGGCCCTGCAGACCCGCTTTGGCAGCGGAGTAGTTGCTCTGGCCCCGGTTGCCAAGCGCCGAGGTGCTGGACAGGTTCACGATGCGGCCCCACTTGGCCTTGGTCATGTGTGCCTGTGCCGCGCGCGTCATCAGGAAGGTGCCGCGCAGATGCACGTTCATCACCGTGTCCCAGTCCTGCTCGGTCATCTTGAACAGCAGGTTGTCCCTGGTCACCCCGGCATTGTTGACCAGGATGGTCGGCGGGCCGAGCACATCGGCGACCCGGTCCACCGCGGCCTGGG
Source organism: Pseudonocardia sp. (assembly GCA_036500625.1). Classification (GTDB taxonomy): domain Bacteria; phylum Actinomycetota; class Actinomycetes; order Mycobacteriales; family Pseudonocardiaceae; genus Pseudonocardia. The sequence continues at coordinate 39,228 of DASYBQ010000183.1, read as the reverse complement.
CCGCTTCGGTGTTGCCCACATCGGCGCCGACCGCGAGGGCGTGGCCGCCGTCCTTGGTGATCCTGGTGACGGTGTCCTCGCAGCTGGACTCGTCCAAGTCGACCACCGCGACCGCGTGGCCCTCCTTGGCCAGCCGCTGCGCGACCGCGGCGCCGATGCCACGAGCACCGCCGGTCACGATCGCCACCCTGCTCTCCGTGCTCACCGAACCTCCTTGTGTTCCGGGTACAAAGAGCCATCCTGGACTCTCGCCGAGGGGTTCGCGCGGCGGCGTGACCGACGTCGCTGGACCTATCGTTGACCCGTGAGTCCGATGCGCCCGGAACTGGTCGGCCATTTCGGCATGGCCGCCTCGACCCACTGGCTGGCCTCCGCAACGGCGATGAGCGTGCTGGAACGCGGCGGCAACGCCTTCGACGCGGCGGCCGCGGCCGGCTTCGTGCTGCAGGTGGTGGAACCGCACATGAACGGTCCGGCCGGTGAGGTGCCGGTGCTGGCATGGGACGCGGTGCAGGGTCGGCCGCACGTGGTCTGCGGCCAGGGTGTCGCGCCGGCGGCCGCGTCCACCGAGCGGTTCGGTGAGCTCGGCCTGGAGCTGGTGCCGGGTACCGGACTGCTGGCCGCGACGGTGCCCGGTTCGTTCGGGGCCTGGACGCTGCTGCTCGAGCGCTGGGGGACCTTGTCGTTGGCGCAGGTGCTGGACTACGCGATCGGCTACTGCCTGCGCGGCTTCCCTGCGCTGCCGGCGATCGTCGACACCATTGGCCAGGTGGCCGGGCTGTTCACCGAGTACTGGCCGACCTCGGCCGCGGCCTGGCTGCCCGGTGGCTCGGTGCCGGCGGCCGGTGGCTTGCTGACCAACCCGGCGCTGGGCCGCACCTACCAGCGCATCGTGGAGGTGGCCGGCCGGGTCGGCGGCGGACGTGAGCGGCAGCTCGCCGCCGCCAGGGACATCTGGTACCGGGGTTGGGTGGCCGAGGAGATCGACCGGTTCTGCGCCGGCACCCAGTGGCTGGACACCTCCGGGCGGGCGCACGGCGGCCTGCTCACCGGCGCCGACCTCGCCGGCTGGCAGCCCACCGTGGAGCCGCCCTCGACGTTCGGCTACGGGCGCTACGAGGTGCTCAAGACCGGGTTGTGGGGCCAGGGCCCGGTGTTCGGCCAACAGCTCGGGTTGCTGGCCGAGCTGGGGTTGGATCGGGCCGACTACGGCTCGGCGGACTACCTGCACGCGATCATCGAGTCCGCCAAGCTGGCCTTCGCCGACCGGGAGGCCTGGTACGGCGACAGCGCGCCGCCGGACACCCTGCCCCAGCTGCTCGACCGCGGCTATGTCACGGCCCGCCGGGGGCTGGTCGGCGTCGAGGCGAGCATGCAACTGCGGCCCGGCCGGCTCGGCGACCGGGAACCCCGGCTGGCCCGGGTGCCGGCACCGGCCGACGTCGACGCGTTGGCCCGGTCACTGGTCGCCGGTTCCGGCGAGCCAACGACCGCGTCCGGTGCCAGGGCGGACGGCGTGGTCGCCGGAGACACCTGCCACCTCGACGTGGTCGACAGGTACGGCAACATGGTCTCCGCGACGCCAAGCGGCGGTTGGCTGCAGAGCTCGCCGATGATCCCCGAGCTGGGTTTCGCGCTGGGCACCCGGGCGCAGATGTTCTGGCTCGAGGACGACCTGCCCAACTCGCTGCGCCCCGGCGCCCGACCGCGCACCACGCTGTCGCCCAGCCTCGCGCTGCGCGACGGCGAACCGTGGCTGGCGTTCGGCACCCCGGGTGGCGACCAACAGGACCAGTGGAGCCTGCACTTCTTCCTGGCGCTGGTGCACGGCGGGCTGAGCCCGCAGGCCGCGATCGAGGCGCCGGCGATGCACAGCGAACATTTCCCGAGCTCGTTCTACCCGCGCGGCTCCCGGCCCGGTCACCTGGTGCTCGAGCAGCGGTTCCCTGAGCCGCTGCGCGACGAGCTGGCCCGGCGCGGGCACCTGGTGGACGTCACCGGTCCGTGGTCCCTTGGCCGGCTCTCCGCCGTGGCCAGCGAACCCGGCCGCCTCCTCGGCGCCGCCAACCCCCGAGGCTCCCAGGGCTACGCCACCGGCCGCTGAGGGCTCGTGAGTGAAAAGTAACGCCAGAGCGTCACTTTTCACTCACGAGGCCCGGTCAGGCGAAACCGGCGACTCGGTGTGGGGCGTAGGGCTTCTCCAGCTGGGCGATCTCGTCCTCGCTGAGGGTCACGTCGACGGCGGCCACCGCGTCGGCCAGGTGCTCCGGCTTGGTCGCGCCGACGATAGGCGCGCTGACCACCGGCTTGGCCAGCAGCCAGGCCAGCGCCACCTGAGCCCTCGGGATGCCCCGGGCCTGCGCGACCCCGGCCACCCGTTCCACGATCTCCCGGTCGGAGTCCAGGTAGAGCGACCGGCCGAACTCGTCGGTCTCGCTGCGTGCCGTCGAGGCGTCCCAGTCGCGGGTCAGCCTCCCCCGCGCCAGCGGGCTCCACGGGATGACACCGATGCCCTCGTCGGCGCACAGCGGCAGCATCTCCCGCTCCTCCTCGCGGTAGAGCAGGTTGTAGTGGTTCTGCATGGTGGCGAACCGGGTCCACCCGGCGAGCTCGGCGGTGTGCAGCGCCTTCGCGAACTGCCAGGCCCACATCGAGGAGGCGCCGATGTAGCGGGCCTTGCCGGCCCGGACCACGTCGTTCAGCGCCTCCAGGGTCTCCTCGACCGGTGTGTTCGGGTCCCAGCGGTGGATCTGGTAGAGGTCGACGTAGTCGGTGCCCAGGCGGCGCAGGCTGTGGTCGATCTCGGTCATGACTGCCTTGCGGGACAGGCCGGCGCCGTTCGGGCCGGGCCGCATCCGGCCGTTGAGCTTGGTGGCGATGACCACCTCGTCCCGGTCAGCCAGCTCGCCGAGCACCTTGCCGGTGATCTCCTCGCTGGATCCCGCCGAGTAGACGTTGGCGGTGTCGAAGAAGTTGATCCCGGAATCGAGCGCTTGGCGGATCAGCGGCCGGCTCTGTTCCTCGTTCAGTGACCACGGGTGCGTGCCTTGGTCGGGTTGGCCGAAGCTCATGCAGCCGAGGCAGACGCGGGACACTTGCAGCCCCGTCGATCCGAGCCTGACGTACTCCATCGCGAGCGATCCTCCTGGGCGTTGGCGGGGCCTTTACCGGCCGGTACACCCCAGCCGGACGCCGGTCGCGGTCGCGGTCGCGGTGAGTAGCACCACCGCCGCGATCCAGGTCAGCGGTAGGTGGTCGCCCGCAGACCTGTTCGGCTCCGCCAGGACGAACTCCATCGTGCCCTGGAAAGGCTGATTGTGCATCGACAATCCCCGGTAGTGCACAGCGTACCGGCCGGCAGGGCCGAGCTGGCGTAGCCCGATGCCCACGGTCCGGTCGAGCTCGTCGATCTTGCTCTGTTGCCACTGGCTGACGCCGTCGGGGCCGAGCACGGTGACCGAAGCGGAACCCGGCTTGACCCGCCAGCGGAAGCTCAGCGTGATGCGGGCCGGCGGACTCGACAGCGTGGCACTCGGCGCCGGATCGCTGCCCAGCAGCATGTTGTCGTGCGCGGCGGCGGAACCGGTGGACAGCGGCAGCAACAGCCCAGCGACCAGCACAACACCGACCATTGCGAGTACAGCGCGCGGCAGTCTCGCGTCGACTACCCGAAGTACCTCGATCACGGCAAGTCCTTTGTTTTCTCACGCCAGTCCCACGCCGCTCGACGGTCGTTGTCGCGCTGGCAGGAAGTTACTTGCCACACAGGTATCCGTTGCCGGATTGCCACCCAATCGGCTGATGGCGTGTTGCGGGCGAATCGGATACCCGAGCTTTGAGTGGACTATTTACCGTTGTCTCCGGACGCGGTCAACCCGCGGAGCGTCGTTGCGCAGATCGATGTGACCTAAGACACGTTGCGTGAGGTGCCGCTGTGGACTCAGAGTGGATTCGAAGCATATGCGATTCGTACAGCTGTGAAACTGGCTAGAGCTCGTGCAGCGTGCGAGACCAGTTCTGCGCGACCACGGGTTGGTCGAACCCGGCGAACGGCGCCTCGTCGTCCAGCGTGAAGCCGGCCCGCTGATAGACCCGCCGCGCCGCGTCGAGCAACGAGACCGTCCACAGGGTGATTCGCTGGTAGCCGGCCTGCTCGGCGAAGCTCAGGCACTCGCGCACCAGGCTCCCGCCGACGCCGAGGCCCCGCGCGCCCGGCTCGACGAGCAACAGCCGCAGCCGCGCGGTGTGCTCGTCGTCAGAATCGGAGCGCATGCAGAACACCGCGCCCACCTTCTCGCCGTCGACCTCGGCGATCCAGCCGGCTTCGCTGCCGGCGTGCTCCCGCCCGGCGTAGTCGGCGACCACCCGGGCCACCAGCGCCTCATAGGCGGTGCCCCAGCCGTACTCGCGGGCATAGAGTGCCCCGTTGCGCGCCACCACCCAGCCGAGGTCGCCCGGCTGTAGTCCGCGCAGCACCACCGTCCGCCGGTCGGGTTGGTCGGGTTGGTCGTCGGTTTGGTCGCCGAGCGCTTGCCGCACGATCCGCATCGCGGCGATGAGTGAACCGCGCCGCTCAGCGGACAGCGGAGCCAACAGCTCGTGCAGTGCCTCGTTCTGTCGCCGGTCGAGCGTGCTGAACTCGGCTCGGCCCGCCTCGGTGAGACCGATGATCTGGCGACGGCCGTCCGTGCGGTCCGGCGAACGTTGCACAAGGCCGCCGGCCTCGAGGCGGGCCAGGATGCGGCTGAGGTACCCGGCGTCCAGGTCGAGGAGGCGCCGCAGCCGCGCGCCTTCCAGCCCGTCTGTGTGGTGCGCGAGCTCGTAGAGCAGCCGGGCCTCCACCAGGGAGTACGGCGAGCCGACTAGCTGGTCCCGCAGGACGCCGATCACCCGTGTGTAGAACCGGTTGAATGCTCTGACCTGCTCGATCACCCTCGACTCCTGGAGCCGCGTCGCCGCCGGGCCCGACCAAACCGTTGACATAGTCAAAGATATTACCGTGTATCAGTCCCATGGGACAGCGCGGTCGCCGATCCCCAGTTGGTGGTTGGCACAATCTCGGGGTGCGGTGGAGCGAGCAGGTCGTCACGCCGGAGTTCCGGACGTTCTGGACCGAGTGGCGGGTGTGTGTGCTCAGCACGGTGCGCCCGGACGGCCGGTCGCACGCGGTGGCGGTCGGCGCCACGCTGGACTTCGACACCGGGATCGCCCGGGTGATCACCTCCGGCGGTTCCGTCAAGGCGGCGAACGTGCGGGCCGCCGGGCCGGCCGGCGCGCCGGTGTCGGTGACCGGGGTGGACGGCGGCTACTGGTCCACCGTGGCGGGTGTGGCCCGGGTGCGCGACGAGCCGGACGCGGTGGCCGAAGCGGAGCGCCGGTATGCGCGGCGCTACCGGGTGCCCCGGCCGAACCCCCACCGGGTGGTCATCGAGATCGAGGTGCAGTCGGTCGTCGGCCGGCTCTGAGCACGGCTCAGCTGGCGATCTCGAACTTGGCGACCGCGCTCTCGTCCAGCTCGATGCCCAGCCCGGCACGATCCGGTACCAGCACTGTGTTGTCCCGGTAGGCGAGCCGGGTACCCGGGGTGAGCAGCAGCTCGAAGTTGTAGATGCCCTTCTCCAGTGCGAAGTACTCGACGACCAGCGTGTTGGTGACCGAGGCGGTCAGGTGCACGTGCAGGTTGTGGTGCCAGTGCGGGGCCATCTGCAGGCCGAAGCTGTCCGCGGTGTGCGCCACCCGCAGCCACTCGCTGACGCCGCCGACGACCCCGGCATCGGTCTGCAGGATCGACGCCGCGTGCGCGTCGATGAGGCCACGGAAGTCCCAGCGGGTCTGGTGGATTTCGCCGGTGGCGACCGGGGTGCGGATCCGGGCGGCCAGCTCGCCGTGCCCGAGGACGGCCTCCGGGGAGAGCGGCTCCTCGAACCACCACAGTGCCCGGTCGCCGGCGGCCCGCTCGAAGGCCTCGATGGCGACCTGTGCCTCCCGAACCGAGTGGTAGGCGTTGTTGGCGTCCAGGGACAGCCGGCCGGGGTCGCCGATCGCGTCGATCGCGGTAGCGACCCGCCGGGCATCCTCGGCGACGGAGAGGCCACCGACCTTGATCTTGTGGTCGGTGAAGCCCTGGGAGGAGTTGAACGCGATCTCCCTGGCGACCGCCTCGCACCAGTCGCCCTCGCCGGGCTGGTAGTAGCCGCCGGAGGCGTAGGCGGGCTGGGCTGCCGTCGAACCACCGAGCAGCCGGGCGAGCGACTGTCCCGCGCGCTTCGCCTTGAGGTCCCACAGCGCGATGTCGATGGCCGACAGCGCCCTGATGACGGCGCCTCGGCGCCCGGCGAGCAATGTCTCCTGGTAGGCGCGGGCCCACAGCCCGTACACGTCGTCCTGGTCGGCGCCCAGGTACACCGGCGCGAGCAGGTCGTCCACCGCCGCCGTCGTGATGAAGCCACCGGCGGTGCCGGCGTAGGTATAGCCGAGGCCGGTGTTCCCCTCGTCGTCGGTGATCTCCACCAGCACGTAGTGGCGGGTCGAAAGGTCACGGTTGGACATCCGGGTGGGCTTGTCCACCGGGATGCCGACGGCACGAGCCCGGATGTTGGTGATCGTCACGACAGCCCCTCGGTGATCGTGCTGGTGCGGACCAGTTGGACGTTGGCGAACTCGGTGATGCCGGCGCCCGAGGCGAGCGTCGCGTCGAGTTGGCGGCGCAGCTCGTCGCGCAGGTCGACGCGGGCCATCGGACCGAGGTCGGTCCCGGTCGAGGTCGGGTCGCCGACCACGAGCTTGCCCAGCTCGGCCAGCGCGACATCGAGGAACTCGTCGTGCACCGACCGGTGCACGATCAGCCGTTTCGGTGGCGAGTACCCCGGTGCCGAAGACGTCGTCGAAGAGCCGCTGCACGGCGTACCCGCTGCCGGTGACGTTGTCGGCGTGCTTGAGCAGCACGGTGTTGCCGACCGCGACGGCCGGCAGGACCGCGCGGAACACCTGCCAGAACGGGTAGTTCCACGGCATGATCGTCAGGATCGCGCCGAGTGGCAGCAGCTGGACGAACCCGCAGTCCGGCGCGAGGTCGAGCGACCTGGGGGCAAGCAGCTCTTCGAGGTTGTCGATGTAGTAGTCACAGGTCAGCGCGCATTTTTCGATCTCGGCGCTGGCCTGCTCTAGCGGCTTGCCCATCTCCGTGGTGATCAGCAGCGCATACTCCGGCGAGTTGGCGCGCAGCCGGGCGGCCAAGACGCACAGCCGCGCGCGCCGGTCGTCGACGTGTGCCAGGGCCACCGACGCGGCGGCGCGGTCGAGCACGTCGTCGAGGTCCTCGGTGAACGGGTAGTCGGCGATGTGCTCGCCGGTAGCCGGGTTCGTGGTGGTCAGGCTCATCGGGAGGCCAGCCAGTCGGAGAACCGGCGGCCGAGCACCACCGGGCCCTCCAGCAGCTTCGGTATGCCGGTTGCGTTGCCGACCTCGAGCAGTACGTGCAGGAACACCGGGCCGTGCACGGTGAGCGAGAAGGTGAAGGCGCGGCGTAGATCCTCGGGGGCCCCGGCGCGGCGCACGGTCCAGCCGGCCGCTTCCGCGATCCCGCCGAGGTCGACCCGCCCGGTGTAGGTGGGCAGGTTCGCCGTCGCCCCGTACACGCCGTTGTCGAGCAGGACGAGCGTCAGGTTGGGCGGCGCGAGGTACCCGCCGGTGGGCAGCACGTTCGGGTTCATCAGCAGCGAGCCGTCGCCCTCGATCGTCACCACCCGGGGCAGCCGGGGGTCGGCGAGGGCGATGCCGGTGCCCACGGAGCCCGCGAGCCCCATCGAGTCCAGTAGGTAGAGGTGGTTGGGGCAGTCCGCGATGGAGGCCAGCTCGCGGCTGGACGCCGCGCAGGTCACCACCACCGGCAGGTCCATGGTCAGCGAGGCGATGACTTCCAGTGCGTCGAACCGTTTCACGCCTCAGGCCCCCGTTCCGTCGGTTGCCCAGAAGTGGGTCAGCACGACCACCGGGCGGAAGGTCATCCGGGCATGCGTGCCGGCCTCGGCCACCACGGCCTCCCAGTCCCGCGGGCTGCTGCGCCTGTCCAGCTCGAACACCCGTATTCCGACCCGTGCCAACAGGTCGGGCACGTACTGGCATAGCGTGTGGATCATCGAGTTGTACTCACCGAGCCCGCCCCTGGTGTTCGCCACGATCAACAGCGGCAGGTGGTAGGCGATGTTGAACGTGGTCAGGGCGGTCAGCGCGTTGCCGAAACCGTTGTCCTGCATGACGATCGCGCCGAACTTGCCGGCCAGCGGCAGGGCGCCGAGCACGCCCATGGCCTCTTCCTCGCGGGACAGCGGGAACACCCGAGGGGAGGCCCCGTTCGTGCCGCCGTCGGACTCGACGAGCTCGGAGATCACCGGAGCCACGCTGACCGAGGGGATGTAACCGATCAGGTCGGCTCCCGAGGCCCATAGACCTCTGGCGACCGATACCGCGTAGGTGCGCTTAGCCAACGAACGTCCTTCCCTCTTGGACCGTTGGCTACTAATATACTAAAGACGTCGAGTTGCATGCAACTTATCGACAGCGTGGGGTGTGCCCTACCGGTGACCGGTCAGGAAGGCACGTGCTCGCCGGTCCGCGAGGTTACTTCCACCCAGCGCCGCCATTCCGCGACGAGGCCGCGGTGGTCCTCGCTGGTGTTGGCCACCAACAGGTCGGCGGAGCGCAGCAGGTGCTTGCGCATGGCGTGCTCCGCGCCGGGTCCGTCCCTGCGGCGCAGCGCGTCGACGATGTCCGCGTGGTCCCGCAGCGCCGTCTCCACCGGCTGGTAGCGCGGCACGCTGAGCCGGCCGTCCAGCGCGAGGGTCTGGCGCAGCTCACCGACGAACTTCGCCAGCCGCAGGTTGCCGCTCGCCCGCAGGATGTGATCGTGCAGCCGCTCGTCGGCGGCGAAGTACTCCGGGCCGGCGTCGGGCCGCTCGCGCATGATCTGCAGCTCGGCGGCAAGTGCCTCGTCGTCCCGGCTGGTCATCACGGCGGTGGCCATCCGGGCGGCGGGCGGTTCGAGCAGCACACGCAGGCTGCACAGCTCGACCACGCCGCGCCCGTCCGGGCCGAGCACCCGCGCGCCCCGGTTGCGTTCGATCTTGACCAACCCCAGATCCGCCAGCCGCAGCAGCGCCTCCCGCACCGGTGTGCGGGAGGCGCCGAACCGCTCGCCAAGCTCGCGGGCCGAGTACAGCACCCCGCGCCGTAGCTTGCCGCGCCTGATCGCGTCGCGGATGTCCGCGGCGATCTGCTCGGACTTGTTCTCCGCAGGCTCGTCAGACGTCACAGCGCTCCATGGAATCGGCCGAACGCGCGAGTGGTCGCGTCCCGGCCTGTTCGGCTGTCGGCCTGGGCAGATCAGGGTAACCGCTAGTCGGCCGCAACGGCTCCAGGCGCATCGGTGACACCGTGGCGAGGCGGCACCTCGGGTGCGGCGCTCCGGCGTGCGGACAGCCACAGCCCGGCGATCACCACCATGGCCAGGAGGTTGGCCACGATCATCACCGTCATGGAAAGGCCGTCGTTGCCACCGGACGCCTGCTGGATCCAGCCCACCGCGTACGGACTGACGAACCCGGCGGCATTGCCGAACGAGTTGATCAGTGCGAGTCCGCTGGCCGCGCCCGCGCCGGCGAGGAAGGTGGTCGGCAGCGACCAGAACAGCGGCTTTGCCGTCTGGGCGGCCATCGTGGCCAGCGTGATGGCGACGAACGCCAACATCGGCGAGCCAAGGCTGACGGCGGTGACGGCGAATGTCAGCACCGAGATACCGAGCGCGATCATCGTCGGCTTGGAAGAGCCCTCATTGCGCACCCGGCGTCCGACCAGGTACATGCAGACTGCCGCGAGCAGCATCGGCACCGCCGACAACCAGCCGATCTCGATGCTGCTCAGACCCTTGCTGACGTCCTTCATCACCGAGGGCGTCCAGTAGGTCAGCGGGTAGGCACCGCACTGCAGCAGGAAGTACACCATGGACAGGGCGAGGACCTTCTTGTTGCGCAGTGCCGCCCGGTGCCCGGCGGGCGTGGCGACGGCGCGCTGCGCCTCCTCCTCGGCCAGCGTCGCGGTCAACCAGGCGCGTTGATCGACGGTCAGCCAGTGGGCGTCGGGCGGCCGGTCGGTGACGGTGAGGAAGAATGCGACACCGAGCACGACCGCCGGCAGCCCGCCCACCACGAACACCCAGCGCCAGCCGTCCAGGCCCCAGACTCCGTCCATCGCGGAGAGAATCCAGCCGTTGAGCGGGCCGCCGACCACCCCGGCCAGCGGGATGGCGACCATCACCGTGGAGACGACCTTCGGGCGGTACCGGTTCGGGTACCAGTGCGTGAGGTACACCAGGATCCCGGGGAAGAAGCCGGCCTCGGCGAGCCCGAGCAGGAACCGCATGACGTAGAACATCTCGAGGTTCGGCACGAACGCGGTGAGGGCGGCGATGACGCCCCAGGTCAGCATGATCCGGCTGAGCCAGACCCTGGCACCCACCTTTGTCATGATGATGTTGCTGGGCACCTCGGCGAGCACGTAGCCGACGAAGAAGATGCCCGCGGCGAACCCGTACTGGGTCGCGGTCATGCCGAACGTCTCGTCCATGCCGAACTTGGCGAAGCTGATGTTGATCCGGTCCAGGTAGCTGACCAGGTAGGCCAGTACGAGCAACGGGATGACCCGGCGTGTCACCTTCCGCAGCGTGGTGGCTGGTAGTGACTCGTCCCGGCGCCGATCTGCCGTGTGCACCATCGGCGAACCTCCTGTCGACTATGACAAAAGAACTACTGAGCGACGACTGAACGCAAGTGGCATGTCAAATGCGTCAAGTTGCATGCTAGTGGACCGGAGATTGCGGCCACAAGACTGACCTGGGATCCTCTTGCTCTTACCCGATGGGCTCCGGGCTCAGGTGAGCTGGGCGCGCTCAAGGAGCACGGTGGGGCGGGCCGAGATGCCCAGCTCGCTGGGCTTGGCCCCGGCGCGGACCAGCAGGTCGCCAACGGCGGCGATCATCGCGCCGTTGTCGGTGCACAGTCGCATCGGCGGCACCCGCAGGGTGATGCCGGCCTCGGCGCAGCGCTGCTCGGCCAGTGCCCGGATCCGGCTGTTCGCCGCCACTCCGCCGACCACCACCAGCGTGTCCACCCGCTGGCGCCGGCAGGCCAGCAGTGCCTTCGCGGTGAGTACGTCGGCCACCGCCTCCTGGAACGAGGCGGCCACGTCGGGAACCGGGACCGGGCGGCCGTGCGACTCGCACCGCTCGACCCAGCGGGCCACCGCCGTCTTGAGCCCGGAGAAGGAGAAGCCCAGCTCGGCGTCGCGCGGGCCGGTCAGCGGGCGGGGGAAGGCGATCGCGTGCGGGTCGCCGTCCCTGGCCGCGCGGTCGACGGACGGACCGCCAGGGTAGGGCAGCCCGACGATCCGGGCCACCTTGTCGAACGCCTCGCCGGCCGCGTCGTCGATGGTGTCGGAAAGGTGCACCACCTCGTCCCTGGCCAGGTCGCCGACCGACAGCAGCGAGGTGTGCCCGCCGGACACGATCAGCACCACGCTGCGCGGCGGCAGCGCACCGTGCTCGAGTAGGTCGGCCGCCGCGTGCCCGGCCAGGTGGTGCACGCCGTAGAGCGGCACGTCCCATGCCGTCGCGTACGCCTTCGCCGCAGCCACCCCGACGTGCAGCGCGGTGGCAAGGCCGGGACCGGCGGTGACCGCGACCGCGCCGATGTCGCGCGGCTTCGCGCCGGCCTTGCTCATTGCCGCGCGCACACACGGGACCAGCGCGGACACGTGTGCCCGCGCGGCGATCTCCGGCACCACGCCGCCAAAGCGGACGTGCTCGTCCATCGAGGAGGCCAGCGCGTCACCGAGCAGTTCGCCGTCCCGCACTAGCCCGACGCCGGTCTCGTCGCACGAGGTCTCGATCCCCAGCACGATCTTGCCACTCACGCCGACCATGGTGTCACACAGCGAGTTGACCGACGGCACACAGCGGTTCGTCGCGGCACATAGGCCCGGACATGTGTGCCGCGCCCACTCGCTGTGTGCCGTCGCGCGGTGGCGCCGCGCAGCTCGGCGGCCAGCTCGCGGTCGGCCAACCCGTCGAGCCTCACGCCCAGCTCACGGAGCCGGCGCCGGACCTCGCGGTGCAGCCGGACGGTGGCGGACGAGAGGTGGTTGGGTAATGCTGCAAACAGGGGTGGATGATGTCGGACTCTCCGGTGCTGGCGAGTTGGGAGCTCGGCCTCCGGCTGCGCGAGCGGCGCGATGCCGCCGGCCTGACCGCGACAGTTGCGGCGAAGCAGGCCAGCTGCACCCAGGGCTACCTGTCCGACGTCGAGCGCGGCAACACCAAGATCGCCCCGAAGAAAACTGGAAGCCCTGCTCGCGGCGCACGAGTTCAACAAGGACGAGGCCGACGAACTGCGTGAGCTGCGCGAACAGGTCAACCGGCGCGGTTGGTGGCAGGCGTACTCGGGCATTTACATCGGCAGGAACGAATAACGGGTGAGCCGCCGCTGAAGCTCAGTGTGGTCATGAGCGAAGGTGCGTTGTCGAGCGATACCCGGAGACCGTGGACCTGCGGGTAGTGCCCTTCACGGCTCGTGAGTTCGCCGCACTCGGCGCGTCGACGTTCCACTTGCTCGACTTTCCCAGCACGCGGCTGCCGGTAATGCTCTACCAGGAAAATGTCACCTTAGCGGAGATCATCGATCGGCCGTCGACGGTTCACGAGTACGCCGTGGCACACCACGACACCCGCACGCTGCCTAGCTCAGTTATTCCGTGCCCGCTTCCAGGTCGGCTTCGGTGTCCAGGTAGGCCTGGCGCAGGTTGGCCAGGGTGTCGTGCTCGGGGTGTTCCCAGAGGCCGCGGTCGACGGCTTCCAGCAGGCGTTCGGTGATGCCGTGGCGGGCCCAGGGGTTGGACTCACTCAGGAACTTCGCGGTCTCCGGGTCGAACACGTACTCCTGCGCGAGTTTTTCGTACATCCAGTCGGCGACCACGCCGGTGGTGGCGTCGTATCCGAACAGGTAGTCGACCGTGGCGGCCAGCTCGAAGGCGCCCTTGTAGCCGTGCCGGCGCATCGCGGCGATCCAGCGCGGGTTGACCACCCGGGCGCGGAACACCCGGCTGGTCTCCTCGGACAGCGTGCGGGTGCGCACCGCGTCCGGGCGGGTGCTGTCGCCGATGTAGGCCTGCGGCGCCTTGCCGGTCAGCGCGCGGACCGTGGCGACCATGCCGCCGTGGTACTGGAAGTAGTCGTCGGAGTCGGCGATGTCGTGTTCGCGGGTGTCCACGTTCTTCGCGGCCACCGCGATCCGCCGGTACGCGCTCTCCATGTCCGGGCGGGCAGCCCGCCCGTCCAACCCCCGGCCGTAGGCGAAGCCGCCCCAGGTGGCGTACACCTCGGCGAGGTCGGCGTCGTCGCGCCAGTTGCGGCTCTCCAGCAGCGGCAGGATGCCCGCGCCGTACGCACCGGGCTTGGAGCCGAAGATCCGGGTGGTTGCCCGGCGCTCGTCGCCGTGCTCGCGCTTGTCCGCCTCGGCGTGCGCGCGCACGAAGTTCTGCCCGTCCGGCTCGTCAAGACCGGCGACCAGGCGCACCGCGTCGTCCAGCAGGTTCACCACGTGCGGGAAGGCGTCCCGGAAGAAGCCTGAGATGCGCACCGTGACATCGATGCGGGGCCGGCCCAGCTCGTCGAGGCCGATCGGCTCGATGCCGGACACCCGCCGGGACGCCTCGTCCCAGCGCGGCCGCACACCCAGCAGCGCCAGTATTTCCGCGATGTCGTCGCCGGATGTTCGCATGGCGCTGGTGCCCCACGCGGACAGTCCCGCCGAACGCGGCCAGTCGCCGTGGTCGGCGCGGTAGCGGGTCAGCAGCGACTCGGCCATCGCCGAGCCGGTCTCCCATGCCAGCCGGCTGGGTACCGCGCGCGGGTCGACCGCGTAGAAGTTGCGGCCGGTTGGCAGCACGTTGAGCAGGCCGCGCAGCGGCGAGCCGGACGGGCCGGCCGGGATGTAGCCGCCGTCCAGCGCGTGCAGCACGTGGGCGACCTCGTCGGTGGTGCGGGCCAGCCGGGGCACCACCTCGGTGGCGGCGAACCGCAGCACGGCGGCGACCTGGTCGGCATCGGCGGCGGGCGCCGGTTGTGCTGAGACGCCCGACTCGGTGTGCTGAGGTGCCCGACTCGCGGGAGCGGTGTGTGCTGGCAGGCCCGACTCGGTGTGCTGGGAGGGCCGACTCGCGGGGAGGGTTTGGGTGGTTAGCTGTTCGGCGGCGGACGGGTCCCAGTTGTGCGACTCCATCGCCGCGACGAGGGATCGGGCCACGGTCTCGACCCGGTCGGTGCGGGCCAGCCCCTCCGTGTCGTCCTCGCGCAGGCCCAGTGCCTCGCGCAGGCCGGGCAGCGCCCGCTCGCCGCCCCACAGCTGTCTGGCTCGCAGCATCGCCAGCACCAGGTTGACCCGGGCCTCGCCGGTCGGCGCGGCCCCCAGGATGTGCAGGCCGTCCCGGATCTGGGCGTCCTTGATCTCGCACAGCCAGCCGTCCACGTGCAGGATGAACTCGTCGAACTCGGCGTCGTGTGGCCGGTCGGTGACACCGAGGTCGTGGTCCAGCTTGGCCGCCTGCATCAGCGTCCAGATCTGCTGCCGGATCGCCGGCAGCTTGGCCGGGTCGAGCGCCGCGATGTTGGCGTGCTCGTCCAGCAGCTGCTCCAGCCGGGCGATGTCCCCATAGCTCTCCGCGCGGGCCATCGGCGGGATCAGGTGGTCCACCAGAGTGGCGTGCACCCGCCGCTTGGCCTGGGTGCCCTCGCCGGGGTCGTTGACCAGGAACGGGTAGACCAGCGGCAGATCACCCAGCGCCGCGTCCGGTCCGCAGGCGGCGGACATGCCGGCGTTCTTGCCGGGCAGCCACTCCAGGTTGCCGTGCTTGCCCACGTGCACCACCGCGTCCGCGCCGAAACCCGCTGTGCCATCCCCGCCGGGGGGTTCGGCCAGCCAGCGATAGGCGGCGAGGTAGTGGTGCGTTGGCGGCAGGTCCGGGTCGTGGTAGATCGCAATCGGGTTGTCGCCGAAGCCGCGCGGCGGCTGCACCATCACCACCACGTTGCCGGCGCGCAGCGCGGCCAGCACGATCTCGCCGCGCTTGTCCCGGGACCGGTCCACGAACAGCTCGCCGGGCGGCGGCCCCCAGTGCCGCTCGATGTCCTCGCGCAGTGACGCCGGCAGGGTGTCGTAGAACATCTGGTAGCGCTCGGCGGAGATGCGCACCGGGTTGCCGGTGACCTGTTCCTCGGTCAGCCAGTCCTGGTCCTGCCCGCCGGCCGCGATGAGTGCGTGCATCAGGGCGTCGCCGTCGCGCGCGGCCAGCCCGGGCAGCGCGTCCGGACCGTCCGCCGGGCCGACGTCGTAGCCGGCGTCGCGCATCGCACCCAGCAGCGCCAGCACACTGGCCGGGGTGTCGAGGCCGACCGCGTTGCCGATCCGGGAGTGCTTGGTCGGGTACGCCGACAGCATCAGCACGACGTGCCGCCGCGCCGGCGGGATATGCCGCAGCCGGGCGTGTCGCACCGCGATCCCGGCCACCCGGGCGGCCCGCTCCGTGTCGGCCACATACGCGGTCAGCCCGTTGGCGTCGACCTCCTTGAAGGAGAACGGCACGGTGATCAGCCGTCCGTCGAACTCCGGGATGGCCACCTGGGTGGCCGCGTCCAGCGGGGACAACCCGTCGTCGGACTCCTGCCACACCGTCCGCGACGACGTCAGGCACAGCCCCTGCAGGATCGGCACGTCCAACGCGGCCAGCGCCCCAACGTCCCACGCGCCGTCGTCCCCGCCGGCGCCGACCGAGGCGGGGGTGGCACCGCCGGACGCGAGCACCGTCACCACCAGGGCGTCCACCTGGCGCAGCTCGTCCAGCAGTTCGGCCGGTGCGGTGCGCAGTGAGGCGCAGAACACCGGCAGCGGGCGAGCGCCGTGCGCTTCGATGGCGCGGCAGAGTGCATCGACGAACGCGGTGTTGCCGGCCAGGTGGTGGGCGCGGTAGTAGAGCACCCCGACCACCGGCGCACCGCCGTGCGGGGCCGCGGCGTGCGGACGTTCCAGCACGCCCCACTCCGGGGTCGGGGCCGGCGGCGCGAAGCCGAACCCGGTCAACAGCACGGTGTCGGACAGGAACCGGGCCAGCTCGCCGAGGTTGGCCGGGCCGCCCTGGGCGAAGTAGCTGTGCGCCTGCGCGCAGACCCCGCCGGGCACCGTGGAGCACTCCATCAGCTCGGCGTCCGGGGCCTGTTCGCCGCCCACCACGACCACCGGCCGGGGCCCGGCCAGCAGCGCGTCCAGGCCGTCCTCCCAGGCGCGGCGCCCGCCGAGCAGCCGCACCACGACCAGGTCCACGCCGTCGGTCAGCGCCGGAAGGTCGTCAACCGACAGCCGTGCCGGGTTGCCCAGCCGGTAGTCGCCGTCGCTCGCACGCGCGCTGAGCAGGTCGGTGTCGGACGTGGACAGCAACAGGATCACCGGGTGAAACCTCCGGGTGCGACGAGCAGGGGGCCGAGCCTTCTTGGCACCCTATGGCGCCAACGTCGGGTGCCGCGCCGTGAGATTGGCCGCTACCTGCGGGAATGGCCCAGCGTGGACAACTTACTATTTGGGTATGAGCTCGTCCCTCGGCACGCCACGAGCCGTCGGCACCGTTGCCGGTCGCGGTGGCGTTGACCGATGCCCGGGCACGGTCGCGGTGTACCAGGCCGACGACGGTGGACTGGCCCGGATCCGGCTGCCCGGCGGTGCGCTGACCCCCGACGCGCTGCTGGCGTTGGCGAACTGGGCGCGGGAGCTGGGCAACGGGCGGCTGGAGCTGACCGGGCGGGCCAACGTGCAGCTGCGCGGTCTGGCGCCCGGTGCGGAGCGCGAGCTGTCCGAACGACTCGCCGGGCGGGGGCTGCTGCCCTCGGCGGCACACGACAAGGCGCGCAACGTGCTCGTCTCGCCGCTGTCCGGGCTGGACGGCACGGGTGTGCTGGACGTGCGGCCGCTGGTCTCCGAGCTGGACCGCCGGCTGTGTGCCGACCCGGCGCTGGCGCAGCTGTCCGGCCGTTTCCTGTTCGCGCTGGACGACGGCCGGGGTGACGTGGCCGGGGTGAACGCGGACGTGACCGCGCTGGCGATGCCCGACCAGCGGGTCGCGTTGCTGCTCGGCGGGCGGGACACTGGTCTGCGGCCACCGGTGCGTGCGGCGGTGACCGCCATGCTCGCGGCGGCCAGCGCGTTCCTGCGCCGCCGCGCTGACGAGCGGGTGTGGCGGGTCGATGAGCTGCCCGATGGGCCGTTGGAGCTGGTGGACGAGCTGGACGGGCGGTTGGGCGTGGTCAGGGGGCCGCTGGTGAGCGTGCCCCAACGGGACCCGATCGGCCCACTGGGGCGGATCGTGCAGATCGACGGCCGCGTTGCCCTTGCGGTGTCGGTGCCGCTTGGCGAGTTGACCCTGGCCCGTTGCCAGGTGATCGCCTCGGTGGCACAGCGCCGCGTGGTGCTCACTCCGTGGCGCGGTGTGGTGCTGCCGGACCTCCCGCCGCATGCCGCCGCGCCGGCCGGGCGCCGACTCGAGGGTGCCGGCCTGGTGCTCGACCCACGGTCCCCGGCGCGGGGCGTCTCGTCCTGCACCGGCCGGCCCGGCTGCGCGAAGGCGCTGGCCGACGTGCGCGCGGACGCCTCCGTCACAGCCGGCCGGGCCGCCGGCACCGCCGAGCCCAGCCCGGTCGACCCGGACGCGGTGCTGCTGCCGGTGCACTGGTCGGGTTGTTCGCGGCGCTGCGGCCGTCCGGCCGGCCCGGTGGTCGATGTGGTCGCCGAGCCGGACGGCTACCGGGTCAGCAGGGACGGTGCCACCTCGTTCCACGGTGCCGAGGTCGCCGAGGTGCGCGCGGCCGCCGCCCGAGCCAGGACCGACAGCTGACCCACAGGATTCGACGTGCTCGTGAGTGCCGAGTAACGCTATAGCGCTCCTGAACACTCACGAGC
Organism: Pseudonocardia sp.; assembly: GCA_036500625.1. Lineage (GTDB taxonomy): Bacteria > Actinomycetota > Actinomycetes > Mycobacteriales > Pseudonocardiaceae > Pseudonocardia. The sequence continues at coordinate 21,181 of DASYBQ010000183.1, read as the reverse complement.
CTTAAGCTCGGCCGAGGCAGCGAGGAGGACAGGTGGCGGCAGGGCGACTGTGGGGTGTCGGGGTAGGGCCGGGTGACCCGGAGCTGGTGACGGTGAAGGCGGCGAGGCTGATCGGCGCCGCCGAGGTGATCGCCTATCACTGCGCGCGGCACGGCCGCAGCAACGCCCGGCGGTGCGCGGCGCCCTACCTGCGCGGTGACCAGATCGAGGAGCAGCTGGTCTACCCGATCACCGTGGAGACCACCGACCATCCCGGCGGTTACCGGGGCGCACTGGACGACTTCTACGCGGAGGCCGCCGCCCGGCTGGCCGCGCACCTGGACGCCGGCCGGGATGTGGTGGTGCTCGCCGAGGGCGACCCGTTCTTCTACGGCTCCTACATGCACCTGCACGAACGGCTGGCGCACCGGTACCGGACCGAGGTGGTCGCCGGGGTCACCTCGATGGCGGCCGCGGCGGCGGCCTTGGGCCGTCCGCTGGTCGAGCGGGACGAGGTGCTGACCGTGCTGCCCGGCACGCTGGCGCCCGAACAGCTGGCCAGACGGCTGGCCGACACCGACGCCGCCGCCGTGCTCAAGCTCGGTCGCACGTTCACCGCCGTCCGGGACGCCGCCGAGACCGCGGGAGTGCTCGACCGGCTGCACTACGTGGAAAGGGTCAGCAGCGACGCGCAGCGCGCCGAGCCGTTGGCCTCGGTGGACCCGGCGAGCGTGCCCTACTTCTCGCTCGCGTTGCTGCCCAGCCCGCTGGCCGCCTCCACCATGGACCGCGAGGCCGTGGCGCAGCGGCAGCCGAGCACCGGCCATGGCGAGGTTGTGGTGGTCGGCCTCGGGCCGGCCGGGCGGCCGTGGCTGACCCCGGAGGTGCAGGAGGCGCTGGCCGGGGCCAGCGACCTGGTCGGCTACGGCCCCTACCTGGACCGGGTGCCGCCGAACGCGCGGCAGCGCCGGCACCCCTCGGACAACCGGGTGGAGGCCGAGCGCGCCGCCTACGCGCTGGACCTCGCGCACGCCGGCGCCCGGGTGGCGGTGGTGTCCTCCGGCGACCCAGGGGTGTTCGCGATGGCCAGCGCCGTGCTGGAGGTGGCCTGCGAGCCGCGCTGGAAGGACGTGCCGGTGCGGGTGCTGCCAGGGCTGACCGCGGCGCAGGCGGTGGCCAGCCGGGTCGGCGCCCCGCTCGGGCACGACTACTGCGTGCTGTCGCTTTCCGACCGCCTCAAGCCCTGGGACGTCATCGCGTCCCGGCTGGCCTCGGCCGCGGCGGCGGACCTGGTGCTGGCCATATACAACCCGGCATCGCGCAGCCGCACCTGGCAGGTGGCTGCCGCCCGCGACCTGCTGCTGGAGCACCGCGCACCGGATACGCCGGTGGTGCTCGGCCGGGACGTCGGCGGGGCGGGGGAGCGGATCACCGTCCTGCGCCTCGCCGAGTTGGACCCGTCCCTCGTCGACATGCGTACCCTACTGCTGGTCGGCTCATCGCAGACCCGGCTCGTCGAACGCGGCGACGGCAACCGGGTCGTGTTCACCCCCCGCCGGTACCCGGCCTGAACATCAGCATTACTTGGAAGGAATCACGTGACCACGCCGGTCGAGACGCTCGAGTTCCAGTCCGAAGCGCGCCAGCTGCTGCGGCTGATGATCCATTCGATCTACTCGAACAAGGACATCTTCCTGCGCGAGCTGGTGTCCAACGCCTCCGACGCGCTGGACAAGCTGCGCCTGGAGACCTACCGCGACAAGGACCTCGAAGCGGACACCAGCAATCTGCACATCGAGATCGAGGTAGACAAGGCCGCCCGCACGCTCACCGTGCGGGACAACGGCATCGGCATGACCCGCGACGACGTGGTGAGCCTGCTCGGCACGATCGCGAAGTCCGGCACCGGCGAGTTCCTGCGCAAGCTCAAGGAGTCCCAGGACTCGGCGACCTCCCGGGACCTGATCGGCCAGTTCGGTGTCGGCTTCTACTCCAGCTTCATGGTGGCCGACGACGTCACCGTGCTGACCCGGCGCGCCGGGGTGGCCGAGGGTGTCCGGTGGCAGTCCACCGGCGAGGGCACCTACACCATCGAGCCCGTACAGGAAGCGCCGCAGGGCACCTCGGTCACTTTGACACTCAAGCCCGAGGACGCCGAGGACCACCTCTACGACTACACCTCGCCGGCGAAGATCCGCGAGATCGTCAAGCGCTACTCCGACTTCATCACCTGGCCCATCACCATGGCCACCGAGCCCGTAGGCGAGCCCACCGGCGACGACGCCCCGGCCGTCGAGACCGTCAACTCGATGAAGGCACTCTGGGCACGGTCGTCCAGCGAGGTCACCCAGGACGAGTACAACGAGTTCTACAAGCACATCTGCCACGACTGGATGGACCCGGTGGAGACCATCCGGGTGCAGGCCGAGGGCACCTTCGAGTACCAGGCGCTGCTGTTCATCCCGTCGCAGGCCCCGCTCGACCTGTTCATGCGGGAACGCAAACGCGGCGTGCAACTCTACGCCCGCCGCGTGTTCATCATGGACGACTGCGAAGCGCTCATGCCCGAGTACCTGCGCTTCGTCAAGGGCGTGGTCGACGCACAGGACCTTTCGCTGAACGTGTCGCGGGAAATCCTGCAGCAGGACCGGCAGATCCAGCTGATCCGCCGGCGCCTGGTCAAGCGGGTGCTCGCCACGGTCAAGACCATGATGTCGGACAACCCGCAGCGCTACGCGACGTTCTGGACCGAGTTCGCCCGCGCGGTGAAGGAAGGCCTGCTCAGCGACGGCGACAACCGCGACACGATCCTGGACATCTGCTCGTTCTCCTCCACACACGACCCGGCCGAGCCGACCACCTTGGCCCAGTACGTCGGGCGCATGAAGGACGGCCAACAGCACATCTACTACCTGACCGGCGAGTCCCGCTCCAGCGTGGAGAACTCCCCGCACATCGAAGCCTTCCGGGCGAAGGGCTACGAGGTGCTGGTACTCACCGACCCGATCGACGAGGTTTGGGTGGATGCCGTCCCCGGGTTCGACGGCAAGCAGTTCCAGTCGATAGCGAAGGGACAGGTCGACCTCGACACAGACGAGGAGAAGCAGACCGCGGATGCGCAGCGCGAGGAGTTCGCCGAGCTGCTGACCTGGATGACCAGCACGCTGGCCGAGGACGTCAAGGAGGTGCGACTCTCGACCCGGCTGACCACCTCCCCGGCCTGCATCGTCGGCGACTCGCACGACGTCACCCCCACCTTGGAGAAGATGTACCGGGCGATGGGCCAGGAGATGCCCCGGATCAAGCGCATCCTGGAGCTCAACCCAACCCACCCGCTGGTCACCGGCCTGCGAACGGCTCAAAGCTCACGCAGGGACGACCCCGGGCTGGCCGAGACGGCCGAGCTGCTGCACGGCATGGCGCTGCTGGCCGAGGGCGGCGAACTGGCCGACCCGTCCCGCTTCACCAAGCTGCTCGCGACCCGGTTGGAACGAGCGTTGTGACGCCTCCCCGCGCCGTGTACTTCGCATTCCTTTCTTCGCGCGGCGCGGCGAGCCGGCCCTCACACACCCCAGGAAATCATTACCGGCTGCTCACCCGCCGAGCGTGCCGGCGGAGTTCTGGTCCACCGGCCAGATGCGAGATGCACTGGACAGTTGGCATATGGGCCGCGTGATCTCGGCCTATCGGAACCACGCTTATCACGGACGCCCGGTACGCCAAGATGCTGTCGCCCGATGGATAGGTCTCACGCAGTCCCAGCTGAGCCGGACAGACAACGGGCTAGCGGTTCACGACCTGCAGAAACTGCGTCAGTGGGCAGCCATCCTGCACATACCGGCAGGTCTGCTCTGGTAGGGCATCGGCGACCACGGGGCAAGTCACGCACCTGTCCAAAACCCTGACCATGGCCTAGAAGTGGAGCGAGCGAGTTGAGCGAGGACGGACGAGTTTTTCGGGACATCTTCGACACCATCGAACGACACCTCACCACCATTCACTGAACCAGCAGGTCCCGAGGGCTACCCGGGTGGCGGCAGCTCAAGCAGCTCGGCGCGCACGGTGCGCAGCACGTCGCCGAGGGCGGCGCGGAACTCCGGGTCGGTGGCTGTGCCCTCGGGACCCAGGCCGGCGGAGGACAGCGGCAGCCGCACGCAGGACGACTCGAGCACGACGGTGCCGAGGTAGCCGAGCACGGTGGCCAGCGTGGCGGTGGCACCGTCGCCCCGCCCTGGTGGTGCCACGTTCAGCCACGCCACCGGCTTGCGGTACATCTCGCTGCCGCCCACCGTCCAGTCGAGCAGGTTCTTGAACGCCCCGGGCAGGGTGCCGGCGTACTCCGGGGCGGAGAACAGCACCGCGTCCGCCGCCGCGATCCGGGCGCGCAGCCGGGCCACCGGCGCCGGCAACGGGTCGGTGTCCTGGTCGGGGTCGAACACCGGCAGCTCGGCCAGCGCGTCGACCAGCTCGGTGCGCACGCCCTCGGGTGCCACGGCTTCGGCGGTGCGCAGTGCGCCGGTGTTGCTCGACATCGAGCGAGTGCTCCCGGTGACGAGCAGGATCAGGATCGAGCCGTTGTCCACGTTCTGTCCAAACTCCGAGTGGGCCGGTTTCGGTACCTGGAGGGTCATTCGGGCGCGGTCCGGGACCGGGCGGCGGAGTACAGGTGGCTCTCGCAGCCGGGCAGCGCGAGCACCTGGCCGACGATGATCACCGCCGTGCGCTGGACGCCGGCCTTGCGGACCTGTTCGGTGATGTCGGCCAGCGTGCCGCGCAGCACCAGCTCGTCCGGCCGGCTGGCCCGCGCCACCACCGCGACCGGACAGCTCGCGCCGTAGTGCGGTAGCAGGTCGGTGACCACCGTGTCGATGCGCTGCACGGCCAGGTGCAGCACCAGGGTGGCCCGGGACGCGCCAAGACTTGCCAGCTCCTCGCCGGGGGGCATCGGGGTGGCCCGCGCGGCGATCCGGGTGAGCACCACCGACTGGCCGATGCCCGGCACGGTCAGCTCCTGGCGCAGGGTCGCCGCGGCGGCCGCGAACGCCGGCACACCTGGGGTGATGTCGTACGTCACGCCGGCGGCATCGAGCCTGCGGGCCTGCTCGGTCACCGCACTGAACACCGAAGGGTCGCCCGAGCACAGCCGCGCGACGTCGTGGCCGGCCCGGTGCCCGGCGGTCAGCTCGTCGACGATCTGGTCCAACGTCAGGTGCTGGGTGTCGACCAGCCGGGCGCCCGGCGGGCAGACCGCCAGCAGCTCGGCCGGCACCAGGCTGCCGGCGAACAGGCAGACCGCACAGCGGGCAAGCAGGTCGCGGCCCCGCACGGTGATCAGGTCGGCGGCACCGGGCCCGGCGCCGATGAAGTGCACAGTCACCGCCCCATCCTCACCCCACCGGCGACTCGCGGATGGGTGGGGGCGGGCTACCGTCGGGGTGTGTCGGTTTTGTTGTTCGACCTGTTCGGTGTGATCGCCAGGACGCAGTCGCCGGCCAGCCTGGCGGAGATCGAGGGGCTGGGCGAGGCGCCGGCCGCCGAGTTCTGGGCGGCCTACTGGGAGCTGCGCCAGCCCTACGACCGGGGCGAGGAGACCGGCCCGGAGTACTTCCAGACGGTCGGGCGGCGGCTGGGCCGGACCTACTCGGCACAGCGGCTCCGGGAGCTGGTGGACGCGGACGTGCGCAGCTGGAGCGCGGTGGACGACCAGATGGTGGACTTCGTGCGCCGGCTCGCGGCGGGCGGGCACCGGCTGGGCCTGCTGTCCAACATCCCGCTGGAGCACGCCGACGACTTCGAACGCCGCCAGCCGTGGCTGGAGGTCTTCGAGGTCCGGGCATTCTCCTGCCGGATCCGGCACGCCAAGCCGGAGCCGGGCGCCTACACCTGGTGCCTGCACGCGCTGGGTGTCGCGGCCGAGGAGGTGTTGTTCATCGACGACCGGGAGCCCAACGTGGCGGCTGCCCGCTCGCTCGGCCTGCGCGGTCATCTCTTCACCTCGCTGAGCTGCCTGCGCGAGGTCGCGCGGTCCGCGACCGAGGACATCGGCGGGGCCACCGGACGATAAATAGGACCTCGATGGAGCTTTCCGACGCTCCGAATTAGTGGTCTGCTGGCTGGGCGGCAACGTAGCCGGAGGGAGCACGGGTGACACGGTCCTACCTTGGCGAGCTGGGGGCGGAGTTCCTCGGCACTATGATCTTGATCCTCTTCGGCGTCGGCTCGGTCGCCCAGGTGGTGACCAGCCCGGACGGCAGCCTCGGCGACCACGACGCGATCGCCTGGTCCTGGGGGTTCGGCGTCATGTTCGGCGTCTACGTGGCCGGCCGGATCAGCGGCGGCCACCTCAACCCGGCGGTCACCATCGCGATGGCGGCCTTCCAGGGCTTCCCGTGGCGCAAGGTCATCCCGTACTCGTTGGCGCAGACCGCCGGCGCGTTCGTCGCCGCGCTGATCGTACGGGTCGACTATGCCGACCTGCTCGCCAAGTACGACCCGGGGCACACGGCAAAGACCCAGTTCGTGTTCTCCACGCTGCCGGGCAACGGGGTGGACGGCGTCGGTGTGCCCACCGCGTTCTTCGACCAGGTCGTCGGCACCGCGATCCTGGTCTTCATCATCTTCGCGCTGGTCAACCGGCGGAACAACCCGCCGCTGGCCAACCTGGCCCCGGTGGCGATCGGCCTGGTGGTGGTCGGCATCGGCATGGCCTTCGGCGCCAACGCCGGCTATGCGATCAACCCGGCGCGTGACTTCGGCCCCCGGCTCGCCTCGTTCGTCACCGGTTTCGCCTCCGCCTGGTACGACCAGCACGGCCATCTCTACTTCTGGCTGCCGATCGTGGCGCCGATCATCGGCGGACTGCTCGGTGGCGGGCTGTTCCAGCTGGTGATCAACCGGAGCCTGCCGGCCGACGAGCCCGACGACTGGGTCAGCCGCGGGTGAGCCGGGGCAGCAGCGCCGCCGCGATGCTGATCATGACCGCCGCCGCGAGCACCAGCACGCCGAAGTCCAGCGCCAGCCGGGCCGGTGCGCCCACCAGCAGCCCGCGCAGCGCCTCCACCTCGTAGCTGAGCGGGTTGATGTGGTTGATCACCTGCAGCCAGCCGGGCATCAGCTGCACCGGGTACAGCGCGTTCGAGGCGAAGAACAGCGGCATGGTGATGGCCTGCCCGATACCCATCAGCCGTTCCCGGGACAGCACCAGCCCGGCGATCGTGATGGAAAGACAGCAGAAGAACGCCGAGCCGAGCACCAACACCACGATCATGCCGAGCAGCCGTTGCGGAGCCAGGCTCAGGTGCACACCCAACAGCGCGGCGATGATCATGACGCCGACCGCCTGGGCCACCGCGCGCACCCCGGAGGCGAACGCCTTGGCCGTGACCAGCGCGATCCGGGGCGTCGGGGTGACCATCAGCTTGGCCAGCACGCCGGCGTCGCGCTCCCAAATGATCTGGATGCCGTAGAAGATCGCGATGAACAGCGCGGACTGGGCCAGGATGCCCGGTGCGAGGAAGTCCAGATAGGGCGTGTTGCCGGTCGGGATGGCATGGATCCGGGTGAAGACCTGGCCGAAGACGAGCAGCCACAGTGTCGGCTGCACCGCGCGGGTGAGCAGCTCGGAACGGTCGTGGCGCAGCTTCTGCAGCTCGACGAGGCACATCGCGCCGATCCGGGCCAGGCCGGTACGGACCAGCTCCAGCGGCCCGGGGTCGGGCGGGATGTCCACCGGCGTGCTCAGCGTCATGACACCCTCCTCGCGGTGCGCCGGGCCGCGCGCACGTCCCGCATGGCACCGCTGTTCTCCGCCAGCCGGTCGCCGGTGTAGGCGCGGAACACGTCGTCCAGTGTGGCGTCCTCGCCGAGCGTGCCGCGCAGCTCTGCCGGCGTACCGAGTGCCCGGATCCGGCCCCGGTGCATCAGGGCCACCCGGTCGCAGCGCTGGTCCGCCTCCTGCATCAGGTGGGTGGTCATCAGCACGGTCATCCCGGTGTCCCGCTGGATCTGCTCGATGCGCGCCCACACCCCGTCCCGCGCGACCGGGTCCAACCCGACGGTCGGCTCGTCGAGCACCAGCAGCTTGGGCGCGCTGACCAGCGCCTGCGCCAGCTCGAGCCGGCGCACCATGCCACCGGAGTAGGTCTTGGCCGGCCGGTCCGCCACCTCGGCAAGGTCCACCGAGGCCAGCACCTCGGCCACCCGCTCGCGGCGCTGCCGGCGCGGCACGTCGTAGAGCCTGGCGAACAGCGCCACGTTCTCCCTGCCGGTCAGCGTGGCGTCGGCGGACAGCTGCTGCGGCACGTAGCCGATCAATCGGCGGACCGAGGTGCGCCGGTGCGCCACGTCCACCCCGAACACGCTGACCGCGCCGGTGGGCGCCGGCAGCAGCGTAGTGATCATGCGGATGGTGGTGGTCTTGCCGGCGCCGTTGGGCCCGAGCAGGCCGAACGTCTCCCCGGGGTAGACGTCCAGGTCGAGATCGTCGACCGCCACGGTGTCACCGAAATGTTGCCGCAGGCCGGCGCAGCGCACGGCCGGGGTTGGGTCCTGGTGCGTCATGAGGCCTCCTCGAGCTCGGTCAGTAGGCGGCCGAGCGCGGGCAACGCGGCGGCCACCGCTTGCCGGTCTGTCTCCGGGAGCCGGTCCATTGCCGTGCCGACCAGCTCGATCCGTGCCTGTCGCCAGCGGGCCAACCGCTCGTGCGCGGCGGGGGTGAGCTCCAGGCGCGCCGCGCGGCGGTCCACCGGGTCGGCGGTGCGGCTCAGCAGCCGCAGCGCGACCAGCTGGTTGACCAGCGTGCTCACCGAGTTGCCCGCGAGGTGCAGCACTCGCGCGGCGGAGGCCACCCCGGTGCCCGGGGCGGTTTCCACCAGGCGCAGCAGTTCCAGCTGGGATCCGTGCAGCGACGGCTCTGTGGCGCCGGCGCGCAGCCGGCGGCGGAGCACCCGGCGCAGCCGGGTGGTCACCGCGAGCAGTTCCTCGCCGGTCCGCGAGGTGGTGGAGATAGTGGTCACCGGACAATGTTATCTCTACTAAAGAGTTATTTGTCCAGGAAACTTCGGCCGGCGGTCGCGATGGCCCGGGTCAGGGGAGCAGCTCGGTGGCCTCCCGCCACATCCGGGTGAGCACCGCGGCGGCCGGTTCCTCGGTGGCCAGTGCGGCGCTCTGGCCGGCCCAGTGGTTGACCCGGTCCAGCCCGTTCGGGGTGCCTCGGCGCCATTGCCCGACGAGCTGGCGCTGCTGTGGGTAGGGCGCGGTTCTCGGCGCGCCCGGCGCGGCCCACGCGGTGACGAACGGGGTCGGGGCGGCCCGACCGAGCCGGCCCGAGTACGCCCGGGTGGGCACGGTGGCTTCCGGTGCCAGCCCGTCCAGCGAGGCGGCCCACGACTTGCTGATACCGGTCTCCGGGCAGCGCAGCAGCGCGGTACCGATCTGTACCGCGCTGGCACCCAGGGTGAGCGCGGCGGCCACGCCACGCCCGTCGGCGATGCCGCCGGCGGCCACGATCGGCACCCGCAGGTGGTCGGCGAGCCGGGGGAGCAGGGCGAAAAGGCCGACGTCGGTGCCCTCCGCGGCGGCCGGGTCGAAACTGCCCCGGTGGCCGCCGGCCTCCATGCCCTGCGCGACGACCGCGTCCGCGCCGGCCTGCTGCGCGGCGAGCGCGTCGTCCAGCGTGGTGGCGCAGGCGAACCAGGCGATGCCGTTGCGGTGCACCCTCCGGACGTAGTCGGGCTCGAACAAGCCCATGATCGAGGAGACCACCGTCGGCCGCGCGGCCAGCATCGCCTCGCACTGCTCGGCGAACACCGGCGCGGGCCCCGCCGGCTCACCGGGCTCACCGAAGCCGCCGAGGAACCCCCGCGCGGCGGCGACGCGTGCCTCGTCCGGCTCCGGCGGATCTGGAACCCAGATATTGAGCTGCAGCGCCCCGGCGGAGCCGGCGCGAAAGCGCTGGACCCACTGCTCGATGTGCTCCGGCGGGTCCAGCACGACGCCGCTGGCGCCCATGCCGCCCGCCTCGGCGACCGCTATCGCCAGCTCGGGCGGACAGGCACCCGCCATCGGCGACTCCAGTACCGGCACCGCCAGCCCGAAGCGCTCGCAGAACAGTCGCGCCCGCTCGCGCACGCCGCTCATCGTCAGGAGTCCTTTCGTCGAGGTCGATCTCCAGTGTGCCCGCCGGTCAACCCTTGGCGTGACCATCGCCACGCACGGCCAAGCTTCCCCCGGAGGCGGGAGCGCGCGATCGGTGGTGAAATCTGAGCGGCTCGGCCGGCGTCCTCATGATCTCGGCCTGGGGGGATGTCATCGTCCTTGACGACCCGAGTCGCTGTTGGGTAATACTGTTCGAAGTTTAGTGGGAGGTCACTTTGTCTGTGATTGCTGATATTGTGTCCGCTATTCGCGGCAGCCAGTTGGAGATAATTGATCTCACCGCTCCGCTCACGGATTCCACGCCGGTGCTGCGCCTGCCGGAACCGTTTGCAAATACAATCAACTTCCAGTTGGAAGAGATCAGCCGCTACGATGAGCGCGGTCCTCGGTGGTACTGGAACAACATCCACACCGGTGAGCACACCGGTACCCATGTGGATGCGCCGAACCATTGGGCGTCCGGGCGGGACGGCATCGACGTGTCCCAAATTCCACTGCGCAGCCTGATTGCTCCGGCTGTCGTACTCGATGCCTCCGATCGGGTGAGCGACAACGCTGATTTCCTGTTGGAAATTGAGGATGTCGTGGCGTGGCAGTCCGAGCACGGACCGCTCCCGGACGGCGGCTGGTTGCTCTTCCGGACCGGGTGGGACGCCCGGTCGGCCGACCAGGCGGAGTTCCTGAACGTGGACGACACCGGCTCGCACACCCCCGGGGTGTCGCCGGAGTGTGCCCGCTGGTTGGCGCAGGAGTCCCCGATCGCCGGGCTCGGGGTGGAGACGGTGGGCACCGACGCGGGCCGCGCCCCTGAGCTCGACCCGCCGTTCCCGTGCCACGAGCGCATCCTCGGTGCCGGGAAGCTCGGCCTGACCCAGCTGCGCAACCTGGCTGAGCTGCCGGTCACCGGCGCGCTGCTCGTGGTGTCCCCGCTGCCGATCGTGGGCGGGTCGGGTAGCCCGGCCCGGGTCCTTGCGCTGGTCGAAAGGGCCGTCTGAGCAGTGGATGTCGCGGAGCTGGTCGGGCGCACCCTCGCGCGGCTCGGCGTGGCGCAGGCGTTCGGCGTGGTGGGCAGCGGCAACTTCCACGTGACCAACGCGCTGCGGACACACGGCGTGCCGTTCGTGGCCACCCGGCACGAGGCCGGCGCGGCCACCGCGGCCGACGCCTACGCCCGGACCACCGGCCGGGTCGCGGTGGTCAGCACCCACCAGGGCTGCGGGTTCAGCAACGCACTGACCGGGATCACCGAGGCCGCGAAGAGCCGTACCCCGCTGATCGTGCTCACCGCCGACACCGCCGCCGGCGCCGTGCTGTCCAACTTCGACGTGGACCAGGACGGCCTTGCCAGGGCCGTCGGCGCGGTGCCGATGCGGGTGCACGGGGCGGCCAGCGCGGTCGCGGACACGGTGCGCGCCTACCGCACCGCGGTCACGCAACGCCGCACCGTGGTGCTCAACCTGCCGCAGGATGTGCAGGCGCTGCCCGCGCCGGGCGACGAACCTGCGGTGCTGCCCCCGGTCGAGCCCGCCGCGCAGGTGCGTCCGGATGCCGGCGCGGTGGCCGCGTTGGCCGAGCTGGTCGCCGCGTCGAGCCGACCGGTGTTCGTGGCCGGCCGGGGCGCACTGGCGGCCCGCGAGGCGCTGTGCCGGCTGGCCGACGAGTGCGGCGCGCTGCTGGCCACCTCGGCGGTGGCCAACGGGCTGTTCCACGGGGAGCCGTGGTCGCTGGGCATCTCGGGCGGCTTCGCCTCGCCGCTGGCCGCCGAACTGATCACCGGCGCGGACCTGGTCATCGGCTGGGGCTGCGCGCTGAACATGTGGACCATGCGGCACGGGGCGCTGGTCGGCCCGGGTGCCCGGGTGGCCCAGGTGGACGTCGAGCAGGCCGCGCTCGGCGCACACCGCCCGGTGGTTCTCGGCGTGCTCGGCGACGCGCGACTGGTGGCGGAAGACCTGCGCGCCGAACTGGGCGCCCGGGGCCACACCGGTACCGGCTACCGCTGCCCGCAGCTGCGTGCCCGGCTGGCCGACGGCGTCCGCTGGAACGACGTGGCGCTGCCCGACGAGTCCACCCCGGACGCCATCGACCCGAGGGTGCTGAGCCGGCGCCTCGACGAGCTGCTGCCGGCGCAGCGGGTCGTCGCGGTCGACTCGGGCAACTTCATGGGCTATCCGAGTGCCTACCTGGCGGTGCCCGACCAGCGCGGTTTCTGCTTCACCCAGGCCTACCAGTCCATCGGGCTCGGGCTGGCCACCGCGCTGGGCGCCGCGGTGGCCAGCCCGGACCGGTTGCCGGTTGCCGCGCTGGGCGACGGTGGCTTCCAGATGAGCCTGGTGGAGCTGGACACGGTGGTCCGCCTCGGCATCCCGATGCTGATCGTGATCTACAACGATGCCGCGTACGGTGCCGAGGTGCACCATTTCTCCGGCGGTGCGGACCTGAGCACCGTGCGGTTCCCGGACACCGACCTGGCGCGAGTCGGGCGAGGGTTCGGCTGCGCAGGCGTCACGGTCCGTTCGGTCGCCGATCTGGACGCGGTGGCCGAATGGCTGGCCGGCCCCAGGGACCGACCGCTGCTGGTCGATGCGAAGGTGGCCGACATCGGGCCGTCCTGGTGGCTGGCCGAGGCGTTCGGCCATTGATCCGGCGCGCGGACGGTATCCGGGCGGCGCGGCACGACGAGCTGCCGCTGCTGCGCGAGATCGAACTCGCCTCCGGTGCGCCGTTCCGGGACATCGGCATGACCGAGATCGCCGATGCCGAGCCGCTGTCGGTTGCCGAGCTGGAGCACTACCAGCGCCGGGACCGGGCCTTGGTGAGCACCGGCCGAGGGGTCCCGGTGGCGTTCCTGCTGGCCGAGCCGGTGGACCAGTACCTGCACATCGCACAGGTTTCGGTGCACCCGAGGGCGGCCGGGCGGCGGCTGGGCAGTGGTCTCATCGAGCACCTCGCCCGGCTGGCCGTTGCCGAGGGTGTGGACGGGCTCTGCCTGACCACCTATCTCGACGTGCCGTGGAATGCCCCGTACTATCGCAGGCTCGGCTTCGTGGACCTGCCACCGGCCCGGCAGCGCACCGGCCTGCGCACGATCCGCGAGCTGGAGCGGGCCGCGGGGCTGGACCGTTGGCCGAGGCTGGTGATGGTGCGCCCGCTCGGCCGGCGGCCGGCGGCCGGCGGGTCAACGCTGACCCGGTGCGCGGCGGGGCAACCCGTTGGGTCAATCCTCGCCCGCCATCGCGAAACAACCTTAGGCTGATCCCGCTGGTCGGCCTCGTGCGCCGGGGAGAATCACCGCCTCGGTTACCGGTTGTGCGCGGCCTCAGTATGCCGTTCGGCCGAGGAGCAGCCACAATGTGCCCTCGGCTACAAACCGGCGCGGCGCCGACCGTGCTCTCGGACGAGAAGCAGACAGGGCCATGGCACAGCATCAAGGTCAGCGCGACGCCGGCACCGGCTTCGGCTCGACACTGATGCGGGTGGGCGGTATCGGGGTGCTGCTGGTGCTTGCGGTGGTCGCGGCGCGGGCCAGGGCCGCGGGCGACCTGCCGCACGTGTCAGGTGGCCTGGGTTCGGTGGTGCTCGGGATCATCCGCATGGTGGGTGTCGGGGTGGTCACCTCGGGCCTGGTGCTGCTGATCTGGGCGGGCAAGCAGCGGCGCAAGCGGATGGCCGGGCGGCCCGGCCAACGCAAGAAGCTCAACCAGGCGCAACGCAGGCGGGTGTGGTCCGCCGTGCTCATCGGCACCGCCGTCGCCATCGCCTACCAGATCCTGATGCAGTTGTTCGGCCCGGATCCGCAGCAGAAACAGCAGATGCCGCAGCAACAGCCCGGCGCGCCGGCCAACGGGCAGGGGACCGCTCAGCAGGGCCAGCCGGGCGGGCCGCACGAGGCGGGCTGGGGGACCTACGTCACGATCCTGATCGCGCTGTTGGCGTTGATCGCGCTGGCCGTGGTGCTGCTGCGCCGCGGCGAGGACATCGACGTCGACGCCGACGAGGAGGACGAAGACGAGGTGCAGGACGAGACGGTAGCCAGGGCCGTGGTTGCCGGGCGCGCCGCCGTGCGGGACCGCACCATCACCGATCCGAGGGAGGCTATCGTGGCCTGCTTCGCCGCGATGGAACAGGCGCTGGCCGGGGTCGGCGGCGACGTCACCCCTCGGGCGGCGGACACCCCGCAGGAGGTGCTGCGCCGAGGTGTCGCGGGCGCCCGGCTGCCCGAGAAGCCGGCCACCGAGCTGCTCGGGCTGTTCCGGGTGGCCCGGTTCAGCAAGCATCCGGTGCGGGAGTCCGACCGGGACAACGCGGACCGCGCGCTCGAGGCGATTCTGCGGGCGCTCGGTGTGACCGAGGAGCGTGCCAGGTGAGCGTGCTGACCTTGCCGCTGGCCGCCTCGATGGTCGGCTCGGTGACCGGGCTGGTCGTGATGGGTTTCTGTGCCATCGCGGTGATCGTCATCGTGCTCGGGGCGAACCTGTGGCTGCGCTGGCAGCGCTCGCGCAACCGGCCGGAGAAGGTCGACGAGGGTGCGGTGGAGTCCTCACCGGCCTACCGCCGCTACCTGGTGGCGGCGGCATGGGCCGGCGGGTCGGAGCGCAACTGGGATCACAGCGTCCGCCCGGTGCTGGCCGAGCTGGTCGAGCTCTCCGTTGCGGAGCAGCGATACGCCGGCGGCGACCTGCGCGAGGCGGCGCGCGAGCGGCTCGGTGAGCTGTGGCCGCTGGTGGACCGGGAGGCACCCCGCTCGCACGACCGGTCCGCGCCCGGCGCGGGCCGTGAGGCGCTGGTACAGATTCTCGACAGGGTGGAGAGACAGTGACCCCGAATGTGCCCTCCGCGCCGGCGGCGACCGATGTCGCGGGCCGGAGCGCGGCTGTGCTTGACGAGATCGAGAAGGTGGTGGTCGGCAAACGGTCGGCACTGGAGCTGATCCTGTGCGCGGTACTTGCGCGCGCCCACGTGCTGATCGAGGACCTGCCCGGCCTCGGCAAGACGATGATCGCCCGGTCGTTCGCCGACGCGCTTGGCCTAGGTTTCCGCCGGGTCCAGTTCACCCCGGACCTGTTGCCGGCCGACCTGACCGGGACCACGGTGCTAAACCAGAAGACTGGTGAGTTCAGCTTCCGGGCCGGTCCGGTGTTCACCAACCTGCTGCTCGCCGACGAGATCAACCGCACGCCACCGAAGACCCAGGCCGCCCTGCTCGAGGCGATGGCCGAGGAGCAGGTCAGCGTGGACGGCTACTCGCACCAGCTGCCGCAGCCGTTCGTGGTGCTCGCCACCGACAACCCGATCGAGTACGAGGGCACCTACCCGCTGCCGGAGGCGCAGCTGGACCGCTTCGGCCTGCGGGTGCGGATCGGGTACCTGAAGCAGGACGACGAGGTGGAGGTGTTGTCCCGGCGCCTCGAGCGTGGCTCCGGGCTGCCGAAGGTGAGCCAGATGCTGGACGCCGAGTCGCTGCTCGCGATGCGCGAGTCGGTCGAGTCGGTCTCGGTGCAGAGCGACGTGCTGGACTACGTGGTGCGCATCGTGGCGGCCACCCGCGACGACAAGGACGTGCTGGTCGGCGCCAGCCCACGGGCCTCGCTGGCGTTGCTGCAGCTGGCCAGGGCGCACGCGTTGCTGGACGGGCGCGACTACCTGATTCCCGAAGACGTCAAGACGCTGGCCGTGCCGACACTGGCGCACCGGCTGAGCCTGCGCCCGGAGATGTGGGTACGCCGGATCCAGCCCGAGGACGTGCTGACCAAGCTGCTGAGCAAGGTGTCCGCGCCGAGGACGTCGTCCGGTTCGCAGTCGTCGTCGAATCCCTCGGGTGGCACGAGGTCCGACGCCCACCGGTCCCGGGCGGAGCAGAGTGTGGAATCGCGTTGGTGATCGACCGGCGGATCGACTGGGAAGCGGCCGGCTGGCTGTCCGCCGTGGTGTTCCTGGCCGTGCTGGTGGTGCTCGGGGTGGTCCTGGTCGGCCGCTACGACATCCTGGTGTTCGCAGCGCCACTGCTCGGCGCGCTGGCCGGCGCCTGGTGGAGCGTCCGGCCGGAACGCTCGCTCACCGTCTCGGCGAGCACCTCCTCGGCGCGGATCTTCGAGGGCGAGACCGTCACGCTGACCATGGAGCTGTCCGCGCCGGCCGGGGTCGACCTGTTGGACATCGAGCTGCTGCACGGTCCCGGGGTCGTGGCGGAGCGGGTCAGTCTGCGCCGGCCGACCCGGAGTTCGGTGCGTGGCGAGTGGGAGCTGCGCGGGGTGCGCTGGGGCCGTGCCGACATCCGGGTCCGGGTCGACACCCAGGCGGCGAGCGGCCTGCTGACCGGCTCGGCCGAAGCCGGCGTTGCCGAGGTGGCGGTGTTCCCCAACGCGGAGCGGGTCGATGCGGTACCGCGCCCGATGGACCTGCCCGACCTGCTCGGGGTGCACCTCGGCCGGCGCAAGGGCGAGGGCGTCGAGTTCGCCGGGCTGCGCGAGTACCGGCCGGGAGACCCGCTGCGCACGGTGAACTGGCCGGTGAGCGCACGGCGCGGCCAGCTGCACGTGACGGAGCGGCTGGTCGAGCAGTCCGCCAAGGTGGTCGTGTTGATCGACGCTTCGTCGGATGTGCGCCAGGGCGACTCCTCCACCCTCGAGCTGTCCGTGCACGGTGCGCTGGCCGTGGTGCAGGCCGCGCTGCGCCGGGGTGACAGGGCCGGGGTGATCGCGCTGGGCGGGGTGGTCCGCTGGCTGGCCCCGGACCTGGGCCGGCGGCATTTCTACCGCGTGGTGGAGGCGTTGATCGACGTGCAGGCCCGGGGCGGTTCGGCGCCTTCGGACGCCGGCAGCTTCCCGCGCACCGTGCTGCCCCGTGGCGCCGCCGTCGTGGTGTTCTCCCCGCTGTTGGACGAGCGGGTGGTCAACGCGCTGACCGACCTGCGCCGGCGTGGCTTCGGGCTGGCCGTGGTGGACGTGCTGCGTACCGAGCCCACGCCTCGCCCGGACAGCTCCTACGACCCGATCGCGGTGCGCATGTGGCGGTTGGGCCGGCGTGGCGTGCGGCACCGGTTGGCCGACCTCGGCATTCCGGTCGGCACCTGGCCGGACGGTGCCGAGCTGGAGGAGGTGCTGCGGCCGATGGCGCAGCGCCCGCTGGCCGGAGCCAGGCCGTGACCGGCCCGAGCGTCGCGGCCGGCCGGCCGATGGTCTGCCTTTCGGCCGGCGCGGTGATGCTCGCGGTGCCCACCGCGCTGGCGCTGGTGTCCGAGCCGGCCACACCCCAGGAGTCCACCAACGGGCTCGTGGTGGCCGTGGTACTCACCATCGGGGCAATGGCGGTGGCGTTGGCCACGCTGCGCCCCAGCAGCGGGGTCATGGCCGCGCTCGCGGTGCTGTGCACGGCCGTTGCGCTGCTGCTCGACCCGCCGGAGGCGTTGGGCGACGGCGCCTGCGGCTTCGCCTGCCTGGGTTTCCTGCTCGCGGTACGGCTGCACCGCCAGGCCACCCACGGCGAGCTGGACATCGGGGAGTGGCTGCACGCGCACCGCCCGATGCTGGTCGGCGCCGCGGTCACGACCCCCGCCGCGGTCGCGGCCGCCGTGGTGCCGGTGGGGTGGTCGCTGCTGGTGGCGGCGCTGATCGGTGTCGTCTGCGTAGCGATCAGCGCGGTCGTGTTCCTGACGTGACTTCGCGCTGGCGTATCCCTCTTCGCCGGAACTCCTTCGGAGCCTGCGGGGCCACCTTCTACTACTCGTGAGTGCCGGCGACACGACACGCTTTTCGTCGTGCCGCCGGATCAGTCAGCGTGGGTCGGTCGGGCGGAGCCAGTCGACGTCGGTGGACACCAGCGCGGTGTCGTGCTTGGTGGTTGCCCCGCTGTCGAGTGCTTGGGCCAGCTGCTGGCGGGCGGCGTCGGGGGAGTTGTCGGTGCGTGCACAGCCGGGCTGTTGTCGGCAGGCCGCCTGCTGGCTCAGTGCGCCGACCACCCGCAGCGGCCCGCCGCCGTGCTGGGTGCCCCACTGGCTGATGTAGCCCCACTGCCGGGCCTGAGTGCCGTCCGTCCGGTAGATCTGCGGTAGCGCCACCACGGTCGGCGCGGCGCCGGTGGACACCTGGTACACATCGCCGACCGTCCAGCCGTTCGAGCAGTTCTCCGCCTGGCCGGTGGTGGGGCAGCCGTCCGCCGAGTTGGCCGCGTACAGCAGCCGGCTGCTCGCCGAGGTGTAGGCCTTGACCCAGCTGGTGGCCCAGCGGGCCGGCGACCAGGACGGCTCGCCGTCCAGCGCCCCGGTGACCGCGACCCGGCTCGGCGGGGCCGCCGCGCCGACCTGGTCCACCAGTTGCGCCCAGGCCGTCCCGGCGCTGGCCGGGTCCGCGCCGCCGTCGGACTTGTTGTTGACCCCCAGCGCGAGTACCGCGTTGGCCTGGCCGCACTGGGTGAACCCACGGACCCAGCCGGCCGAGGCGTGTGCCGCCCAGTCGAGGCCGACCCGGATGGCGGGCGTGGCAACGGCGGTGCCGGGGGGCCGGATCCGGCCGTCCTTCTCCTGGGTGCCGAAGAACAACACCCGCAGCCCGGTCCGCCCGGCACGCCCATCGGTGCACCCGGACCGGTAGCCGAGCGCGTCGGCGGCCTGGTCGTCACCGCTGAGCACCACGTAGTGGCTGCTGGGCACGTTGCTCGCCGAGCCGCTCCCGGCCGAGGTCGTGGCCACGCTGGGTGCCAGGCCGGCCACGGTGACAAGTGCGGCCGCGGCCTGAGGTAGCCACCTTTCCCACCGACGCATGATCACGGAACGTAGCCGTTGTGCACGGTGATCCCGATCAGGCGCGCGTGTGTGTCGCCCGGAAGGGTGGCTCCGTGCCGAACTGTGCATCGCTGCGCAGCCTGCCAGCCGGTGCATTCCTCGGGTGACCCGGACGGGACGGCTAGTGGTTACGCCAGGCGTCGTCGCTTTCCGCGGCGCGGCGCACCCGCGCGGGGAGCTTGCCAGCGGCCAGGTCGGCGAGGGTGACGTTCTCCAGCACACCGCGCACACTCGCTCGCATCGCTACCCACAGCGGCCGCAGAGCCTCAGCGGCTCCCGGATAGCTCAGGTCCTGCGGCCGCTCACCACGCACCGTGGCGAGCGGGCCGTCCACCGCGCGCAGCACGTCCGCCACGCTGATGTCCTTGGCGGGCTGACCCAGCCGGTAGCCGCCGTCCACGCCTCGCCGGCTGGCCACGATGCCGGCCCGCCGCAGGTCGCACAAGATCGTCTGCAGGAACTTCTGCGGAATGTCCTGCGCCGCCGCGATCGACTCGGCGTTGCGATGGGCGTCCGGATCGGTCGCCAACTCCACCGCCGCCCGCACCGCGTAGTCGGCCCTCGCTGAAACCCGCACCTGCGCATAGTGGACTACCGGGCGGGGCTTCGGCACATCGGTCGCGGACTCGTTTCGGACTACGGTCGACTTCTGTCCCAGTTCGACGCCGAATGGAGGACCTCTATGACCCGCACCGCGCCGGCCCCTGCCGGTAGCAGGCCATTCGCGGAGCTGGACGAGATCGAGCGGCGGGTGCTGTGGTTGTCCAGCGCGATCGTGCACTACGCCAACCGGGTGCGGCCCAACCCGTCCGGGCTGAAGGTGGGCGGGCACCAGGCGTCCTGCGCATCGATGGTGTCGCTGATGACCTCGCTCTGGTTCCGGCACCTCGCCCCGGGCGACCGGGTCTCGGTCAAGCCGCACGCCTCGCCGGCGCTGCACGCGATCAACTATCTGCTGGGCCGGCTCGATGAGTCGTACCTGACGACGCTGCGGCAGTTCGGCGGCCTGCAGTCCTACCCCAGCCGGTCCAAGGATCCCGATCCCGTGGATTACTCGACCGGCTCGGTCGGTATCGGCGCGACCGCGCCAATCTGGGGGGCGCTGGCGCACCGGTACGTCGCCGGTCATTTCGGCGCTGACCCCGGCGGGCGGCAGTACTCATTGCTCGGGGATGCCGAACTGGACGAGGGCGCCTGCTGGGAGGCGATCCTGGACCCGATGGTCACCGAACTGGGGGAGGTGGTGTGGATCGTCGATCTCAACCGCCAGTCGCTGGACCGGGTGGTGCCGAATATCGGCGCGCCCCGGCTGCAGGGGATGTTCGCGGCGGCAGGCTGGCAGGTCCTCACGGTCAAGTACGGCCACCTGCTGGAGGATCTGTTCACCCGGCCCGGAGGTGATCTGCTGCGCGACCGGATCGACCGGATGCCGAACCCGGAGTACCAGCGGCTGCTGCGGTGCCGCGCTTCCGAACTGCGCACCCGGCTGCCGGGCCCCGCGGCGGACGCGGACCCGGTCCGCGCGCTGCTGGAGACCGTCAGCGACGGCACCCTGCACGCTGCCCTGCGCAACCTGGGCGGGCACGACCACCAGGCGCTGGACCGCGCCATGGCCGCGATCGACGATACCCGCCCGACCGTGATCTTCGCCTACACGGTCAAGGGATACGGGCTGGCCACCGAGGGCCACCCGCAGAATCACTCGGCCCTGCTCACGGCGGAACAGCTGAGTGACCTGGCCGCGCGCACCGGCGCGGACACCGAGAACCCGTGGCGGCGTTTCGCGGACGGCACCGCGGAGGCCAGCCTGTGCGCGGCGACCGCGGAACGGCTCCAGCGTGCCCCCGGCCCCCGGGTCGAGCCGCCGGCGGTGCCAGCTGACCTGGGGCGCACCCCGGCGGGCCGGGCCACGACGCAGGCCGCGCTGGGCCGCACCCTGCTGGATGTCAACCGCGCGGCCCCCGAGGCCGGGGCCAGGATCGTGACCGTCAGCCCGGACGTCAGCTCCAGTACCAACCTGGCCGGCTGGGTGAACAAGGTCGGCGTGTGGTCCCAGGCCGAGCGCGCGGACTGGTTCGCCGACGACGCCGAGACGATCCTGCACTGGCGCGAGCTCCCGGCCGGCCGTCACATCGAGCTCGGCATCGCCGAAACGAACCTGGTTGGGGCGCTCGGCGAACTGGGGGCGACCTGGAGCCGGATGGGGCAGCCGCTGCTGCCGGTCGGCGTGCTCTACGACCCGTTCGTGGCGCGCGCGCTGGAACCCTG